>NZ_JAWRWY010000018.1:0-184110 GCF_046535315.1 Paraburkholderia sp. SIMBA_027
GCGTTTGGGCGTGGGAAATACGCGTCGCCAAAATCCGTCTCGTTCGTAAACCTCGCGGCTTAGCCAGTTTGCTGGCAAACGGCCGTCCCAAGGGACGGCCGTTTTGCCTTCGCCATCTAATCACGCAGATTTAATCCTCGGTCTTCTGAGCCGCAGTCAGGGCATCAGGCGTCGTGATCGACGCGGCATCGACGAGTTGTTCCTGCGTCAGCTCCTCGAGCAGCGCCATATCGCGGGCAATCACCTGCGGGAGATGCGCGCGCAAAAATTCCACCCACGTCTTCGTCTTCGCATCGACGAATTTGCGCGACGGATACAGCGCGTACACGTTAACTTTCTGCAGAATGTGTTGCGGAAGCACACGCACGAGCGTGCCATTGCGCAGCCCTTCGATGGCCGCATAGACCGGCAGCATGCCGATACCCATGCCTTCGCGAATCGCAACCGCGAGCGACTCGGCGATATTCACCTGCACCGGCCCGTCGACGTGCATTTCCACGCCGCCTTCCGGACCTTCAAGCGTCCATTCGTGCGCGGGCGACGTCGGCGTCTTGAGAATCAGGCAGTCGTGATGCGCGAGATCGGCGGGCGTGCGCGGCGCGCCGTGCGTATGCACATAGCCGGGCGACGCACACAGAATGCTGCACGTCGAACCCAACTGGTGCGAGACCAGATCCGAGTTCGGCAACGAAGCCGCCGTAATCACCGAGACGTCACTGCTGCCCTCGAACAGATCGGGCAGACGCTGCGAGAGCGTGAGTTCGCACGTCACTTCCGGATGCAGCGCGCGATAACGCGAGATCGCGGGCAGCACATATTGCTGGCCGATACTCGCGAAACTGTGCATGCGCAACGCGCCTGCGGGGCGTTCATGCGCGCAGCTCGCTTCTTCTTCGGCGCTGTCGACGTCGGAGAGAATCTGCTTGCAGCGCTTGAGATAGCGCTCGCCCGCAGGCGTCAGCGCGAGCCGTCGCGTCGAGCGATTGAGCAGACGCGTGCGCAAATGCGCCTCGAGTTCCGAGACTGCGCGAGACATCGCACCCGTCGTCGAATCGAGCGATTGAGCCGCGGCAGTAAAACTGCCGGCTTCGACGACGCGGACAAACACCCGCATATTTTGTAGCGTATCCATCAGACCTTCTTCTGAACGTTCTTGTTCGGTGCGAAAACGATATTGTCCGCCTTGCAGACCCTCACATTGTTGAGCGATCTGGAACGGACGTTCCCCGTCCCTCCCGTTAATTCGCTCCAGTGAGGCTCCTACAATCGGCGCCTGTCGGCCAGAGTGGATTCGCGATCACCGCACGCTCCGGCCCCGTGCAACCACGTTGTTCTGCCCTGCGTAAGCAGCGGCATTCTTCGTATCATTCCGAGCGTAGTCCGCAGTCCATGAACCGCCAGCCAGCGATACATCGAGCGATCGACTCGCGTCGGCGCGCTGAAATTCTTTGGCGCGCGGCGCGGCGCGGCCTGCGCGAATGGCGAGCCGGCCATGGCGCGATCTGGCTGCACCTGCTGAAAACGGTCACGGCGGGTTTGCTGGCGATGGGCATTGCGATGCTGCTCGATCTCCCGCAGCCGCGTATCGCGATGACGACGGTGTTCGTGCTGATGCAGCCGCTCTCCGGCATGGTGTTCGCGAAGAGCGTGTACCGCATCGTCGGCACGGCGGTCGGGATGGTGGCGGCGGTGGTCCTCGGGGCCGTGTTTATCCAGCAGCCCGAGCTCTACATCGCGGGGATGACGGTGTGGGTCGCCGCCTGTACGGCGGCTGCCATGCGGAATCGGCATTTTCGTTGGTACGCGTTCGTGCTGGCCGGCTATACCGCGGCGCTGATCGGCATCCCGCTCGTGATGCAGCCCAATGGCCTCTTTCTCGCCGCGCTCGGACGCGGGGCGGAAGTGGCCGTGGGCATCTTGTGCTCCGGGGTGGTCAGCGCCGTCATCGTGCCCCGTCAAACGGGCTCGGTGCTTGAGCGCACCTTGCGCACTCGTTATCTCGATTTTACTCAGTTCGCTGCTGGCGTGTTGTCAGGCGGTCTTGAAAGGGGCGCATTCGAAGGACGATTCGCGCGCCTTGTCGACGAGATCGTCGGTTTCGAAGCCACGCGCGCTTTCTCATTTTTCGAAGATCCGACGATGCGCGCGCGTAGCCAGTTGCTCGCGCGCCTCAACGGCGAGTTCATGGACGTGTGCGCCCGCCTGCACGCGCTGCGCCAGTTGAAGAAGCGGCTGCGCTGGACCGACGAGGCCATCGCGCCGCTCGCGCCATATTTCAGCGAACTTGCGGGAGCGCTCGCGCAGCGTCCGCGCCAGGGCGAGACCGATCGAACGTATGCGCTGCGTCTCGCTGAAAGTCTTGAAGCCTTTCAGCGTACGCTGCCGCGTCACGTGCGCGAGACGCGCCGTCCGCTCGAAACGAATGCGCCCGACGTGCTGCAGGACTTCGATACCACGGCGGAGCTGATCTATCGCTTCACGTCGGAGATCGCGCGTTACAGCCGGACGTGGGCGTCGCTCACGCAGGCCGGGCTGCCGCCCGAGCCGCGCGTCACGCGCTATGTGCCGCGGACGAGCTGGTATGTGGTCGCGTTCACCTTCATGCGCACGGCCGTGGTGGTCGCCGCGCTGGGCTGGTTCTGGGTGGAAACCGACTGGCCGAGCGGCGGTCTCGCGATGATCGCCGGGGCGCTCACGTGCGCGCTCACCTCGTCGGCGCCGCGTGCCACGCGCATGGCGTTTCAGATGGCTGCGGGCGCGGGCTGCGCCGCCGTCGTCGGCTATTGGCTGATGTGCTACGTCTATCCGAACGTCGATGGATTTCCGCTGTTGTGCGCGGCGCTCGCGCCCTTGCTCGCGCTGGGCGCGTTCCTCGCGACGCGGCCGCGCATCGCGGGCTTCGGCGTGGGCTTCTCGGTGTTCCTGTGTCTGCTCGCCGGGCCGGACAACGTCATCTCGTACACGCCCGATCTGCTGGTCAACAACGGTCTCGCCGTCGTGGCGGCGATGGTGGTGGCCGCGCTTGCGTTCGCCGTGGTGTTCCCGCCTCACATGAACTGGCTCGTGGCGCGTATGTGCGTCGCGCTGCGCGGTCAGGTCGTGATCGCGTGCCGGGGCGAACTGGCGGGCCTGAACCAGCAGTTCCAGTCCGGCGCGCACGATCTGATGCACCAGTTGCGTCTGCTGCTCAACGGCCGCAAGCAGGCGCATCGGCGCGCGCTGCGCTGGATGCTCGTGACGCTCGAAGTGGGGCATGCCGTGATCGACCTGCGCAGCGAGGTGGAGCATGCCGCGTGGCTCGATCTCGTCAATCCGCGCTGGCGCGTGAGCTTCGGGCATCTGCTCGACGATATCTCGGGCCTGTTCGAGCACCCCGACGCGGCGCAGCTCGACCGCACGCTGAGCGCCCTGCGCGGGGCCACATGGATCGCCCAGGAGGCGCTGCCGTCCGTCCAGCACGACCGTGAGCGCCGTCACGACGTGCAACGCATCCTGAGCCATCTGCACTTCATTCGCAGCGCGCTGATCGACCGCGATGCGCCCCTTGGCGCCCTCGCGCGCCGCGCCGCGCGCGGCCGGCCGTTCTGGCCGCGATCGCATTCGAACTCTCATTGATCTGTCGCATTGAACGAACGCTTCAATGTGCTTTAACGTTTGACCCGCGCGCGATCCTCGCGTGGCTTGGAAGAATGCCTTCCAGCCGGGCTTCTTAATTTATCCAGGCGTGAGTCATATAGTCACATCACTGCTTCGGCAGTACCCGTTAGCACTGGAGAGTGAAATGAAGTCCCTGAAGATCGCTGTTGTTGCCTGTTCGCTGTTTGCCGCCGCCGCTGCTTATGCACAGAGCGAAGCACCGGCAGCGAGCGTCCCTCAGCAGGTCGCACAAGGCGCGGTTCAATCGGCCGCGCAAGCGCCCGCGCGCGAAGTCGCGAAGTCGGCCGTCAAAGACGAATGCGTCGGACCGGTCAGCTTCTGCAACATTTATTTTGGTAGCTGAGATCGAGTAACCGCCCGCGATGTGCTGGCGCACGCTTGAGATTCTTGCCGCGGCGCCTGCGTATGGGTCCTGCGGCTTTGCGCATTTCCGGCTGCAAAACTGTTTTGCACAATCCGTAAATGCAAACCGCCGAAGCGAGACCTGAAAAGGGCACTTGGCGATCAGAGAGTTTGTGGAGACTTTGATGTACGAAGACCGTATCCGTTGTGCCGCCTTGCGCGGGAAGATTACCTCGGCCGCCGAAGCGGCTCAACTCGTGCGCAATGGCATGCGCGTGGGCGCCAGCGGCTTTACCCGCGCCGGCGACACGAAGGCCGTGCCGATCGAGCTGGCGCGCCGCGCGCGTGAAGAGAAAGAGCCGCTGCGTATCACGCTCATGACCGGCGCCTCGCTCGGCCACGACGTGGACCGCATGCTGACCGAAGCGGGCGTGCTCGAACGCCGTCTGCCGTTCCAGGTGGACACCACGCTGCGCAAGGCCATCAATCGCGGCGAAGTGATGTTCGTCGACCAGCATCTCTCGGAGACCGTCGAGATGCTGCGCGCGAATCTGCTGGGCAAGCTCGACCTCGCGATCATCGAGGCCGCGGCCATCACCGAAACCGGCGCCATCATCCCCACGACTTCGGTCGGCAATTCGGCGAGCTTCGCGATTCTCGCGGAGAAGGTGATCGTCGAAATCAATCTCGCGCAGCCGCTCGGTCTCGAAGGTCTGCACGACGTCTGGATTCCGGGCCGCCGCCCGCATCGCGATCCGCTGCCCATCGTGCGCGTGGACGATCGCGTGGGCACGCAGGCCATCGAGATTCCGCCGGAGAAGATCGCGGCCATCGTCATCACGAACGAGCCGGACAGCCCCTCGACCGTGCTGCCCGCCGATGAGGAAACCGCGCGCATCGCCGGCCACCTGATCGACTTCCTGCAGCACGAAGTGAAGCATGGCCGCATGAGCGCGCAACTGCCGCCGCTGCAGGCGGGCATCGGCACGATCGCGAACGCGGTGCTGTCGGGCTTCGTGGATTCGCCGTTCGAAGCGCTCACGATGTATTCGGAAGTGCTCCAGGACTCGACCTTCGACCTGATCGACTCGGGCAAGATGGTGTTCGCATCGGGCGCTTCCATGACGCTCTCCGCGCCGCGCCAGGCACAGGTGCTCGCCGAACTCGACCGCTATCGCGACAAGCTCGTGCTGCGTCCGCAAGAGGTGAGCAACCATCCGGAAGTGATCCGCCGTCTCGGTCTGATCGCGCTGAACACCGCGCTCGAATGCGACATCTACGGCAACGTGAATTCCACGCACGTGGGCGGCACGCACATGATGAACGGCATCGGCGGCTCGGGCGACTTCGCGCGCAACGCCTCGTGCGCGATCTTCGCGACCAAGGCCATCGCCAAGGACGGCAAGATTTCGAGCATCGTGCCGATGGTGCCGCACGTCGATCACAACGAGCACGACGTCGATGTGATCGTGACCGAGCAAGGTCTCGCCGACCTGCGTGGCCTCGCGCCGCGCGAGCGTGCCGCGCTGATCATCGACCGCTGCGCGCATCCGCTCTATCGCGACCTGCTGCGCGACTACTATCGCGACGCGCTGAAGCACGGCGGTCAGACGCCGCACAATCTCGCGAAGGCGTACGAGATGCATCTGCGCTACAACGAAACGGGCTCGATGCTGCCGGAAGTGGGCGAGGGTCTCGTCGCGAATGCGTAAGCATGGCGAAACAAGCCGCGCGTAAGCGACGTATTTAAAACACGCGCATAAAAAAACGGGAGCACCTGCGAAGGTGCTCCCGTTTTCTTTTGGGCGAGGCTGCCGCGCTACGCTCGCCGGACCAGCCGGATCACGAACAGCAGGATGACCGCGCCGACGATGGCGGTGATGATCGAGCTGATCATGCCGCCGCCGATGTTGATGTGCAGGACGCCCGCGAGCCAGCCGCCAATGAACGCGCCCACGATGCCGACGATGATATCGACGATCAATCCGAAGCCGCCGCCCTTGACGAGCAGACCCGCGAGCCAGCCCGCGATTGCGCCGATGATGAGCCAGCCGATGATGCCGTGTTGCATATTGGATTCCCCCTTGTTGGCGTGAACGAAGTCACGGTGTATCGAGCTTAGCCGAGGGTCGAAAGCGCGTCCACGAAAGCGGGCCAGAATTGACAGTTCTTGAAATCTGCCGGGGCGTGTTTCAGAAAGTGAAACAAAACAGCAATGCGATAGTAAGGATTTCGTGAGGAATCCGTATGTATTGCGAGCGCAGAGGCTTATTCGGGCGCAGCCTCGGTTTCCGCCGCCGTCCAGCTCACGCTGGAGACACTTTTTTCCATGCTCAGCCGGCTCGCCATCTGTTCGAGCTTGGGCTGGTATTTCGGATGCAGGCGCAGCGTGGCGGTCACGCGCAGACGTTGCGGCTGGCCGTCCACGTCCTCGCTCGTGAGGCTCTGAAACGACAGCGGCGTCGAGTACATCGAATTCGAGAGCACCGTGCGAATGTGGATCTCGTCCTCCTCGCGGCACACCACCGTCAGTACGTAGACGCTCACGAGATCGGCGTTCGACACCGGCGACTGGTTGATGATGCGGCTCACCTCGCGCAGCACCGTGTTGGTGAGCAGCACGACCGCCGTGCCCGCGACGGCCGGCACGTAATGCCCCGCGCCGCACAGCACGCCCACGGCGGCTGAGCACCAGAGCGTGGCGGCCGTGTTGATGCCCTGAATCGAGCCCTTGTCGCGCATGATCACGCCGCCGCCGAGAAAGCCGACGCCGGACACCACGTAGGCCGCGATCTGCGTGACGCCGCTCGACCCGTTGCCCGTGAGCACGCCGAGCGTGACGAACAGGCACGCGCCGCTGGCGACGAGCGTGATGGTGCGCAGGCCCGCCGTGCGCTGACGCATCTGGCGTTCCAGTCCGATGGCGACGCCGCAGGCGAACGCCGCGAGAAGGCGCAAGGCGAATTCGTAAGTCATCGTTCTGTCATGAAAAACGGCGCGCGGGATGCGTTGCCGGGCGGCTGCGCGCCCTTGCGATCCGCGCTGCGGTAGCGCCGTGGATCATACGCGGGCGCGCCCGGCTAGCCAAGCTGGCGCGGCTGTCATTTACAGGTCAGCGTCCAGCCACGGCCGCCAGGCGAGACTGGCGCCATTCACAATGAATCAAGCCAGAAAGAGCAAGACGATGGAGAGGAGTCGCTGATGGACACGCTGCGCAACATGCGGATTTTCGTGAGGGTGGTGGAGTCGGGCAGCTTCACGCGCGCCGCCTCGAACGAAACGATGACGACGGCGCAGGTCTCGCGCGCCGTCACGGACCTGGAGTCGCGGCTGCGCACGCGGTTGCTCAACCGCACGACGCGGCGCATGTCGCTGACCGAGGCGGGCGAGCGCTATCTGCAAAGCTGCAAGCGCATTCTCGCCGACATCGATCAGGCCGAAGCCGAGGCCGCCGCCGCGCACGCGAATCCGGCCGGCAAGCTGCGCGTCTACGGCGGCACCAGTTTCGGCCAGCATTACGTGATGCCGCTGATCGCGCGCTATCAGCAGCATTTGCCTGATGTTTCGGTCGACTTGACGATCGCGCAGCAGATGCCCGACATCATCGAGGAAGGCTTCGACGTGGCCGTGGTGGTGGCCGCCGAACTCGAGGATTCCGCGCTGATCTCGCAGCATCTGGGCAGCACCGCCGCCATTCTGTGCGCCTCGCCCGACTATCTGCGCGCGCGCGGCGTGCCGCGCTCGTTCGACGATCTCGAAGCGCACACCTGCCTGCATCTCACCGATGCGAGCCTGACCGCCGGCCAGTGGGTGTCCGAAGGGCCGCTAGGCGAGACGTTTCGCCACACCGGCGTGACGCCGTTCCAGGTGAACAACCCCGAGGCGCTCGCGCTCGCCATTCGCGAGGGCATGGGCATCGGGCCGCTGCCGGTGCCGGTGGCGCTGCCCGGACTCGCCGACGGCTCGCTCGTGCGCGTGCTGCCTTCGCATCGTCTGCAAAAGCTGAACATCTTCGCGCTCTACGCCTCGCGCCGTTATCTGGACGCGAAGATCCGCACGTTCGTGGAGTTTCTGCGCGAGAAGGTGCCGCTCGTGCTCGCCGAGCAGGAAGCGGCGCTCGCGGGCTGCGACGCGCCCGCGTCGAGTCGCCGCGCGACCGCGCATGCGCGCAAGGTGCGCGAGCCCGACCGTCTGCGCCTCGTGAACTGAAGCCCGCGCCTCGCCGCACGAGGCGCGCCGCCGGGACGCTCGATGCCGCTGCGCGGCAAGCGCGGGCGCGGGGCGGTGCGTGACTGTCAAACGCGCCATCTTCGCGCCACGCATGCGCCACCGCGATTGCCTATGATGCGGACCCGCCAGAGCCGGATCTGCATCCGGTCCGAACCCGATATGAAGCCCGGCCGGACGACGCCCGCAGCGCCGTTCGCCTCGTCCGTGCCGTCACCACCGCTCGCACAACCTGCCCCATGTGGATCGTCAATCTCGCGCTGAAGCGGCCCTACACGTTTATCGTGATGGCCATCCTGATCGTGCTGGCCACGCCGTTCGTGCTCATGTCGATGGCCACCGACGTGCTGCCGAACATCAACATCCCCGTCATCAGCATCATCTGGTCGTACACGGGTTTTTCCGCGCAGGACATGGCGCAGCGCATCACCTCGGTCAACGAGCGCAGCCTGACGACCACGGTGAGCAACATCGAGCACATCGAGTCGCAGTCGCTGCCCGGCATCGCCATCATCAAGCTCTTTCTGCAACCGGGCGCGAGCCTGCAGACCGCGATCGCGCAGGCCGTGGCGTCGGAGCAGGCGCAGCTCAAGCAGATGCCGCCGGGCGCCACGCCGCCGCTCGTGATCAGCTATTCGGCGTCGAGCATTCCGGTGATCCAGCTCGGGCTGTCGAGCAAGTCGATGAGCGAACAGGCGCTCGCCGATATCGCGATGAACTTCCTGCGCCCGCAGCTCATCACGATTCCGGGCGCGCAGGTGCCGTATCCGTACGGCGGCAAGACGCGCGTGATTTCGGTGGACATCGACACGCGCGCGCTGATCGCCAAAGGTCTCACGCCCGCCGACATCGTCAATGCGGTCAACACGCAGAACCTGATTCTGCCGACCGGCACCGCGAAGCTCGGCCAGACCGAATTCCGCGTCGATACCAACGCCTCGCCGGACACGATCGCGGGCCTGAACCGCATTCCCGTGCAGACCGTGAACGGCGCGACCACCTATCTCGGCGACGTCGCGCACGTACGTGACGGCTTCACGCCGCAGACCAACATCGTGCGCCAGGACGGCCAGCGCGGCGTGCTGATGTCGATCCTCAAGAGCGGCGACGCCTCCACGCTGCAAGTGGTGGGCGCGCTCAAGGATCTGCTGCCGAAAGTGCGCGACACGCTGCCCGCCGATCTCGTGATCCAGCCGCTGTTCGATCAGTCGATCTTCGTGTCGGCGGCGGTGCAGGGCGTGGTGCGCGAAGCGCTGATCGCCGCCGCGCTCACGGCCGCGATGATCCTGCTGTTCCTCGGCAACTGGCGCAGCACGCTGATCATCGCGGTGTCGATTCCGCTGTCGATTCTCGCCTCGATCATCGCGCTCTACGCGCTCGGCGAAACCATCAACATCATGACGCTGGGCGGGCTCGCGCTCGCGGTCGGCATTCTCGTCGACGACGCCACGGTGACGATCGAAAACATCGAACGGCACCTGCATTCAGGCAGCGATCTGCACACCGGCATTCTCGAAGGCGCGGGCGAAATCGCGGTGCCGGCGCTGGTGTCCACGCTCTGCATCTGCATCGTGTTCGTGCCGATGTTCTTCCTCACGGGCGTGGCGCGCTTCCTGTTCGTGCCGCTCGCGGAAGCCGTGGTGTTCGCGATGATCGCGTCGTACATTCTCTCGCGTACGCTGGTGCCGACGCTCGCGATGCTGCTGTTCGCGGGTCACGATCCGACCGCGCATGCGCAGCCCGGCGCGCGCGTTTCCGGCTTCACGCGCGTGCATCTGCGCTTCAATCATTACTTCGAACGCGTGCGCGCGAATTACATCGCGCTGCTCAGTCTGCTGCTCGCGCGCCGACGCCTGTTCGGCAGCACGTTTCTCGCGTTCTGCGTGCTCTCGCTCGGACTCGTGTTCTTTCTCGGCCGCGATTTTTTTCCGTCCGTCGACGCGGGCAATATCCGTTTGCATATGCGCGCGCCCACCGGCTATCGCATCGAGGAAACCGCGCGTCTGGCCGATGAAGTCGAGAAAACGATCCGTACCGTCGTGCCGCCCGATCAACTCGCGACCATCGTCGACAACCTCGGTTTGCCGTATAGCGGTATCAATCTTTCGTACAGCAATTCAGGCACGATGGGCACGCTCGACGGCGAAATCCAGATCGCGCTGACGCCCGATCACGATCCTTCGCGCATCTATATCGACAAGTTGCGCACGCTGTTGCCGCAGCGTTTTCCGGGCATCGAATTCTTCTTCCAGCCCGCCGACATCATCACGCAGATTCTCAACTTCGGTCAGCCCGCCGCCATCGACGTGCAGGTCGTGGGTTCCGATCTGGACAAGGACATGGCGCTCGCGAGCACGCTGCTCAAGCAGGTGCGCCAGTTGCCGGGCGCGGTCGATGCGCATATCGCGCAGCGCAACGACGAGCCCGCGCTGATGCTCGCGATGGACCGCTCGCGCATGCAGCAACTGAATTTGAGCCCGCAAATCGTGGCCCAGGATGTGCTGATCGCGCTTTCGGGCAGTTCGCAGACATCGCCCGCATTCTGGGTCAGTCCGCAGAACGGCGTGGAATATCCGCTCGCGGTGCAGACGCCGCAATATCGCGAAGCGTCGGTCAACGAAGTGATGAACACGCCGGTTTCGGCGCACGCGAGCACGGCGAACGCACCGCTGCAACTCGTGAGCAATCTCGTGCAGCTCAAGCCGCACGACGGCCCGGCGCTCGTCACGCACTACAACATCCGTCCGGTGATCGACGTGCTCGTGAGCGTGGAAGGCAGCGACCTCGGTTCGGTGGGCGCGCATATCGACGCGCTGATCCGCAACGTGCAGGCGCACGCGCCGCGCGGCACCACGGTCACGATGCGCGGGCAGATCGGCACGATGCGCTCGTCGTTCATCGGCCTGGGCGTGGGCATTGCGATGGCCGTGGTGCTCGTCTATCTGCTGATCGTCGTGAACTTCCAGTCGTGGGCCGATCCGCTCATCATCGTCAGCGCCTTGCCCGCCGCGCTCGCGGGCATCGCGTGGATGCTGTTCATCACCGGCACGCATCTGAGCGTGCCCGCGTTGACGGGCGCGATCATGACCGTGGGCGTGGCGACCGCGAACAGCATTCTGGTGGTGTCGTTCGCGCGCCAGCGTCTTTCCGCGGGCGCGACGCCGCTGGCCGCCGCGCTCGAAGCGGGCGCGACGCGGATTCGCCCCGTGCTGATGACCGCGTTCGCGATGATGATCGGCATGGTGCCGATGGCGCTCGGTCTCGGCGAAGGCGCGGAGCAGAACGCGCCGCTCGGCCGCGCCGTGATCGGCGGGCTGCTGTTCGCCACCGTTTCGACGCTGCTCTTCGTTCCGCTCATGTTCGCGACGGTGCATTCGCGACTCGCGCATCGCGCCGAAGCCCGGCGCGAACGCGAGGCGCAACGCCGCCGCACGTGATGCAAGGACGCTCGACAACCGCATATTCTGGCCGATGACATGAACGAACCTCACCACCATTCTTCCCTCGACATCGCCGTGGGCGGCGAGCAGGGCATGGACCTGCCCGCGCGCGGCCAGGCCGGCAAGCGCGCGCGTATCGCGGTGATCGTGGTCGGCGTGCTGCTGGCGGCGGGCGCCGCGCGCACGATCGTCTCCAACGTGATGAACGCGCATCATCTCGCCGACGTGACGAAGCAGAACGCGCAGCAGTACGTGAGCGTCGTGCTGCCGAAGGCTGCGGGCGCGGACGGGCGCATCGTGCTGCCCGGCACGCTGCGCGGCTACGTGGAAGCGCCGATCTATTCGCGCGCGAGCGGCTACGTGCTGAAGTGGTACGCCGATATCGGCGCGCATGTGCAGCAGGGCCAGTTGCTCGCGGAAATCGACACGCCCGAGATCGACCAGGAACTCGCGCAGGCGCAGGCGCAGCGCGATCAGTCGGCGTCGACGCTCTCGCTCGCGAAGACCTCGTTCGAGCGCGCGCAGCAGTTGCGTCAGCGCGATGCGGTCTCGCAGCAGGAACTCGACGACCGCCAGGGCGCGTACAACCAGGACGTCGCCAATCTGGCCGCCGCCGACGCCAACGTGCGCCGCCTGCAACAGACCAAGTCGTTCCAGCGTATCGTCGCGCCGATTACGGGCGTGATTACGCAGCGCAATGTCGATATCGGCGACCTCGTGAATTCGGGCAACGGCGGCGCGGGGCATGCGCTGTTCGCGATCGCGCAGTCCGATCCGCTGCGGCTGTATCTCGACGTGCCGCAAAGCGATGCGCCGCACGTCGCGCTCGGCCAGCACGTGAGCGTGACGCAGCAGGAGATGCCCGGCGTGACCTTCGACGGCACGGTCACGCATACGTCGCAGGCGATCGACGTCGCCACGCGCACGTTGCAGGTCGAAATCACGCTGCCCAATCACGACGGCAAGCTGCTGCCGGGCGCTTACGTGCAGGCGGCGCTGCAAACCGATTCGCACGGACGCCTGACCGTGCCGGGCAACGCGCTGCTGTTCCGCGCGGAAGGCCCGCGCCTCGCGGTCGTCGATGCGGACGGCAAGATCCGCCTCAAGCCCGTGGAGATCGCGCAGGATCTCGGCCAGACGCTCGAAATCGGACGCGGCATCGAGCCGACCGATCGTGTCGTGCTCAATCCGAGCGATTCGATCGCCGATGGCGACAGCGTCGTCGTGGTCGCGCCGCATGCGAGCGGTGCAAGCGGTGCAGGCGGTGCGAGCGGCACGAACGACAGCGCGAAGCGGAGCACGACGTGAGCGCAACGAGCTTCCCTTCGAAGGCGCGCGCGCTGCTGATGCTGATCGGCGTGGCGGGACTCGCGGCCTGCACGGTCGGCCCGGACTATCAGAAGCCGCAGACGGCGAGTCCGGCCGCGTGGCGTGTCGATCCCGCCGACGCCTACTGGCACGCCGCGCAGCCTGCGCACGCGCCGCTCGATCCGCGCTGGTGGGCGGCGTTCGGCAATCCGGAGCTGGATGGTCTCGAAGACGCCGCGCTCGCCGAAAACCAGACGCTGCGCGTGGCCGTCGCGCACTACGCGCAGGCGCGCGCGACGCTCGGTTCGGTGTCGTCGCAACAGGCCCCGCAGGTGTCGCTCGGCGCGGGCATCGCGCGCGAACGCATCTCCGCGAACCGGCCACAGACGACTTACGTCACGCCGAACATGTCGACCGTGCAGAACGATATCCAGGTCGGCCCGACCATCAGCTACGAGCTGGATCTGTTCGGGCGCATCCGGCGCATGGTGGAGTCGGCGCAGGCGTCCGCGCAGGAAGCCGGCGACGATCTCGCGAACGCGCGCCTCGTGCTCACCGCCGAACTCGCGACCGATTACTTCGCGATGCGCGAACTCGACGATGAAATCGACGTCGTGAACCGCTCGATCGCGTTGCAGCAAAAAGCGCTCGATTTCGTGAGCGCGCAACACGATCTGGGCGCGGTCTCGGGCCTTGATCTGCTTCAGCAGAAGGCGCAGCTCGACGCCACGAAAACCCAGGTGCATCTGCTCGAAAACCAGCGTCAGCAGGATCAGAATGCGATTGCGGTGCTGATCGGCAAGCCCGCGCCCGAGTTCGTGCTCGCGCCGAAAGTGACGCCGCTGCCCACGCCCGCGCTGCCAACCGGCCTGCCGAGCGAGCTGTTGCAGCGGCGGCCCGACGTGGCGTCGGCCGAGCGCGCGATGGCGGCGGCCAATGCGCAGATCGGCGTGGCGCGTTCGGCGTATTTTCCGGACCTCACGCTCTCGCCCACGCTGGGCTGGGAATCGACGCGCTTCAGCAACCTCTTTTCGGTGCCGAGCCTGATGTGGTCGCTCGGTGCGAGCGCGGGCGAAGTGCTGTTCGACGGCGGCAAGCGCGCGGCGGGCGTGGATTACGCGCAGGCCGGCTACGAGTCGGCGCAGGCCTCGTATCGTCAGACCGTGCTCACGGCGTTCCAGGAGGTGCAGAATGCGGTAACGGGGCTGTCCGTGCTCGAACGCGCGTCCACCGACGGCCAGTCCGCCGTCGACGACGCCCGCCAGTCGTTCGAACTCGCCAACGATCGCTACCAGGGCGGCCTCGTCGCCTTCATCGACGTGCTCAACGCCGAGCAGCAACTGCTTGCCAGCGAGCGCCAGGAAGTGCAGATTCACGGACAACAGGCCGCCACGGTGGTATATCTGGCGAAGGCGCTGGGCGGCGGCTGGAGCGCGGACGACCGCGCGCTCGCCTGCAGCATGGGCACCTGCCGCGAGACGCCCGCGCCGGGCGCGGCCGCCGGCAAGGGATAGGCTCACAATGCTCGCGTGCAACGTCACGCGTGCAGCAACACAAGATCATTCGACGCGGCCCAGGAGGCCGCGCACGAAGCGGAGGGCAAGCATGAAAGTTCTGGTTATCGAAGACGAGCGCAAGGTCGTCGATTATTTGCGCAGCGGGTTGAGCGAGCAAGGCTGGATCGTCGACGTGGCGATGGACGGCGAAGAGGGCGCGTGGATGGCCACCGAATACGATTTCGACGTGATCGTGCTCGACGTGATGCTGCCGAAGCTCGACGGCTTCGGCGTGCTGCGCGCGGTGCGCGCGAAAAAGGACACGCCGGTCATCATGCTGACCGCGCGCGACCGCGTGGACGACCGCGTGCACGGTCTGCGCGACGGCGCCGACGACTATCTGACCAAGCCGTTTTCGTTTCTCGAACTGGTCGAGCGGCTGCGCGCGCTCACGCGGCGCGCCCGCGCGCAGGAATCCACGCTCATTTCGGTGGGCGATCTGCAGGTCGATCTGATCAGCCGCCGCGCGACGCGCGACGGCGTGCGTCTCGATCTCACGGCGAAGGAGTTTCAGTTGCTGTCGGTGCTCGCGCGGCGGCGCGGCGAAATTCTCTCGAAGACGCTCATCACCGAGCTCGTCTGGGACGTGAACTTCGAAAGCAACGCGAACGTCGTGGAAACCGCCATCAAGCGGCTGCGCGCGAAGCTCGACGGACCGCACGCGTCGAAGCTGCTGCACACGATCCGCGGCATGGGCTACGTGCTCGAAGTGCGCGAGGACGGAGGCCAGCTGTCATGAAGCGCTCGATCTCGCTGCGGCTGTCGGCGATGTTCGCGGCGGTCTCGCTGATCGTCTTCACGCTCACGGGAACGGGCCTGTTTCTGCTGATGCAGCGCCAGTTGATCAACGAGTTGCGCGAGACGCTGGACACGCGCGCGCGCATCGCGAGCCTGATCGTTTCGCACGCGCCCGACGAAAAGAAGTGGGCTTCGGTGCAGGAAAAGCTGCGCGATCTCTCGCCCGCCGACAGCCGCATGCATTACTACGTCGAAGGCCCCGATCCGCGCTTTCGTTTCGGCACGCCCATCGTCGGCACGATCACGGGCGACGCGGGCAACAATCATCAGCTCGTGCGACCGCCGGGCTGCACCTACGACATCATCGTCACGAGCATGACGGTGCCCGCGAGCGGCGATCGTCCCGAAGTGAAACTCGTGGTGGGCAGCGACTGCGTGCGCACGGAAAGCATGCTGCGGCGCTTCGGTATCGCGCTCGGCGTGCTGATCGCGCTCTCGACCATCGCGGTCGCGCTGCTGAGCCGCGCGGTCACGCGTTTCGGTCTCGCGCCGCTTACGCGGCTGTCGCGCGAGGCCGCGCAACTGAGCCCGTCGAACCGGCGGCAGCGGCTGCATTCGGGCGAGTTGCCGGAGGAATTGCACGAACTGGCGACCTCGTTCAACGGCGCGCTCGAACGTCTCGACAAGGCCTACGAACGGCTCGAATCGTTCAACGCGGATGTCGCGCACGAACTGCGCACGCCGGTGAGCATCCTGATCGGGCAGACGCAGGTCGCGCTCACGCGCGATCGCTCGGTGGAGCAGTTGCAGCAGACGATGCAATCGAATCTTGAGGAATTCGAACGATTGCGCGTGATCGTCAACGACATGCTGTTCCTCTCGCGCAGCGATCGCGGCGAACGTGCGACCGAACTCACGGAAGTCTCGCTGCGCGGCGAGGTTGAGCGCATGCTCGAATTCCTCGATATGCCGCTCGAAGAAGCGCAACTGAGCGTGCAAGTGCAGGGCGACGCGCGCGCGTGGGTGAATACGTCGTTGATCGGGCGCGCGGTGAGCAATCTGTTCGTCAACGCGATTCAGCACTCGCCGCCGGGCACCGTGTTGCAGGCCACCATCGCGCCGCAGGACGGGCACGTGGAAATCGCCGTGTCGAATCCGGGCGAACCGCTCGATCCGTTCGTGCGCGAGCATATCTTCGACCGTTTCTATCGCATTCAGGAAGCGCGCTCGAACAGCCACGAGAATCACGGCCTCGGATTGTCGATCGTGAAGGCGGTCGCGGAAATGCACGGCGGCACGGTGTTCGTGCGCAGCGCCAACGGCATCAATACGTTCGGTTTTTCGGTGGCCGCGCAGGACGGCGGGACGGCGGCGCGACCGAATCCGGCGACCGGGCCGGTGGAGTCGAATGCGCCGCGTCAGGGGCGCGCGGGCGTGCCGCTGCACGTGTCATCCTGAACGCTTCGCAACAGTCTGGGTCGCGCGAGACCGGGTCGCGCTAGACCGGGTCGCGCTAGACCAGTTCGTCGTCCTCGGCGGCGGCCGTCGCGCCCTGATTGTGCTGGTCGCGGCGCAGCAGGTCCCAGCAACTGATGAACAGCGCGGCGATCAGCGGCCCGATCACGAAGCCGTTGATGCCGATGAGCGAAATGCCGCCGAGCGTCGAGATCAGCACGACCCAGTCGGGCAGGCGCGTGTCCTTGCCGACCAGCACCGGGCGCAGCACGTTGTCGACGGTGCCGATGACGAGCGCGCCGAACAGCGCGAGCCCGACGCCGCGCACGAGATCGCCCGTCGAGATGAAATAAATGGCGATCGGCAGCCATACGAGCGCCGCGCCCACGGCGGGCAGCAGCGACAGCAGCATCATCACGAAACCCCACAGCAGCGCGCCCTGAATGCCGCAGACCCACAGCGCGATGCCGCCGAGCGTGCCCTGCACGACGGCGACCACCACGTTGCCCTTGACCGTCGCGCGGATCACGGTCGTGAACTTGCGGATCAGATGCAGCTTGTGCTGTTCGTCGAGCGGAATGGCGTCGCGCACGAGGCGCGAGATTTCGCGGCCGTCGCGTACCAGAAAGAAGAACAGATAGAGCATCACGCAGAAGCTCACCATGAATTGCAGCGTGTTCTGCCCGAGGCTCAGCGCGCGCGTGGCGACGAACTGGCTGATCTGCGCCGCGCCTGCCGTCAGTCGCTGCTGCAGGCCGGGCAGATCCATGAGGTCGTAGCGCGCGAGCACGTTCTGCACCGACTGCGGCAGCGCATGCACGATCTGGCTGAAGAACGCGCCGAAGTCGAGACTGCCCGCGCGCACCTGCGCATAGGCGAAGCCGACCTGCTGGATCAACGTGCCGGCGACCAGCGTGAGCGGGAAGATCACGATCACGAGACAGAACAGCAGCGTGATGAGCGCGGCGAGATTGCGCCGGCGTCCGAGGCGCGCGACGAGGCGGCGCTGCACGGGCTGGAAGATCAGCGCGAGAATGGCGCCCCACAGCACGGTGCTGAAAAACGGCGCGAGCACGAAGCACAGCGCGATGGAAACGACGAACAGCAGCAGGTAGAAGGCGGTCTGGTGGAGGTGCTTGTTGCCGTCCATGAGCGTGGGATTCCAGTTGGGGCGGGCAAGGCCAGTCGAGGAGCTTGCCGGTCATGATACCGGCTTGTTGGGCGCGCCCCGCGCGGTGTGCTCGCGGGGTGTCTGTCGCGCAGATTGATTGGTGCTGCCGCCGCGACCTCAGACCGGGCGGGCGCCCACGAGCCGCACGCGCGTGATCTCCGAAGGCGCGCCCAGACGCTTCGGCGGCCCCCAGTAGCCGGTGCCGCGGCTCGTGTAGACCCACAGGCTGCCGAGCTTTTCCAGCCCCGCCGTGAACGGCTGCTGCAACCGCACGAGGAAATTCCACGGAAAGATCTGGCCGCCGTGCGTGTGGCCGGACAGTTGCAGCGTGTAGCCCGCGTCGGCGGCCGCGTGCGCGCTGCGCGGCTGATGCGCGAGCAGCACGCGCGTGTTCACGTCGTCGGGCGCGCCGCGCAGTGCGCCTTGCGGATCGCTGCGGTGCGCGGGATCGAAATGGCCGCCCGTGTAATCGGTCACGCCCGCGAGCACGAGCCGCGCGCCGCCATGCTCGATCACCACGTGCTGATTCATCAGCACCGTGAGGCCGATACGGCGGAACTCGGCCACCCACGCATCGGCGCCCGAGTAGTACTCGTGGTTGCCCGTCACCAGATAGACGCCGTGCTGCGCGGCGAGCCGCCCGAGCGGCGCGGTGTGATCGGCGAGATGCTGAACGCTGCCGTCGACCACGTCGCCGGTGATCGCCACCACGTCGGCGTCGAGCTGATTCACGGCGCGCACGATGCGCTCGACGTAATCGTGCTTGATCGTCGGACCGACGTGGATGTCGCTCAACTGCACGATCGTGAAGCCGTCGAGTTCGGCGGGCAGATTGCGGATCGGCACGTCGACGTTGCGCACGCGCGCGCGCCGCCGCGCGTTGAAGAAGCCGAAGGCCGTCGAGGCGAACGCCAGCACGACCACCGCCGCCGCGCTGCCGGTACGCCAGCGCGCGAGATCGGCGGCGTGCGGCCAGATCGCGGCGACGGTCATCAGCGAGGCGAGCACGAGATCGCGCACGATCGTCAGCATCAGCAGCGACGAGAAAAAGCCCATGAACAGCATGCCGGTCCAGGCGAGCCGGTCGCCGAGCGGCTGGCGCTTGAAGCGCCGCGCGAGCATGCCGGGCGGAATCACGAGCACCGACAGCACGAGCCAGAGCACCGCGAGCCATTTGACGGCGGCGGGCACGGGCAGATCGGGGATCAGGCGAAAGCCGACATAGGCGTGCAGCAGGATGCCGATGGCGATGAAGCGGACCAGGAACGAGAGTCGAGGCATGGCGGGCGCGGTCGGTGCGGAATCGGAACGGTGGCGGGGAACTTCGGCTGCGGTCAGGCGCGGTCGGGCGCGCGGAGCAAGCGCGATGCAGACTCGATGCGAACGCGATGCACACACGCGATGCAAACATCAGCGCGGACGGCGAACCCGGCATCGGCGCGCGTGCGCAAGCGCTTGCGCTGCGATGCATTCTACCGGCGCAGCACGGATCGTGCCGCGTGCGGACGGGCGTCCGGCAAACGGCGCCGCGGCGCCGCTTGCGCAGTGCGGCATAACCCTGGATTGTCAGGCGCGCGGCGGCGTCGCAAGATTTTTATGCGGGCCGCGCATGCTGCATAGCGCTATTAAACGTTCATTGAATCGGACTGATCGATGGACTATGCTCGAATCGAGGTCCACGCGTTTTTTCGGGCACTCTGGGGGAGACGGGTCATGAAAATTACCAGGCCGGTCGTGCAAGGGCTTCATGGTCGTCACGTAGGGCGCGAGGGCAGTCATGTGATGCTGCCGCTCGTTGTCCTCTCGATCATGGCGGTGGTGTTGTACTTCGCGCTCAAGCATATCGACATGCTCGAGATCGGGCGCAGCGCGCTATTCGATGTTGTGATGGTGTTCGTGGCGCTCGGCATCGCGGGCTTCTTCGGCGTGGCCGGCGCGTGGCTGCGCTCGCGAACCACCGAGGAGCCGGCCGAGGGCTTCTGCTTCATCGGGGCGTTGATCGGCGCGGCCGTGTTCTATCTCGCGCTGTTCGTCTGAAGCGCAGCAAGCGGGCCGATGTCGTGTGACGGGGCGCGCCGCGCCGTGCGACACTGCGCGCTCTGCTTTCCGCTTTGCATGCGTTTTCCGACCCGATGTTCGATCTCTTCGACGATACGCCCCAACCCGATGTCGACTGGCATCCCGCCTGGCTCGCGCCCGCGGCGGCGGCCGATTATCTGGCGCGCATCGTCGTCGAAACGGACTGGCGTCAGGAGCGCATCCGCACGCCGGGCGGCTGGGTCGACCAGCCGCGCCTGACCGCGTGGCAGGGCGATCCGGGCGCGGTCTATATCTACTCGGGCATTCGCAACGTCCCGCAGCCGTGGACGACGGCCGTCGCCGAACTGCGCGACGCCGTGACCGCGCAATGCGGCGTGCGCTTCAACAGCGTGCTGCTCAACCGCTATCGCGGCGGCAGCGACAGCATGGGCTGGCACGCCGATCACGAACCCGAACTCGGCCCCGAACCGGTGATCGCCTCGCTGAGCTTCGGCGCCACGCGGCGCTTCGACCTGCGCCATGCCGCGAGCGGCGTGACGCGCTCGTTTCCCTTGTCGAGCGGCAGTTTGCTGGTGATGCGCGGGCAGACGCAGGCGCAATGGCGGCATCGCGTGCCCAAAGAGCCGTCGGTGAGCGGCGAGCGCGTGAATCTGACGTTTCGGGTCGTGATGCCGGAATTGCGCAAGAAGTCAGGCGATCGAGGGTAGATCGCGGCGAGATCGAGGGGATTTCGCGACTTCGCCACGCATGCGTCGTCATTCGCGCTAAAAATCAAATATGACTTTATGCGCATAAATTTTTTATAAGCGCGATTGCACGTCGGCGCGCGGTCGTGTACGCAGTTGTGTAGCGACCGCTATTCCTCGCCCAGCCGCCGCCTGATCGTCGCGACAAGCCGGTCGAGCGGCAAGCTCGCGGCGCTGAGCGCGGTCACGTCCGGAACCTGCTCGCGCGCGATATCGGTGAGCACCTGGCCCGGCGGCGCTTCGACCAGCACCGTCGCGCCCGACTCGATCATGACCGTGAGCGCATCGAACCAGCGCACCGTGTGGCGCATATTGGTGGCGAGATCCGCACGGATCGCATCGCCGCTATAGAGCGGACGGCCGCCGCGATTGTCGATGTAGACGCCTTCGGGCGCACGGAACGGAATCTCGCGCGACCACGCCACGAGCGCGTCCGCCGCGTCGGTCAATAGTTCGCAATGCGAAGGAACGGACACCGCGAGGCGTTGCGCCTTGCGCGCGCCTGCCGCGAGCGCGCGCGTGGCAAACGATTCGAGCGCGGCATCCGCGCCCGCGACGACGATCTGGCGCGGCGCATTCACATTCGCGACGTAGACGCGTTCGCCGGTTTGCGCGGCGAGCGTCTGCGCGAGTTGCTCGACTTGCGTTTCGCTCAGGCCGGAGACAGCGCTGAGGCCATAACCCGAAGGCCACGCGGCTTCCATGAGTTCGGCGCGCTTGCGCACCATGCGCAGCGCGTCGGCGAATGCGAGCGCGCCGCAACACACGGCCGCCGGATACGCGCCCACCGACAGGCCCGCGCTGAACTGCGGCGTCAGTCCCGCATGCGCGAGCGCGCGCGCCTGGGCGACGCCCGCGACCGTGAGCCCGATCTGCACGGCGACCGTCGATTGCAGCGCCTCGGCGCTGTCGAGCGCGAGCACGTCGCTGCCGAGCACCGACGAGGCTTCGTCGAGCGTCGCGCGCACGACGTCGTGTTCGGGTAGCTGATGCAGAAAGCCGGGGCTTTGCGCGCCCTGGCCGGGAAACAGGCAGGCGAGCGTCATAGAGAGCTTGCCGATGACGCCGCGTGCCACGGATCGGCGACGAGCCGCGCGCCGTCGCGCGCGCGCAAAAGCACGCGCGCTTTACCCATCGTGAGTTCGGCCAGTGCGACGCCGCCTGCGGGCGTTTCCAGTTGCGCATCGACGCGCGTGCCCGCAAGACGCGCGGCCTCGGCGAGCGCGTCCGCGAGCGCATGCAGGCTGGCGGGATCGCCGCGCTGCGGTACACGGATCAGCACGTCGAGATCGCTCGATGCGGTGATCGTCGGCGTCTGCGTGGCGAGTTCGAAGCCGACGCTGCCCGCCGGCCCCCACACGTAGCCGCTCAGCGCCTCATGCGCGCGCAAGGCGGCGAGCGCGACGAACGCGGGCAGGGCGGCGCGTTCCGGCGCAGGGTCGCAATCGAGTAGCGCTTCGGGTGAAACAGATGCTTCGATATCCTGAACAGAAATCCACGTGCCGTAGCGCTCGGCGCGCGTCGCGCCGCGCACGCCCGCCGCGACAAAACCCGTCGCCGCCTCGGCGCGGCGCACGACCGCGAACGGCGCGCGCGCGAACGCCGCGCGGACCCACGCCGGTTCGTCGTCGGATTCGGCGAGCCGCTTGAGCCGCAGCAGATCATGCGCGCGCCAACGCGCATCGCTTGCACCCACGCTCGCGCGCACTGCGCTGGCGGCGAACGGCGGCGCGGCGCACACGCGCATCAGTTCGCGTCCCACTGTTGCGCAAGCCGCTTGCGCACTTCGATCGACGCCGCGCGCGTGCGCTGCGCCGCCTCGCCTTGCAGACGATGTGCGAGACCGCTCGTGTCGCCGCGCGCTTCGTGCACCTTCTGCGCGAGCACGTCGCGCACGCGGGCGATTTGCGCGTCGCTGGGCGCGTCGGCATCGACGTCGCCGATCAGTTCGTCGAGCAGGCCGAGCTTCGCGAACGAGGCCATCGAATACGACATCGGCACGATCTTTTCGCCGAGCGCGTCGAGGTCTTCGACGCTGCGCCGCGTGACGCGCGCCGCCGCTTCCTTGCCCATCGCGTGCACCATCGTGCCGGGCGCGTCGAGTGCGACGATGCGGTTGGCCTGATAGCCGTGCGCGAGAAATGCGCCCGACATCGCGGGCCCAACGATCAACGCGACCACGGGATGACCGGCCTGCCGCGCGCTCGCATAAGCATCGACGGCGGCGGCGCACGCGAGATGAATGCCGAGCATTTCCTCGCGATAACCATACGCCTGACTCTTCACGTCGACGATCGCCACGATCGGGCGGCGCGTGCCGCTCGCCTTGTCCGCGTCGATGACGTCGCGCACGGCTTGCGCAAGACGCCAGCCCTGTTCGAGCCCGACCACGTTGTCGCGCGCGCGCGGAAAACGGTTGTTCGCATCCGGCGCGACGGTGATGAAGCGCGCGGTCTCGCCGCCGAGCGGCGCGTCGGCGTACTGCACGCACGCGCCGTTCACGCCGTCCGGCTGCTGGCCCGCGAGCGCGCGCAGCCAGCGTGCGCCGCGATTCAAGGTCGATTCGCTCATGCGGTTTCTCCGTGCGTGCGCGAGGCGTTCAAGGGCGACGGGCCGAAGACGGCGCGCATCGTGTCGGGCGTCACGGCGGCGGGATCGATCTGCGCGAGCTTCGCGAGCGTGGCCGCGACCTGCCCGGTGCGATGCGCCGCCGGCACGCCCTGCGCGAACGCAGCGCGCACGGCTTCGCGCACATCGTCGACGGCATCTTCCACGAGCGCGTCCGCAAAGCCGGTGCGTGCGCGCTGCTCGCCGCCGATCAGTTGCCATACGCGGCGGCGGTCGCTGGCGTCGAGTTCCTCGATGCCTGCTTCCTGCTCGATCACTTCGGGGCCGTTCATGCCGAGGCGGCCTTGCTTCGTCATCACGAGATACGAGCACAGACCGGCCGCGAGCGACATGCCGCCGAAGCAGCCCACCATGCCCGCGATCACGCCGACGACCGGCACGTGACGGCGCAGCGCGACGATGGCCGACTGGATTTCGGCGATCACGGCGAGGCCGAGGTTCGCTTCCTGGAGCCGTACGCCGCCGGTTTCGAACAGCACGACGGGGCGCACGATCTTGCCGCGCTCGCAGTCGGCGAGCGCGAGTTCGAGCGCCGCCGCGATCTTGCTGCCCGAGACTTCGCCGATGCTGCCCCCCTGAAACGCCGACTCGATCGCGGCGACCACGGCGGGCTGGCCGTCGATGGTGCCGCGCGCGATCACCGCGCCGTCGTCGGCCTGGCAGACGATGCCTTGCAGCGGCAGCCACGGCGATTCGAGGCGGTCGAACGGTCCGAGCAGTTCGCGGAACGTGCCGGCGTCGAGCACGGCGGCGGCGCGTTCGCGCGCGCTCAGCTCGATGAAGCTGTCGCGCAGCAGCGCGGATTGATTCGCCATGCTCACGATTTCGCTCCTTGCGCGCCGTTTTGCGCACCGTCCTGCGCGGCTTCGACGGCTTCCGCGAGCCGCAGCGCCACGACGCCGGGCGTCGCGCCGAAGTCGTTGATCTCGATGAGCGCCGCGCCGTCGTAGCGTGTGAAGAAGCGGTCGAGCACGCTCTTCCAGATGTGGCTGTAGCCGTCCACGCTCGTGTGCACGACCACGCGCGCCTGCATGTCGGCGGCGGGCTGCAGCAGCACTTCGAGATCGCCCGAACCCACCACGCCCACATGTGCGCGCGTGGTCACGGCGCGCTGCGCCGGATAGTCGAATGTCAGTTGTTCCATGAAACCGTCCTCCCGCCGATGCGGTGCTGAACCAGTCTGTCGATGAAGAGCGTCGCGGCGAGCAGATCGGCCGCGCCGCCTGGCGATGCGTTGAGCGCGAGCAGCGCGCGTTCGAGCGCGTCGAACGCGTGTCGGCCCGCGCGCGTGGCGATGCCGCCCGCGTCGCGCACGCGCTGCGCGCCGGCTTGCGCGGCTTCGCGTCCGGCGAGGCCCGCGCGATGCAGCACGCAGGTGTCGTCGAGCGAGGCCATGATGGCGAGCAGGGCGTCGACGCGCGCGGCGGCTTCGTCGTCGCCGCGCGCACGCGCGTCGTGCAGCGCGGGCAGGCCGACGCGCAGCACGTGCGGGAAGCCGTTTTGCGCTTCGCCGCGCGCGCCGCCCACGTTGTAGCGCTCGCGCACGCGCTCGCCGTTGCTGCGGGCGGGCTGCGCGAGCAGGTCGTCGAAGCGCGCGATATGCGCGGCGGTTTCGCCGATGCGGGTGGCGTGTGCATACGCACTGTCGTCGGCGGCGGGCGTGTGCACGATCGCCGCGCCCGCGACCAGCAGGCCCACGATCCAGATCGCGCCGCGATGCGCGTTGCTGCCGGCGGTCGCGCGCATCATCGCCGCTTCGCCCGCGCGGCCGATGCGCGCGAGGTCGGTGCGCAGCGCGGTGCCGGGCCGTGCGCCGGACGAAGCGCGCGCGAGCGCGGCGAAGGTCGGTTCGAGCGCGTGCGCGGAGCGCAGCATGATCGCCAGGTCGAGGTCGACGTGCGCGCCGCTGCCGCGTGCATCGACGAGCGCGGGCTTCGGCGTGAGCCGCGCTTCATCGATCAGCGCGTCGCGGGCGAAGCGCGCCAGTTGCGCGTCGGGACGCAGCGCGCTTGCGTGAGCGCCTTCGTGTACCGCTTCGGATGCCGTATAAGGCGCGCTCTCAGCAAGCGGCGCAACAACAGCCGGCGACGGATTCGATTGCGTGCGCATCGCGCTCACCAGCTGCGAAAGCGCGCGGGCGGCGTGTACAGACCGCCCGACCACGTCACCAGATCGTCGATGCTGCGCGCGGCGAGCAGCGAACGCTTGGCCTCGCCGCGACGAATGCCGAGATCCTCGGGGAACTGCACGATGCCGCGACGGCGCAATTCCTCGGTCTTTTCGGGCTTCGCGCGCAGGCCGATCGGGGTCACGCCCGCGACGGCCGCGAGCGACGCGCGCCGCTCCTCGATGCCTTCCGCGCGATGCAGATGCGCGATGCCTTCCTCGGTGACCACGTGGCTCACGTCGTCGCCGTAGATCATCACGGGCGCGACCGGCATGCCGCTTTTCTCGCCCACGGCGATCGCGTCCAGTTCGTCGACGAAGGTCGGCTCGCCGCCTTTCTTCCACGTTTCCGCGAGCTGCACCACGAGTTTGTGGCCGCGCGACACCGGGCCCGTGTCCTTGAGCAGCTTGAGCCACGCTTCGCTTGCATGACGGCGGCCGCGCGGATCGTGGCCCATGTTCGGCGCGCCGCCGAAACCGGCGAGACGCCCGCGCGTGACGGTCGACGAATTCGCATCGGCGTCGATCTGCAGCGTGGAGCCGATGAAGAGATCGACCGCATATTGCCCGGCGAGCTGGCACAGCACGCGGTTCGAGCGCAGGCTGCCGTCGCTGCCGGTGAAGAACACGTCGGGGCGCGCGGCGATGTACGCCTCCATGCCCACTTCGCTGCCGAAGCAATGCACGCTGTCCACCCAGCCCGATTCGATGGCGGGGATCAGCGTGGGATGCGGATTGAGCGTCCAGTTGCGGCAGATCTTGCCCTTGAGGCCGAGCTGTTCGCCGTAGGTCGGCAGCAGCAGTTCGATCGCGGCCGTGTCGAAACCGATGCCGTGATTGAGCGCGGTGATGCCGTAGGGCGCGTAAATGCCCTTGATGACCATCATCGCCGTCAGCACCTGCAGGTCGCCGATATGGCGCGGGTCGCGCGTGAACAGCGGCTCGACCGCGAACGGGCGATCGGCCTGCACGACCACGTCCACCCACGAGCCCGGAATATCGACGCGCGGCAGTTCATCGACGATTTCGTTGACCTGAACGATCACGATGCCCTGGCTGAACGCGGCGGCTTCGGCGATCGTGGGCGTGTCTTCGGTGTTCGGGCCGGTGTAGAGATTGCCGTGGCGGTCGGCCTTTTCCGCGCAGAGCAGCGCGACCTGCGGAATCAGATCGACGAACATGCGCGCGTACAGCTCCACGTACGTGTGGATCGCGCCCACTTCGAGCTGACCGTCTTCGAGCAGTTGCGCCACGCGCAGGCTCTGCGGCCCCGCGAACGCGAAGTCGACGCGATGCGCGATGCCGCGCTCGAACAGCGTGAGGTGTTCGGGGCGGCTGATGCTCGAAATCAGCAGATGAATGTTGTTGAGCTTCGCGGGATCGGTTTTGGCGAGCGAGCGCGAGAGGAAGTCGGCCTGCTTCTGGTTGTCGCCTTCGAGCGCCACGCGGTCGCCGGGGCGGATCAGCAGTTCGAGCGCGTCGGTCATGCGCGAGGCGGGCAGCACGCCGTCTTCGAGCCAGCCGGAAATGGCGGCGAGGCGGCGCGCTTTCTCGTCGCGGCGCGTGGTCCACGAGCGCGGCGCCGGGCTGGCGTGAGCGGGCGAGGCGGAGGTGTCAGCTTGAGGCTTCATCGGGAGTTCGGCTCCGTGAGCGGGAGGATGCGGGAGACGCAGGAGAGGGCGCGCGCGCTTTCTTCGCGGCGGGCTGCGCCGCGGCGCGTTCGGCCTGTCGATCGGTCAGAAATTGGTAGATCAGCTCGCCGGTGCCGAGCAGATGCGCGGCCACGAGCGCCTGCGCGGCAGCGACGTCGCGGCGCTTCACGGCAGCGAGAATTTCGGCGTGTTCTGCATCGGACTCGCCCTTGTAGGCGGGAAAGCCGAATTTGAGCCGCAGATAACGCTCGCCGCGCCGATGCAGCGTGACAAGCATGTCCATCAGTTGCGGGCGGCCCGCGGGCGCGTAGAGGCTCATATGGAAGTCCTCGTTGCGCGCCACATATAGCGACGGATCGCGCTCGCGCTTCGCGGCGGCGGCCAGCGCGCTCACGTCGCGCAGCGAGGCGGCCGTGTGATTCGGAATCGCGAGGCCCAGCGCGAGGCTTTCGAGCGCCGAGCGGATCTCGTAGATCTCGCGGGCCTCGTCGCGCGACAGCGAGGCGACGCTCGCGCCCTTGTTCACTTCGATGCGCGCCCAGCCTTCGCTCGCCAGCTGGCGCAGCGCCTCGCGCACGGGAATGGCGCTGACCGAGAAATGCCGCGCGATCGCGTCCTGGCGCAGCGGCGCGTCCGGCGCGAGCGTGCCTTCGACGATGGCGGTGCGCAGGGCGTCCGCGATCATGCGCGAAGTGCTGGTGCGAGGCGCCGCGAGCGTCGGCAATCCGTTTGCCGCCCCCTCCGTCGCGCTGCCATCCAGGGGAAAACCATTCGTTGCGTCGCTCATGAGATCAAATATTATATATAAAACGATAAGGGCGAAAGCCTCGCAAACCCGCAAAACGCGCAATACAGAATAGACGGGGAAAGCAGCAATCGGGGGCTCACAGGGAGTTCTTGAAGAGAGCCGGCCACAGTCCGGTTCGCGTTCCGCGCCGCGCTTTCAATCAGCATTCAGGGCGCGCGGCATCACAGGAGAGAGGAGCATCATGAATTCGATTACCGAGCCCGCCCGGCGTGCTCACAAGACGCCGCTGAACCGCTCGCAGATCGCCGGTTTCTGGGGCGCCTGGGCCGGTTGGACGCTCGACGGCATGGACTCGTTCATCTACGCGCTCGTGCTCACGCCCGCGCTCACCGAATTGCTGCCGCATTCGGGCTATGCCGCGACCGCGCCGAACATCGGTCTCGCGGGCTCGATCCTGTTCGCGCTGTTCCTCGTCGGCTGGGGACTGTCGTTCATCTGGGGGCCGCTGGCGGACCGCTTCGGCCGCACGCGCGTGCTCGCGGGCACCATCTTCATGTTTGCGATCTTCACGGGCTTGTCGGCGACCGCGCAAAGCGTGTGGGCGCTCGGCATCTACCGCTTTCTCGCGGGCGTGGGCATCGGCGGCGAATGGGCGCTCGCGGGCACCTACGTGGCCGAATCCTGGCCCGAGGACCGGCGCAAGATGGGCGCGGGTTATCTTCAGACCGGGTATTACGCGGGTTTCTTTATCGCGGCGGCGCTGAACTACACGGTCGGCGTGCATTTCGGCTGGCGCGCGATGTTCCTGACGGGCGCGATTCCGGTGGTGGTCGCCATTCTCGTGCTCACGCGCGTGGAGGAGCCGGACAAGTGGCAGAAGTCGGACGCGAGCCAGGTGCATCACGGCCATCCGCTGCGCGAGATTTTCAGCGCCGGTTATCGCCGCCGCACCGTGGTCGCGTGCGCGCTGCTGACGATTGCGATCATCGGTTTGTGGGCGGGCGCGGTGTATGAGCCGTCGGCGGTGATCCAGCTCGCCACGCGGGCGGGCGCGAGCAAGGCCGAGGCGATTCGCACGGCGTCGATCGCCACGGGCATTCTGTCGATCGGCACGATTCTGGGCTGTCTCGCGCTGCCGCCGATGGCCGAACGCATCGGCCGCAAATGGACGCTGGCGATTTACTTCGCGGGCATGGCGGTGACGATCGCGGCGAGCTTCGGCTGGGCCTATTACCTCGAAAACGGGCTCGTGCCGTTCATCGCCATTCTGTTCGTGCTGGGCTTTTTCGGCGGCAATTTCGCGCTGTTCAGCCTGTGGCTGCCCGAGCAGTTCGGCACGCGCGTGCGCGCCACGGCGTTCGCGTTCTGCACGTCGTTCGGACGGTTCGTGGGCGCGGGCGTGAACTTCCTGCTGGGCGCGGCGGTGCTGCATATGCACACGCTCGGCGTGCCGGTCGCGCTCACGGCGATCGCGTTCGTGGTCGGCCTGCTGATCATTCCGTTCGCACCCGAAACGAAGGGCGAAGTGTTGCCGGGCTGAGCGCGTGGCCCTTAGGGGTCAACGCCGTTTGAACGCGAGCCTCGGCGGCAACAGACGCCAGCCGAGATTGACGCCGAGGCTCGCCGTGACGATCAGCACCATGCCCGCGAGTTGCGGCACGCTCAGCGCGCGGCCGTAGACGATCGCATCGACGGCGATGGCCGTGAGCGGATACACGAACAGCAGTACGGCGATCACGGGCGTCGTGAGCTTCGGCAGCGCGCCGTAAATCAGCACGTACGACAGCCCCGTGTGCAGCACGCCCATGCCCACGAGCCAGCCCCATTGCGGCGCCGAAATGTGCGTGAGTTCGAGCGGCGCGACGAACGGCGCGATCAGCGGCAGACACAGCGCGCCCACCGCGCATTGCGTCAGCGTGAACAGATGCGGACGCAGTTCGCGCAGACTCTTCGCGATCAGCGTGACGCTCGCATAGAGCACCGATCCGCCGAGCGCTTCGGCCAGACCAATCAGATAGCGCGGATGATCGGCCACCTGGCTTTCCGCGAGCACGCCCGAGGCGAGCACGAGTCCCACGAACGCAATCGCGATCCAGCCGAGCCGGTCTGCGCCGAGGCGCTCGTGAAAGATCGCCGCGCCGATCAGCACGACCCAGAACGGCTGCACATGGAACACGACCGTCGCGACCGCGATGCTGGTGCGATGGATCGAATCGAAAAAGCCGACCCACTGCGTCACCATCAGCACGCCCGAGATGAACGCGAGCGCGAAGGTGCGGCGCGTGAATTGGCGTGCCAGTTGGCGCGGCGCGAGCCAGCCTTTGCACGCGCAGTACGCGGCGAGCGCGAGCATGCCGAACAGGCAGCGGAAGAACACCAGCGTGAGCGCGCCGAGATGCGCCTCTTCGACGAACACGCCGATGGTGCCCATCAGCAGGCCGCCGCCCGCGAGCATGGCGACGCCCTGGCGGCTGTTGTGAAGATCGGTTTGCGCGGACGACATCGGCAGAAAACGCTTGAAAGCGAAAGCAGGTTGAAAACCGTTTCAGTATTCGCGAGTTGCAGGGTATCGGCAAACGAATTAAATTGAACAATTCCATCAATCTGGCTGATGAATCATGAACCCCGAGTTCGATCTCGATCTCTTGCGCAGCTTCGTGGCCGTCGCGGACGCGGGCAGTTTCACGAAGGCCGCCGTGTCGGTGCATCGTTCGCAGGCGGCCGTGAGCATGCAGATCAAGCGGCTGGAACTGATGCTCGGCACCACGCTGTTCACGCGCGACACGCGCAATCTGGCGCTCACGCGGCCCGGCAACACGCTGCTCGAATATGCGCGGCGCGCGCTCGATCTGCAGGAGGAGGCGTGGTCGGCGTTGGTGCGGCCCGAGGTGACGGGGCGCGTGGTGCTCGGCGCGCCCGACGATTACATGGCGGCGCTGCTGTCGCCGGTGTTAAGGCGCTTTTCGACGCTGTACCCGCATGTGGAGATCGAGATCGTCTGCGCGCAGAGCGTGGCGCTCGGGCCGATGCTGGCGGACAACAAGATCGACGTGGCCTTCGTGACGCGCGACAAGCAGATTCGCGGCGAATTCGTGCGTAGCGAGGACATGGTGTGGGTCGGTTCGCCCGACGATCCGGCGCCGCTTGCGATGTCGCCGCTGCCGGTGGGGCTCTACGAGCACGGCAGCGTCGCGCGCGCGCATACGGTGGCGGCGCTCGACGCGGCGCGCATCCGCTATCGCGCCGCGTTCAGCAGCGCGAGCCTCACGGGATTGATGGCGACGGTGGAGGCGGGCATCGCCGTGGTGGCGCTCACGCGTTGCAGCGTGCCTGCGCGCTTCGCGGTGCTGGGCGAGGCGCAGGGGCTGCCGACGATCGAGCCGCTCGACATCGTCGTGGCGCGCAGCGTGAAGTCGAACCGGCCGACCTGCGATTACTTCGTTGAGCAGATGGTTCAGGATCTCTCGGTGCGTCGTCAGCGCGGATAGACGCTGACTTCGCCGCCCACCGCCACGCGCACGCGCTCGCCCGGCTGCGGCGTGCGAAAGCCCGGCACGCGCGCGCGGATCGGCGTGGGCGCTTGAGCCGGATCGAGCTGCAATTCCAGCGTGAGCGCGGCGTCCTGGCCCTGGAACGTGACGTCGCGCACGCGCGCGTCGAGCGCGCCGGGGCGCATCGCATCGTGCGGCAGGACGTCGATCTGTTCGGGGCGCAGCATCACGTCGACGTCGACATTGCCGGGCGTGGCCGGCGTGTCCTGCGCGAGCGGCAACGCGCCGAGCGCGCAATGCGCGAATCCCGCGCTGACGCGCCCCGGCAGCAACACCGCTTCGCCGACGAAGGCCGCGAGTTCGCGCGTGACAGGCCGGCGGTACAGCGTCTGCGGCGCGGCCGTCTGCACGAGCCGCCCATTCAACAGCACCGCAACCTCATGACCGAGCGAAAGCGCTTCCGCCTGATCGTGCGTGACCAGCACGGCCGTCGCGCCCGCCGCCGCGAGTGCGCGTGCCACGGCGGCGCGGGTTTCCACGCGCAACGCCGAATCGAGCGACGAAAACGGTTCGTCGAGCATCACGAGACCGGGCGCGGGCGCGAGTGCGCGAGCCAGCGCCACGCGCTGCTGCTGTCCGCCCGATAACTGCTGCGGCGCGCGATGGGCGCAGGACTCGGGAAGCCCGACGAGTTCGAGCAGCTCCGACACGCGATGGCGCGTGCGCCGCTGCGCGCGCGGCAGGCCGAACACGATGTTGTCCGCGACCGAGAGATGCGGAAACAGCGCGCCTTCCTGGGGCACGTAGCCAATCCGACGCTGTTCGGCGGGCAGATGCAGCGTGTCGTCCGCCACGCGCCGTCCGCCGATCTCGATGCTGCCCGCGTCGGCGCGCTCGAAGCCGCACAGCAGGCGCAGCAGCGTGGTCTTGCCGCTGCCCGAGGGGCCGAGCAGCGCGAGCAGCGAGCCGGACTGCACCGTGAGATGCACGTCGTGCAGCACGGGATGGCCGTCGAAGGCCTTGGAAACGCCGGCAATGCGAAGTGTGCTCATGGGCGCGAGGAATCGGATGAAGAGGGCGGGCCGGCCTGCGCGGCGAGCGCCGACTTGCCCGCGAAGGCGAACAGCAGGCCCGAGGCCGCGAGCGCGAGCGCCGTGAGCAGCGCCGCGTAGGGCGCGGCGGCGGCGAACGCGAGCGTCGAGGTATTGGACCAGACCTGGGTGGCGAGCGTGTGCGTGCCGATGGGCGCGAGCAGCAGCGTGGCGTTCAGTTCGGTGACGACCGAGATGAAGACCATCGACGCCGCCGCGCCCAGACCCGGTCCCGCGAGCGGCAGCACCACGCGCCGCAGCGTCGCGAACCAGCCGAGGCCGAGCGCGCGCGCCGTCTCTTCGAGACGCTGCTGCGCCTGCAACAGCGCCGCGCGCACGCTCACGAGCGCGAGCGGCAGAAACAGGATCGCGTAGACCACGATCAGCAGCGTGGTGCTCTGATAGAGCGGTTCGAGCGCGCGCACCGCGAGCGACACGATCGCCAGCGCGATGACGAGTCCCGGCACGCCTTGCGCGATGAACGCCGTGCGTTCGAGAAACGTCGCCGCGCGGCCCGGATAGCGCGCGAGCAGATACGCGAGCGGCAGCGCGAGCAGCGTCGTGAAGACGGCGGCCAGCAGGCCGAGCCGCAGCGAGGCGAGCGTGGTGGAGAGCAGCAATTCGGTCGAGACGTCGGCGGGCGTGATCGCGGCGGCGCCCGGCTGGGTCAGCCAGTAGCCGATCATCGCCAGCGGCACGCCGAGCGTGCCCACGTTGAGCGCGACGAACGCGAGCGCGACCGGCCAGCGCCAGCGGCCCAGCGCGAGACGGCCGGCCGCGCGCCGCGCGCCGCGATCGACGCGTTCGTAACGCGCGCGGCCCCGCACGCGGAATTCGAACACGAGACACACGAGGCACAGCAGGATCAGCACGCAGGCGAGCAGCGAGGCGCCGCCGCCGTCGAAGCTGGTGCGATATTCGGCGTAGATCTCGGTCGTGAACGTGCGAAAGCGCAGCAGCGTGAACGCGCCGAATTCGGACAGCACGCCGAGCGCGACCAGCAGCATCGAGCCGAGCAGGGCAGGGCGCAATTGCGGCAGCACCACGCGCACGAAAATCGCCCAGCGGTTGCAGCCGAGTGCGCGCGCGCATTCTTCGAGCGCGGGATCGAGCCCGCGCAGCGCCGCCGCCACCGGCAGATAGACGAGCGGAAAATACGCGGTCGTGATGACGATGAACGCGCCGAGAAAGTCCTGCAAATCGAGGCTCAACGACACCCACGCATAGCTCGTGATGAACGCGGGCATGGCGAGCGGCGCGGCGGCGAGCAGCGCGAACGCGCGCCGTCCCGGCAGATCGGTGCGCTCGACGAACCACGCGACGGCGGTGCCGAGCACGGCCGACGCCAGCGTCGCGCTGGCGGTGATGCTGAGCGTGTTGACGAGCAGTTCGCCGACGAGCGGACGGAAGATCAGCTCGGCCGCGTCGGCGAAACCGAACGACAGCGCGCGCCAGAACGTCAGCGCGAGCGGCAGCAGGACCAGCATCGGCCCGAGCGCGGCGGCGAGAAACAGCGCGCGCGGCGCGCGGCGGCGCGTGACGGCCCGCGCCGCGATGCTGGTCCGGTCGAGATCGGCATCGGCCTGATCCGGCATCGCGCGCGCCGAGGTAAGGGCTTCACTCACGATCGCTTCGCCATCCTTACGAATTACAGCAGGCCCGCCTGACGCAGCAGACGGCCCGCCTGGCTGTCGTCGCCGAGTTGCTGGATCGTCAGCGCGGGCGGATGCAACTGATCGAACGGTTTGTTGATCGGATCGCCCTGCACGCCCGGACGCAGCGGATATTCGAAGCTGATGTGGCCTTGCGCCATCAGCTTCTGCGCGCGCTCGCTCACGAGGTAGGCGAGAAACTTCTGCGCGCCGTCCGGGTTGTGCGCCGACTTCATCGCGGCGGCGCCGGAGACGTTCACGAGCGCGCCCACATCGCCGTTGGCGAAATGCGCGACGGCGCTGCGCGTTTTCTTGTCGCCGAGTTCCGCGTGCAGACGGTCCCAGTAGTAGTTGTTGATGATGCCGGTCGCGACCGCGCCGCGATTGACCGCCGCGACCACGCCTTCGTCGTCGTCGAAAATCTGCGCGTTGGCTTTCAGGCCCTTGAGCCATTCGAGCGTGGCCGCTTCGCCTTTGGCGGCGAGCACGGCGTCGACGAGCGGCAGGAAGTCGGCGTCGCTCGGCGCGATGCCGACCTTGCCCTTCCACTCGGGCTTCGCGAGATCGAAGATCGATTGCGGCAGTTGCGCGGCCGGCAGCTTCGCCGTGTTGTACGTCAGCACGTTTTCGCGCGCGGTCACGCCGACCCACTGTCCGGCCGGCGAGTTGTAGTGCGCGGGCACTTCGGCGAGCGTCGACGGCTGCACCGGCGCGAGCAGGCCTTTCTCTTCCAGCAGCATCAGTTCTGGCGAGTTCTCGGTGAAGTAGACGTCGGCGGGCGTCCTGTCGCCTTCGGCCACGAGTTGCGCGGCCAGCGCCGGACCTTCGCCGCTGCGGATCTTCACGTCGATGCCGGTCTGCTGCTCGAAGTCCTTCGCGAGCTGGTTCACGACCTGCTCGTGCTGGGCGTTGTAGAGCGTGATCGAGGCGGCGTGCGCGCCCAGCGGCAACATCCCCGCCACGGCGAGTGCGAGGGTGGCGGCGCGCAGCGGCGCACCGGAAAGGATCGTCTTCATGTTGGTCGTCTGTCGTTGTTGCTTGTTGTCGAATGAATCCGTGATGCTGCCTTGTGGCGTGCTGCTTGATGCCGTGCCGCGGTCCGGCGCGCGTCGATGCGCCCGCCGGATTGCGTCATGCCTCGAACAGTTGCGCGCCGATGTACGAGCCGGGTTTCGCGCCCGGCGGGCATGCGAACACGGCGCTGCCGACGTGCGTGGTGAACTGGTTCATCATGTCGAACTTCGCGAGCTTCTCGTTGATCGGAATGAAGCCCGTGCGCGGGTCGGCCTGGTGCGCGATGAAGATGAGGCCCGCGTCATATTCGGTTTCCTGACGCCACGGCGGCCAGCGCTCGATATAGAAGTTCGTGCCGTCGTTGTACGAGTACGAGCGGCGCAGGATCTGCGCACCGTTGTTCGACGCGCGATTCGAAAGGCGCACGTGCGAGTTTTCCGGAATCAGCGGATTGCCGTCCTTGTCGTTCGCCGTGAGATCGACCGTGTCGAATTCCTTCGCCTGGCCGATGGGCGCGCCGCTGTACTTGTGACGGCCGAACACCTGCTCCTGGAAGCCGAGTTCCATCTGGTCCCAGTGCTCGATCGTGATGCGGATGCGGCGCACGACCGTGTAGGTGCCGCCTTGCATCCACGGCGCGTCGGCGGCGGTGGCCCAGACGAACTCGTTCATCGCCTTCGGGTCCGAGGTCGGCGGATTGTTGGTGCCGTCCTTGAAGCCCATCAGATTGCGCGGCGTCTGATTGCGCGGACCGGACAGAAAGCCCGCCTGGCCCCAGCGCATGTGCAGCTTGCCGTAACCCTGGCGCGCGAGCTGGCGCACCGCGTGGAAGGCCACTTGCGCGTCGTTCGCGCAGGCCTGCACGTAGAGGTCGCCGCCGGTTTTCTCGGCCACCAGCTGATCGCCGTTGAAGCGCGGCAGATCGACGAGCGCGGCGGGGCGCAGATGCGCGAGGCCGTAACGGTCCTTGCCTTCCGACATGAAGAGGCCGGGACCGAAGCCGAACGTCACCGTGAGCGCGGCCGGGCCGAGGCCGAGCACGTCGCCGGAATCGGGTGCGGGCGCATCGTCCTTGCCGTTGTCGAGCGAGGCCGCCGACTGGCCTTGCGTCATGCGCGCGGCCATGTCGGTCCACTGGCGCAGCAGCGCGATCACGTCGTCGCGCGAAGTGGTCGCGAGATCGAAGGCCGCCACATAGGTATGCGCCTGCTGCGGCGTGACGATGCCGCCTTGATGCGCGGCGTAAAACGGCTCGACCGCGCTCATCGGATCGACGGCCGGCGGCGCGCGATGCTTCGCTTCGGCGGCCTGCGTCAGGCCGCTTGCGCCAAGCGACGCGCCAGCGGCCACGGCCGCGCCGCCGGCCTTGAGAAAGCCGCGCCGCGCGGGACGCTGCGGGCGGTTGGGGTTGTCGTCGGAGGACATGATTATTTCGCCAGCACGAGAGTGTTCACGTCGTCTTCCACGTAGTAGAAGCCGTCGCCCGCCGGTGTCATCGCAATGCCGAACAGGTCGCCGTTGCCCGGGGGCGTCTGTGCCTTGTCGGTGTCGATCCAGCGTGCGTAGAGTTGCTTCGCCGCGACCGGGTCGATCTCGACGACCTGGCCGTTGAGCGCGTTGGTCACGAGCAGGTGGCCCTGCGGCGTGGTGATCATCGCGAGCGGGCGGTGCAGCAGGCCGTCCGCAGTCAGTTGACGGCCCACGCCCGCGCTCGTGTCGCGCGTGGTCGGGTCTTCGATCACGTTGATGCGGTTGCCGATCGCGTCGGACACATAGAGCAGCTTGTTGTCCGCGGACAGCGCAAGGCCGGTCGGACCGACGAGGAACACGCCGCGGTCGGCGCGCGCGCCGAAGCCGCTCGCAATCACCGTTTCGCTCTTGACCGTGGGCGGCTGGCCGTTCGGGATGTCGAGTTCCATGCGCAGCACGGTGGCCTGCTTGAAGACCGGCGGCTCGCCGTCCGGGCCGAGGTCCGTGCCGCCCACGCCGAAGCCCGCGTTGCTCACGAACAGCGTGGCGCGATCGCCGTTGTCGATCACGGCCATGTTGCCCCACGGGTCGTTGATGTTCGGGCTGCTGATGGCCTTCGCGATCTTGCCGTTGCTGTCGAGCACGATCAGGCAGCCCGCGCCCTTGGTGTTGGTCGTGCCGTCGTTGCTCGGCGTGCTGCCGACGATCACCCAGCCCGACTTCAGCATCGTCATCGCGGTCGAAAGGCCCACGCCGCCGGGACATTCCTTGAGGTCGCGCGGAATGGTGGCGAACAGCGTCATCTGCTTCGTGTCCGGGTGATAGTCGACGATGGTCGATCCCGTGCCCTGCATGTTCGACGCGTTGTTGAAGTTGTCGATCAGCACGTCGCCCTGTTTGACGGTGCCGGCGCTCACCGGCGCGACGAAGATCGCATACGGATTCTGGTCGCCGTTATCGGGCACGGTGTTGATGAGCGTGGTCTGGTGCTTGACGATCTCCAGCATGCCGGGCTCGCCCGCATGAACGAGGGGCGCGCCGAGCAACGCGGTGGCGGCGAGCGCGAGCGCCGCGCGGGTGGCGTGAGCCGAGCACAGCAGGAGCTTGCGCGTGGCGTGATTCATTGTGTATTTCTCCGTGCCTCGCGCGAGCACGCGCACGCACGGGCGTGCGCGGCGGGGTGGCGTGAGGGCTTGGGGTTAGACATGGTGCGAATGGCGTGGATCAGAACGTGATGGTGGTGCGCACGCCGAGCACGAAGGTGTTGCGCAGCGGCTGGGTCGCGTCGTTCGGGTTCTGGCCCGCGCCCGCGTTGAACGTGTATTGCGCGTCGGCCTGAATCTGCCACCACGGTGTGACTTCGTATTGATAGGTCGCTTCGAGCGTGGTTTCCTGCGTGCGCACGCCGTACGGTCCCGTGTTGAACGTGCGGTAGTCCATGTCGAGATCGTGCACCGCGTTGCTAACCTTGATGTACGTGACGGCGAGACCGACGCTGTCGTTGTCGCGGCCCTTGAACGGCGCTTTCATCACGACGCCCGCGTTGGCCGAGAAGTCGACGAGGTTGCGGTCGCCCGGCGCGCCCATCACGCGCGCGAACACGCCGATGCTGCGCGGTTCGTCGGGATCGGGACGCCACACCATCTGGTCGGCGACGGCGTAGATGCTGTAGTTGCCGCGATGCTCGGCGGCGATGCCGGTGCTCGCCGGGTTGTTGAGCGAGAGGCCGGAGTTGTCGTAATGCTGGTCGGCGAACGCGTTGCTGTTGTACCAGAAGCCGATCTTGTAGGTGCCGGGCAATCCTTGACTGTCGGCGCTCACGAGTTCGCCTTCGGACGGCTGATTGATCGAGTACTGCAATTCGCCGATCACCAGCGCGCCGTTGTGCAGATTGAAATTCGTGCCGCTCAGATTGTTCGGGTTGTTGCCGAGCGGATCGCCGTCGAATACGCCGATCAAACCCGTGAGCGACGGCGTGATCTGGCCGCGCACGCGCACGCCGAGACCGGCGAGCGGATACGCGGGACCGCCCGAGGGCATGTCGTACGAAGGCAGCGCGGGCCAGCCGAACATCGTGTTGACGAACAGCGCCGCGTACTGGCTCGTGATGAATTCCTGATCGATACTCTGCTGACCGACCTTGATGTCGAGCTTCCTGTCGAGGAAGGACTGCTGATACCACATCTCCCACAGACGCGTGGTGTCCTGCGCCTCGATCCCGCTCGCCGTGTTCAGCGTGCCGAGATAGTTCGCGCTCAGGTTCGAGCCGTGAATCTGCAATGCGCTGATGTTGAACAGGCCGCCCGGAATGCCGAGCGCCTTGCTCGTATCGAGCTGCAAGGTGGCGGTGGTGAGACCGTCATAGGTGCCGCCGCGATTGAGACCGCCGCGCACGTTCGCGAGATATTCGCTGGTTTCGGTCAGGTCGAATGTGACGCCGTATTTGCCGAGCCACGGACGCAGCCCGCCCATGTCGCCGAGCAGATTTTCGCGCGACCAGATGCCCGTGAAGAAGGTGGACGGTTCTGCCTTGATCGAGAGATCGGCCTCGGGCGCTTCGGGTTGCGCGTCGGGGTTGCTGCTCGTTTGCGCCTGCGCCGCACCGCATGCGAAGGTCGCGCACGCCGCCCACAGCGCGAGTCCGCGCAAGGCGGGCGCACGCCGTCCGAACGCACCGTCTGTCCGGTTGAGTTTCATCGTATTCCTTAATTATTTAATTCTTCGCCGAGGGATCGAGTCGCGCATGCGCTGGTGTTGGCGCCTTAATTCCTGAGTCTTCAAGAGTCTCCAAGACGCCGCCATCGTACTCAGCGATATCTTGAAGGTCAACACAAATGAGAATGATTCTCACGATGATTACAGGGCGTAAGGGCTGTGTTTACGATTGCCTGTCGACGTGAATTCGGGCGATAAAGAAAGGTTAAAAAAGGCGATTCTGTATGACGAAAGAAGTCGCTTATCATCGACGTAATTCGCGCACTTAAAACGCGTTTGCCGTGGGTGTCTGCAATGTGCGAAAGCGATGCGCTATGGCAATGCGCGCCGCTCGCGTCACCCCGACCTCATACCTTTCATTTTTAACGCCAGGCTGTTTCCATGTCCGACCAGGATTTCAAGCTCGATCTCGATCGTTATTTCGCCCGCATCGGCTACGACGGACCGCGCGCCGAGACGCTCGACGTGCTGCGCACGCTGCATCGTCTGCATCCGTGCGCGATACCGTTCGAAAACCTCAATCCGTTTTCGGCGCGCGGCGTGTCGATCGCGTTGCCCGATATCGTCGCGAAGCTCGTCGACTCGCGGCGCGGCGGCTATTGTTTCGAACACAACACGCTGTTCGCCCATGTGCTGATGCAACTCGGCTTCGCGGTGGAACCGCTGGCGGCGCGCGTGCTGTTCGGTCAGCCGAAGGACAGCGCCTCGCCGCGCACGCACATGCTGCTGCGCGTGCAGGCCGAAGGCGAGGCGTGGCTCGTCGACGTGGGCTTCGGCGGCGCGTCGCTGAGCGCGCCGCTCGCGTTCGCGCAACGCGGCGAGCAGGCGACGCCGCTCGAACCCGCGCGCCTGACGCCGAGGAACGAGACGAGCGTGACGAATGGCAAGAACGCAACGGGCGCGCGCGAATGGACGCTCGAGCACTTCGACGGCGACGCGTGGGGCGATGTGTATCGCTTCGAAGACGCGCCCGCGCTCTGGTGCGATTACGAGGTGGCGAACTGGTACACGTCGGCGTCGCCGCAATCGTTCTTCACGGACTGCCTGATCGTGTGCATCGCGCGCGAGGGCCGTCGCGCGATTCTCTTCAACGACCGCTACACGGAGCGCGACGTCGCCGGGCAGGCGACGCATCGCACGCTCGCCAATGCGGGCGAACTCGACGATTGCCTGACGACGCAATTCGGCATCGACACGTCGGGCTTCGACATGCAGGCGAGTTTCGCGCGCGTGCAGGGACGAGGCGAAAAGCGCTGAACCTCGCGGGAGCGCCGGCGCAAGGAGGGCATCATGAAGCCGCTGATCGTGCGTCTTTTCACGCAGACGCTCATCTGGCTCGCGTTGCAGGGCGTCTTGCTGTTTGCGTCGGCGGGCACGCTCGCGTGGCCGGCCGCGTGGCTCTGGCTGCTCGAATGGGCCGCGTGCGGTATCTGGATCGGCCTGTGGCTCGCGCGTACCGATCCGGGTCTGCTCGCCGAGCGGCTCGCGCCGTTCGCGCAGCGCGAGCAGCAGCGATGGGACCGCGTGTTCATGGTGTCGGTCGCGCTGGGCTGGTGCGCGTGGCTGTGCCTGATCGGTCTCGACGCCGTGCGGTATCGCTGGTCGCAGGTGCCGGTCTGGCTCAGTGCGTGCGGCGCGGTGGCGATTTTCGTCGATCTCTATGCGACGCGCGGCGTGTTCGCGGCGAACCGCTACGCGGCGCCCGTCGTGAAGATCCAGCGCGAGCGCGGCCATGCGCTGAGCGATAGCGGACCGTACGCGTATGTGCGCCATCCGATGTACGCGTTCGCGATTCTGCTGCTGGCGGGCACGCCGCTGATGCTCGGCTCGTGGTGGGGATTGGCGTGCGTGCCGGCGATGGTCGCGGCGATCGGCTGGCGCGCCGTGCGCGAAGAGCGCACGCTGGCTGCGGAACTGCCGGGCTATCGCGCGTATCTGGAGCGGGTGAAGTACCGGTTTGTGCCGGGGGTGTGGTGATGCGCCAGGAAGGCCGGCACGCGCGCCGGTCGTTCGCGCGTCAGAGCTGCGTCAGAGACGCGTCTGATTCACGCGCTTCATCAGCGCTTTCGCGCTTTCCTTGCGCTCGCTGTACCGGTCGACCAGATACGGGCCGATATCGCGCGTCAGCAGAGTGAACTTCACCAGTTCTTCCATCACGTCCACGACACGATCGAAGTACGCCGAAGGCTTCATGCGTCCGGCTTCATCGAATTCCATGAACGCCTTCGCCACCGACGACTGGTTCGGGATGGTCAGCATGCGCATCCAGCGTCCGAGCACGCGCATCTGGTTCACGGCATTGAACGACTGCGAGCCGCCGCTCACCTGCATCACCGCGAGCGTTTTGCCCTGCGTCGGGCGCACCGCGCCAACCGAAAGCGGAATCCAGTCGATCTGCGCTTTCATGATGCCGGTCATCGCGCCGTGGCGCTCCGGCGAGCACCAGACCATGCCTTCCGACCAGAGCACCAGATCGCGCAGTTCGGCGACCTTGGGATGCGTGTCGGGCGCATCGTCGGGGAGCGGCAAGCCGCTCGGGTTGAACGTGCGCACCTCCGCGCCCATCGCCGTGAGCAGACGCGCCGCCTCTTCGCTCAGCAGCCGGCTGAACGAGCGCTCGCGCAGCGAGCCATAGAGCAGCAGGATACGCGGCGCATGCGCGCAAGCCTTCGTGGCCTGCAGGCGCTGGATATCGGGCACGCGGAACTGCGCCGCATCGACTTGCGGCAGCGCGGTCGCGAGATCAGTTGCCGGAGCGGACACGCTTGCCCTCCGTATCGATCACGACTTCGCCGTCTTCCTTCGTGAACGCGCCATGTTGCGCGCCCGGCAGGATCTCGAGCACGACTTCGGACGGACGGCACAGGCGCACGCCTAGCGACGTCGCCACGAACGGACGGTTGATAAGAACAGGGTGCGCCATCATGGCGTCGAGCAACTGGGCGTCGGTCAATGCCGGATTGTCCAGTTGCAATTCCGCGTAGGGCGTGCCTTTCTCGCGCAACGCCTCGCGCACGCTCAGGCCCGCTTGCGCGATCAATTCGACGAGCTTCTCTCGCGACGGCGGGTTGTGCAGATATTCGATGACGACAGGTTCGATGCCTGCATTGCGGATCATCGCGAGCGTGTTGCGCGAGGTGCCGCAGTCCGGGTTGTGATAAATGGTGACTTCGCTCATTGCCTTGTTTTCCGTAACGTTCACGCGCATTCGTACCAGTTCTTCGAGCGGTTCACGATGCGCACCACGAGCAGCATGACCGGCACTTCGATCAGCACGCCCACGACCGTCGCGAGCGCCGCGCCGGAGTGAAAACCGAACAGACCGATTGCCGTGGCGACGGCCAGTTCGAAAAAATTCGATGCGCCAATGAGCGCGGACGGGCAGGCGATGTTGTGCTTTTCGCCGACCGCGCGATTGAGCCAGTAAGCCAGCCCCGCGTTGAAAAAGACCTGAATCAGGATCGGCACGGCAAGCAGCACGATCACGAGCGGCTGCTTCAGGATCGCCTCGCCCTGGAAGGCGAACAGCAGCACCAGCGTGGCAAGCAGCGCCGCGATCGACCATGGGCCGATCTTCGCCATGGCGGTTTCGAACGCCGCGTCGCCGCGCGAGAGCAGCACCTTGCGCAGCAGCTGCGCGAGGATCACGGGGATGACGATGTAGAGCGCGACCGAGGTGAGCAACGTCGCCCACGGCACCGTGATCGCCGAAATGCCGAGCAGCAGCGCAACGAGCGGCGCGAAGGCAACCACCATGATGCTGTCGTTGAGCGCGACCTGCGAAAGCGTGAAGAGCGGATCGCCGCCGGTCAGGCGACTCCAGACGAACACCATGGCCGTGCAGGGCGCGGCGGCCAGCAGGATCAGGCCGGCCACATAGCTGTCGAGTTGCGCGGCGGGCAGCATCGGCGCGAACAGGTGCTTGATGAAGAGCCACGCGAGCAACGCCATCGTGAACGGCTTGACGAGCCAGTTGACCACGAGCGTGACGCCAATCCCCTTGATGTGCTGCCGCACCTCGTGCAGCGAGCCGAAATCGACCTTCACCAGCATCGGCACGATCATCACCCAGATCAGCACGCCGACCGGCAGATTGACCTGGGCGTATTGCATGCGGCCGATCGCCTGAAAGACGCCGGATAGCATCTGCCCGAGCCCAATGCCCGCGACGATGCACAACGCCACCCAGACGCTCAGGTAGCGCTCGAAGAAGCTGATGACCGGTTTCTGTGTGCCATGACGTGCAGTGGCGAGGTTGGGGGTGTTCATGGAGAGGGGGCGGACAAGGCGTTAGCGCGGCACGGATGGCGCGCGGTTTCGTTCAGCATCGGCACGAATCGGCGCCGGGGCTCAGGCAGGGCTGGCCCTGGCAGCAGTTCTCGGTCAGGAAGCCGAGGACCGCGTTCATCTGTTCGTAGGCCGCCCGATAGATCAAGGTGCGCCCGTCGCGCTCCTGCGTGACCAACCCTGCGTTCATCAACTCCTTCAGGTGAAAGGAGAGCGTCGCATTGGGCACGTCGAGTTGAGCCGCGATGGCGCCGGGCGTGAGGCCTTCCGGGCCGGTGACGACCAGCATCCGGAACACGCGCAGACGCAGATCGTGAGCGAGCGCGGCCAGGGCGCGCACGATGTCTTTTTCTTCCATATTTCCAATATATTCGAAATATGGAAGAGCGGCAACAAGAGATTCGCGGTTATCGCGGGGGCGGCGCGCGCCCCGCGATGCCGATGCGGCGAATCAGTCCGCGAAAATCAGAAATTCCCTGGCGACTGGCGCGGATCGAGTTCCTTCGCATAGCGTCGATGCAGCCACGCGAGCGCCGTGGTCGTCACCAGCACGAAGGCGATATTCGCGGCGCTCTGGCCGAGCGCCAGCACGGCGAGCCCGGCGGGCGTCTGCACGCGCTCGGGCGTGATGCCCGCGAACACGAGGCCGACCATCACGATCGTGCCGCAGACGAGCACCGGCAACGCCGCCATGAACGCGACGCCCGCGAGGCTCCAGAAGTGGCCGCGGCTATCGCGCCAGGCTGCGCCGAATGCAAGACGTCCGCCAATGGCGAGCGCGGGAGAAAGCAGGCACAGGCGCACCGCCACGCACATCCAGAGCGTGACGACCACCAGCGAGAGAAACAGCGTGCCGCCTGCGTGATGCGGACGCAGCACCAGCCAGAACAGCGCCATGGCGAGCGCACCGCCGATCACCAGCACGAGGCCGTAGCCGAGCATGCGCAGCAGCGGCATCGCGCCGCCCGGCATGATGGGCGTGGCCTGCTCGCCGAGCAGCACGAAGCGGAAAATCTTGAGCGTGAACCAGAGATAGACGAGCGCGTTGAGGATCGTGGCGATATTGGCCGCCAGAATCAGGCCCGTCGAGGGATCGTCGCCTTCGCCCGGCACCGGCCGTCCGGCCATCGCCAGCCAGCCGAGCACCGCGTAGATCAGGAAGGTGCCGATCACGAGCCCCGGCATCTGCGTGACGGCTTCGCGCGCGCTGCCCCAGGCGCGCTTGACGCATTCCATGAAGGTCATCTGTTGCATGAGTCTTGTCGTAAGAGTTGACAGATGGCCTACAGTCTAACGCGCCGCGGGGCAGCACGGGCTGGCGCGTTATTTCACGGCGAACAGCGTGAGATTCATGAACACCTTGAAGACGAATCCGAGCGAGACCGCCGCGCCCACGCCGCCGCACCAGAGCAGGACGAACCAGATCCAGCCCGGCAGCTTGCTCGCGCGCGCGCCGGCTGCGGATCGGGGCGTGGATTGAAGCGCGTTTTCAGTGGTAGTGATGGGTGTCGCCATGGCGGAGCTTGCCTCGGAAGACCCAGTAACCCAGCGCCGTATAGGCGAGGATGATGGGCAGGATGAACGATGCGCCGATCAGCGTGAAGGTCTGGCTTTCGCGCGGCGCGGCGGCTTGCCAGAGCGTGAGTTGCTGCGGAATCGCAAACGGCCACAGGCTCACGAGCAGACCCACGTAGCCGAGCAGCACGAGCGCGAGCGCGGCGACGAACGGCGTCTTGTGATGGCGCGACTGCACGGCCCAGCGCATCCACACGGCGCACGCCACGACCAGCAGCGGCACCGGCGCGAGACGCCAGAACAGGCCCGAATGGAACCAGCGGTGGGCGATGGTCGGGTCCTGCATCGGCGTCCAGAGACTCACGAGCCCGATGAAGCCGAGCAGCATCACGGTGAGCGGCCAGACCAGCTTGTGCAGGCGGCGTTGCAGATCGCCTTCGGTCTTGGCGACGAGCCAGCAGCTGCCGAGCAGCGCATAGGTCGCCACGAGGCCGAAGCCCGAGAGCAGCGTGAACGGCGTGAGCCAGCCGAAGGCATCGCCGGCGAACTGGCCGTTCGCCATCGGAATGCCTTGCAGGAACGCGCCCAGCGCGATGCCCTGGAAGAACGCCGCGCCCGTCGAACCGCCGATGAAGGCGAGGTCCCACAGATGCTTCGTGCGGTTCGCCTTGGCGCGGATCTCGAACGAAACGCCGCGGAAAATCAGGCACGCGAGCATGAAAACGAGCGGCAGATAGAGCGCCGAAAGCACGGTCGAATAGACGATCGGGAACACGGCGAACAGACCGGCGCCGCCCAGCACGAGCCAGGTTTCGTTGCCGTCCCAGACGGGCGCGACGGTGTTCATCATCAGATCGCGTTCTTCTTCATCGGGGAAGAACGGAAACACGATGCCGATGCCCAGATCGAAGCCGTCGAGCACGACATAGAGCAGAAGGCCGAGCGCGATGATCGCGGCCCAGATGACGGTGACATCCATGAGTGGCTTGCCTCGTTGCGTTTGTGCGTTTGTGCGATGCGGATGAAAGTGCGTGTCGGGTGTCAGGCGTCGATCAGCTGATCGGCGGCGGACATCGGGCGGCGCGCGGTCTGGTTTGCGGCGAGCGCGGGATGCGCTTCGTTCGCGTGGCCCGGCGTCGGCGTGCCGTGCGTGTCATCGGCGCCAGGCAGCGCCGGACCCTTGCGCATCAGCTTGAGCAGGTAGTAGATGCCGGTGCCGAACACGAGGAAATACACCGCGATGAACGCCATCAGCGAAATGCCCACTTGCTGCGCGGTGAGCGGCGAGACGGCCTGCGAGGTGCGCATCACGCCGTAGACGACCCACGGCTGGCGGCCCGCTTCGGTGGTGATCCAGCCCGCGAGCAGCGTGATGAAGCCGGTCGGCCCCATCGCCAGCACGCAGCGCTGGAACAGGCGCGATTCGTACAGCGTGCCGCGCTTGCGCAGCCACCAGCCCGCGACGGCCAGCACGATCATCAGGATGCCGAGGCCGACCATCACGCGGAAGGTCCAGAAGATGAGCGTCGAGTTCGGACGCTGATCGGGCGGAAACGACTTGAGACCCTTGATTTCGCCGTCCCAGCTATGCGTGAGGATCAGGCTGCCGAGGTGCGGAATCTTCACGGCGTAGCGCGTGGTTTCCGCCTGCATGTCGGGAATGCCGAACACGTTGAGCGAGGTGCCGCCTTGCTCGGTGTCCCACAGCCCTTCGATCGCGGCGATCTTCGCGGGTTGATATTCGCGCGTATTCAGACCGTGCGCATCGCCGACGAAAGCCTGCACCGGCGCGAGCACGAGCAGCAGGCCGAGCGCCATCGAGAACATCTTCTTCACGGCGGGGTCGCGGCGGCCCTTGAGCAGATGCCACGCGCCCGTCGCGGCCACCACCAGCGCGGCCACGATGAACGCGGCGATCGCCATGTGCGCGAGTCGGTAGGGGAACGACGGATTGAAGATGATCTTGAGCCAGTCGGTCGGCACCACGTGGCCGTCGACGATCTTGAAGCCTTGCGGCGTCTGCATCCAGCTATTCGAGGCGAGAATCCAGAACGTCGAAATGAGCGTGCCGATAGCGACCATCAGCGTCGCGCCGAAGTGGGCGCGCGCGCTCACGCGGTTCCAGCCGAACAGCATGATGCCGAGGAAACCGGCTTCGAGGAAGAACGCCGTCATGACTTCGTACATGAGCAGCGGACCGGTGATCGGACCGGCGAACGACGAGAAGCCGGCCCAGTTGGTGCCGAACTCGTAGCTCATCACGACGCCCGAGACGACGCCCATGCCGAAGGCCACGGCGAAGATCTTCGACCAGAACAGGCAGAGGTCTTTGTAGAACGGTTTGCGCGTCTTGAGCCAGCACGCTTCGAGCACCGCGATGAAGCTCGCGAGACCGATGGAAAGCGCGGGAAAGACGATGTGAAAAGAGACAGTGAAGGCGAACTGTAGCCGGGCGAGATCGAATGCGGATAGAGCGGGGATGGACGATTGCATATGCGTGCCTTGCGTGGCTGTATTTGCTTGCGTGACGCATGCGTTGCCGCGTGCGAATGGACGTAAGCGTAGGGGAAGCCCGCGCGTCGTGCTGCGCTGCGACATGCGCCAGCATGTCGCAGCAGTCAATCGTCAAGAGAAAAGAGCGTGCGCTAACGCGTTGATAAGGATCAATTTAGCGAGAGGATTCGCTGTGCTTTGATGTGGCGCAAGGTGCGCGCGCTGCGTCAATTTGCGTCAATTTGGATCGCGTTCAAGTGGCGTCGCGCGTTGTGCGTCAATTCGCCCAGGTGCGCGGCGCGCTCAACGCGGATCGCTCCAGAGTTTGCCCGCCGTCGCCCAGTTTTCGGGCTTCACGTCGTGAAAGATGATGTCGACGGACGAGGCGTCCACGCCAAGCACCTTGCAGGTGGTCTCGGTCAGCGCGGCGGCGAGTTCGCGTTTCTGTTCGACGCTGCGTCCTTCGAACATTTCGATGTGGAATGTCGGCATGATGAGGCTCCTGGTTGGGTGTCTTCGGGTGTTGTTGAGCGTTGGCTGTCGATGCGGATCAATCGCGGTACGAAGTATCGAGACGATCGAGCTTGCGCAGCAGCGCGGGCCATTCGAGTTCGCCTTCGATCGCGCCGCCGTCGTCGAGTTGCAGCGCCGTGCGCGCGCAGACGTCCGGCGGCGGCACGACGAGCGGCACACCGCCCGCCTGGGCCTGCAATTGAATTTCGCAGGCCTTGATGAGCGTGGCCATCAGCACGAAGGCTTCGGCGACTGTGCGGCCCGTGGTGAGCGTGCCGTGATTGCGCAACAGCATCGCGAACTTCGCACCGAGATTCGCCGTGAGGCGCGCGCCTTCGGCGGGCGTGAACGCGAGGCCTTCGTAGTCGTGCCACGCGAGGCGCTCGTGGAAACGCAGCGCGTGTTGCGAAGCGGGCAGCAGGCCGTCGCGTTGCAGCGACACCGCAATGCCCGCCGTATTGTGCAGATGCATCACGCAGACGGCGTCGGGGCGCGCGAGATGCACGGCGGCGTGCAGCGCGAAGCCGGTCGCGTTCACGCGATACGCGCTCTCGCCGACGATGTGTCCTTCGGTGTCGATCTTCACGAGATTCGACGCGCACACTTCGTCGAACGCGAGGCCGAACGGATTGATCAGAAAGCGGCCGGGCTGATCGGGAATGGCGGCGGAGACGTGCGTGTAGATCAGATCGTCCCAGCCGTACAGCGCGATCAGGCGGTAGGCGGCGGCGAGGTCGATGCGCAGCCGGCGTTCGGCGTCGGAAGGCGGTGCGGTGTCGGCGCGAATGCCGGTGGGGCGATGGGCGAAGGACATGGCGTGTTCTCTAGCGGTCGTAAGGCCGGTCGTTGAGGCGGTCGTTGAGCCGGATGGCGGCAGGCGAGACGGGCTCGGCGCGCGTGAATCCGCACAGCCGCCACGCGCCATGCACGGCCCAGCCCGCGAGCGCGAACGGCGCGGTCATCGCGGGCAAACCGAGGCAGGTCGCGACGAGATGCAGCGCCGCCGCGAGCATCGTCGCACAGATTGCGGCGCGTGCGCCGAGCGTGCCGGCGGCGAGCGCCGCGAGCGCGCCGTTGAAACCGCAGAGGCCCGCGTCGAAGTTCGCGCCGGGCACGCCCGCGAGCCATTCGATGCCGCTCGCGAGCGCCGCGCCGCCGAGCGCAAACGCCGCCGCGCGCCGCGACGAAAGCGCGATGCCCGCGAGCAGCACGAGGCCCGGCAGCGCGCCGGTCGCGAAGGCGGTTTGCGCGAGGCCGCTGAATGTGCCGCTCAGCGCGTGGGCGGCGAGGTCGACGGCTTGTGGTGCGGGGGCGGTTTTTGCGTCGCTGATTCCGCTTATGTTGGGCGGGGCCGCCGTGCGCAACGCCATCCAGACCCACGTCGCAATCAGACACGGCGACGAATACACCGCGAGTCCCACGTCGCCGAGCCGACGCGCGAGCGGCGCGCCCAGCCAGGCGCTCGCGCAGGCCGCGAGCAGCGCCAGGGCGACCGCGGTTGCGGGATCGTTGGCGAACGTGAAGGCCGCGAGCGCGGCGAGCGCGCCGTTGAAACCCGCGAGACCATCGTCGATCTCGACGAGCGGCGCGCCGCCGAGCAGCGCGCAGACATTGGCCGCCGTTGCGCCGATCAGCGCCGCGCAGACGAGCCGCGCGTCGCAGAGCGCGAGCGCCGCGAGCACGCACGCGCCGGTGCCCGCGTGGCGCTGCAACACGATCTGGCCCAGGCTGCGCAAAAGCGTATGCAAAGGCGCGGCAAGCCGGGCGGAAGCGGCATCCGGGTGAGCGGGAGCGGGCGCGGAAGTCAGCATGGCGGTCGTGCGGCAAGGCGTGGAGGCGACAGGGAACGAGGCGGAACGCGGCGCAGTCAGTAATGCGGTCAGCAACGCGCGAACGGCGCCAGCGCCGCGTCGGCCGGTGCGCATCGCGAGCATAGGCGATGCCGCGGCCGTTGCGCATGCGCGCGCGTTGATAGTCGCTATTTGCGGCGCCGCGCCTGCGCTACGATAGCCGCAGCCGCGCATCCCGGCGCGGCGGGAGACGAGCGATGCGTGAAGTGCGTTGGGCTTCGGAGGAAGGCGAAGGCATCGAGCACCTGGCGTTCGATGCGAGCGGCGGCGCGATCCGCGTGGAAAGCGTGGTGGTCGGGCAGCGTTACGGCAAGGCTTACGGCCTCTGCTACACGGTGCATTGCGACGCGCAATGGCGCGTGACCTACGCGGCCTTTCGCGTGATGGGCGGCGCGTCGTTCGCGATGCACGGCGACGGTCTCGGCCACTGGCGCGACGGCGCGGGCCGCGCGCTCGACGCCATCGAAGGCTGCATCGACATCGACATCGCGGCGACGCCATTCACGAACACCTTGCCGATTCGCCGCCTCGGTCTGGCGCGCGGCGAACGGCGTCCGATCGACGTTGCCTATATCGCCGCGCCAGAACTCGAAGCCACGCGCGTCGCGCAGGCCTACACGTGCATCGAGCCCGATCGAATCTATCGCTATGAAGGCATTTTTCGCCATTTCACGGCGGAACTGCGTATCGATGACGACGGACTCGTGATCGATTATCCGACGCTGTTCCGGCGCGTGCCAGCGCGCTGAATTGCGTCCTGAAACACGCGCGGCAATCGCATGAATCTAGCGCGCGGGATGTTGCGTCGCGCCTTGCGTGGAATCGTTTTGCGTTTGTGCTTCTGTTTGCGCGCCGCCCGTCTGCACGATATGCAGTTCGCGCGTGCGCAGCGGCAGCGCGCAATGCGCGTCGGCGAGCGCCTGGCGCACCTGGCGCGAGAGCGCCCAGCGCATGTCCCAGAAGGTATCGATGTTGGACCACGCGCGGATATTGAGCACGACGGTGCTGTCGTCGAAACGCGTCACCATGACTTGCGGCGCGGGCGCGGCCAGCACGCGCGGATCGGCGGCGGCCAGCGCGCGCAGCGCCTCGATCGCGCGGTTCACGTCGTCGCGCACGGACACTTCGACTTCGAGGTCGAGACGGCGCGTGGGATTGCGGCTGAAATTGCGGATCGAGTTGCTCCACAGCGCGCTGTTCGGCACGTATTCGCAGATGCCGTCGGGTTTCGTGAGGCGCGTCGTGAAGAGATTCACTTCCTCGACCGTGCCCGCGACGTTGCCGCCGCCGCCGTCGATATAGTCGCCGACCTTGAACGGACGCAGCAGCAGCAACATGATGCCCGCCGCGATGTTCTGCAGCGTGCCTTGCAGCGCGAGGCCGATGGCGAGACCGGCGGCGCCCAGCACGGCCACGATGCTCGCGGTCTGGATGCCCAGTTGCGACAGCGCGCCGACGATGGCAACGAGGCGCACGCCCCACAGCGCGCAATCGCGCACGATGGGGCGCAGCGTGGGGTCGATGCCGCTTTGGCCCGAGAGCCATTTGCCGACGCGCCGGGAAATCCACCAGCCCGCCCACAGAATGACGGCGGCGGCGCACAGCCGCAGCGCGAGGGCGGAGAGCGCGTCCCACAGGAAACTCCAGTTGGACGGGTGAACGTGCACGAGTAGCGATTGCATGGGAGGCGTCCTCGAAGTCGGGCGCGCCGGTGCGTGACCGGACGCGCAAAGAGGGCCTATTTTACGGGGCGAATCGATCGGATTCGCGCGTTGACCTTTATTTGATCGCTGCGTTTTACGTTCGTGAACGTTGTGGATTGTGCGGCGGACGGTACGCCAGCGCGGTGGCCGCGTGCGCGCGTCAGCCTCGCGTCGCGACGATGAAGAGGCGCGGGAACGGCAGCAGCACGACGCCGTCATCGAGCGCCGGATACGCGTGCGCGATGGCCTCGCGATAACGCGCGGTGAACGCGGCGCGCTCGTCGTCGCTGCGTAGCGCGGCGAGAAACGGACGCATCGCGCTGCCCTTGAACCATTCGACCACGGCGTCCGCTCCGCCCGCGAGCGGATGGTAGTAAGTCGTGCGCCAGACATCCACGCGCGCGCACAGCGGCTTGAGCAGCGCGTAGTAATGGCGCGCGTCGAAGCGCTCGGTGCGCGCCACGCCGGCGAGGTGGCTCGCCCACGGCGCTTCGGCGGCGATCTCGCGCAGCAGCGTGTGCGCGGGTTCGTCGAGATTGTCGGGCATCTGGATCGCAAGATGGCCGCCGGGCGCGAGACGCTGCACGAGACGCGGAAACAGCGTGTCGTGATCGGGCAGCCATTGCAGCACGGCGTTCGCGAGCATCAGGTCGTAACGCGGCGCATCGCTGCCGCGTGCGCTCCATTCGGCGATATCGGCGAGTTCGAATTGCAGTTTTGGCAGACGTTTGCGCGCCGCGTCGAGCATGTCCGCCGACGCGTCGAGGCCGCTCACCTGCGCGCCGGGCACGCGGGCCATCAGGATGCCGGTGGAATTCGCCGGGCCGCAGCCGATATCGATGGCCGTGCGAATCGTTTGCTCGGGCGCGATCGGCACGGCGGCGAGCAGGTCGCGCACGGGCCGTGTGCGCTCGTCCTCGAACTGCACGTATTGCTTCGCGTAGCCGTCGCGCGTGGTGGTCTTGTCCGCTGCGTTGTTCAGCATGGGCGTCTCCTGTCGCGTGGATGGTGCAAGCCGGATACGCCTATTCTGGGTGCGGACGGTCGATCAGTAAATGGGATCCACTCGGGCGCAAACGCTCGGCGTCACGCGGTCTGCATTTCAATAGTTCGGTATCCGTATGATTGGCGATCACGCGTCGGGCGGACTGGCTGCGCCCGCGTTCAGCGCGCGCTGCATCAGCGTGGTGTCGCGCCACGCGCCGTGCTTGAATCCCACCGCGCGCAGCGTGCCGACGAGTTCGAAACCCAGGCTCGTGTGCAGCGCGAGCGAGCCGCCTTTCGGATCGGCGATCACGGCGATCATCTGCCGCCACGGACCTTGCTCGCAGCGCGAGATCAGCGCGTCGAGCAGCACGCGGCCGAGGCCGCGTCCGCGAAATGCTTCGTCGATATAGATCGAATCTTCCACAGTGAAGCGATACGCCGCGCGCGGGCGATAAGGCGTGGCGTAGCAATAGCCGGCGACCTGGCCGTCGATCTCGGCGACGATCCAGGGCAGGCCCTGTTCGCGTACGGCGGCGTGGCGGCGCAGGAGTTCGTCGAGCGAAGGCGGCGTTTCCTCGAACGAGGCCGCGCCGTGCAGCACGTGGTGCGCGTAGATCGCGGCAATGGAAGCGAAGTCGTCGGGCGTGGCGTCGCGCAGCGAGGGCGCGGTGGCGTGCGGTGCGTTCATGAGCGGGCGGCGAAGGGCTCGGGTTGGGGGCCGCGCGGCGGCAGCCGATCCCTCCACTATGCCTTGCGCGCGCGTCGAAATGAAGTGCGTCAGAAAGGGTGCACGACGCCCGACGCGATGCGCATCGATGCGTTGATCGCGCGAATCGGCGTCAACCGCGCTGCGCCTGCGCCGTGCGTTGCGGCGCGGGGCCGCGTCCGAAGCGGCGCGCGCCGGCCACGCAGCCGATCACCACGGCCGTCACGGCGAGCATCGCGGGCGGCACCGCTTCGTGAAGCAGCAGCGCGGCGAGCAGGAAGCCGAAGAACGGCTGCAGCAACTGCAACTGGCCGACGCCCGCGATGCCGCCGAGCGCGAGTCCGCGATACCAGAACACGAAGCCGATCAACATGCTGAACAGCGAGACGTAAGCGAATCCCCACCACGACGCCGCGCCGACTGCCGCGAACGAGGCCGGCAGACGCCACGCGGCGAGCGGCGCCATCACGGGCAGCGAAATCACCAGCGCCCAGCAGATCACCTGCCAGCCGCCGAGACGCCGGGAGAGCCGCGCGCCCTCCGCGTAGCCGAGGCCGCAGACCACGATTGCGGCGAGCATCAGCGCGTCGCCGATCGGCGAGGCGTCGGCGCCGTGACGCAGCGCGAACGCAACCACCGCGCCGCTGCCGATCGCGGAGAACAGCCAGAACGCGGGCTGCGGGCGCTCGCCCGCGCGCATCACGCCGAAGATCGCGGTGGCGAGCGGCAGCAGCCCGATGAAGACGATCGCGTGCGCCGAACTCACATGGCGCAGCGCGAGCGCCGTGAGCAGCGGAAAACCCACCACCACGCCGAGCGCCACGATCACGAGCGGCCAGACTTCGGCGCGCTGCGGGCGCGCCGCGCGAAACAGCATCAGCAGCAACGCGCCGAGCACGCCCGCGAGCGTGGCGCGCCCGCCGGTGAGAAAGAGCGGATCGAGGCCAAGCACGGCCACACGCGTGGCGGGCAGCGAGCCGCTGAAGATGAGCACGCCGGCGAGGCCGCAGAGCCAGCCGTCGGTAGTGGAGTCGAGGGTTTTGCGCATGCGGGAGAGAGCGTGGCGGCCCTGGCCGAAGTGCCTGAGCCATCCGGCCGATCATGCGCGCGCGCCCCCGAACCGGTAAGCTATGCATCAGTACAATTTCGATGAACTGTACTGAGTACGGATCAGTACAGTTGAGAACCGCGAGGGGACAGCCGGTGGACAGCGGAGGACAGATGGAAGACGCACGGCGGACAGCGGACGGCGCGCTCACGCGTGTCGAACAGGTCATGCGGATCGTGCGCGAGCGCATCGCGTCGCGGGCGCTGGCGGCGGGTGCGCGCGTGCCGTCCATCCGCACGATGAGCGAGCAGTCCGGCGTGTCGAAATCGACGGTGGTCGAGGCCTATGAGCGCCTCGTGGCCGAAGGCGCGCTGGTGGCGCGGCGCGGCTCGGGATTTTTCGTGGCGGGCGGGGCGGGTGGTGCCGTGGGCGAGTGGTGCCGTGGGCGAGCGCGGTCTCGCGGGCGCGCAGCCGCAACCGCGTCTGGATCGCGAAATCGATCCGCTCTGGCTCACGCGCCAGTCGCTCGAAACCGACGCGCGCGCGTTGCGTCCCGGCTGCGGCTGGCTGCCCGCTTCGTGGCTGCCGCAGGACGCGGTGCGCCGCGCGCTGCGCGCGATGGCGCGCGATCCGCGTGCGCAACTGACCGATTACGCCACGCCGCTCGGCCATCCGGCGCTGCGCCAGCATCTGTCGTGGCGGCTCGCGCAGCACGGCATCGGCGCCGAGCCTGGCCAGATCGCGCTCACCGACAGCGGCAGCCAGGCGCTCGACCTGCTGTGCCGCTTCCTGCTCGAACCCGGCGACACCGTGCTCGTCGACGACCCGTGCTATTTCAACTTTCAGGCGATGCTGCGCGTGCATGGCGCGAAGGTCGTCGGCGTGCCGTACACGCCCAACGGTCCCGATCTGGCCGCGTTCGAGCGCGCGCTCGTCGAGCATCGGCCGCGTCTGTACGTGACGAACTCGGCGATCCACAATCCGACCGGCGCGACGCTCGCGCCCGCGGTCGCGCATCGTCTGCTCAAGCTCGCCGAGGAGAATCGGCTCACCATCATCGAAGACGACATCTTCGCCGACTTCGAGACCGATTCCGCGCCGCGTCTCGCGGCTTTCGACGGGCTCGCGCGCGTGATCGCCATCGGCAGCTTTTCGAAGACGATGACGGCGGCCGCGCGCTGCGGCTATATCGCGGCGCGCGCGGACTGGATCGAACCGATTGTCGATCTGAAGCTCGCGGTGGCGTTCGGCAACGGCGACCTGACGGCCGATCTGGTGCACCGTCTGCTCGTGGACGGCACGTATCGGCGCTATCTGGAAGGCTTGCGCACGCGGCTCGCCGACGCGATGGGCGACACGCTGCGCCGGCTCGCGGCGGCGGGTCTCACGGTGTGGACGCGGCCGCAAGCGGGCATGCTGTTGTGGGCGCGTTTGCCCGACGGGCTCGATGCGGCGCAGGTCGCGCGCGAGGCGCTCGCCGACGGCGTGGTGCTCGCGCCGGGCAACGTGTTCAGCGCGACGCGCAGCGCGGGCGAGTATCTACGGTTCAATGCGTCGCAGTGCAACCGGCCCAAAGTCTACGAGACCTTGCAGCGCGCGATGGAGCGGGCCGCCGCGCCATCGGCGTGGGAGCGCGTGGACTGAAACGAAAACGGCGCACGCTTGAGGCGTGCGCCGTTCGTCATGACATCAGGTCATGCCTCGCTGCATGACGTCACAGCATGACGTTGCGATCACGGCTCGTGACGCAGATACCCTTCCTTGCTCGGGTCGCGCATGCGCCACGAAACGAGCAGCGAAATCGCGCAGAGCACGGTCACGTACCAGTAGAACGTGCTTTCGCTGCCGATCGACTTGAACCACAGCGCGACGTATTCCGCCGAGCCGCCGAAGATCGCGTTGGCCACCGCATACGAGAGGCCCACGCCCATCGCACGCACTTCGGGCGGGAACATTTCCGCCTTGATGAGACCGCTGATCGACGTATAGAAGCTCACGATCGCCAGTGCGATCACGATCATCGCGAACGCCGCGTACGGGTTCGTCACGTCCTTGAGCGCGTGCATGAGCGGCACCGTGCAGAGCACCGAGAACACGCCGAACAGCAGCATCGAGTTGCGGCGGCCGATCTTGTCGGAGAACGCGCCGAACACCGGTTGCAGCAGCATGTAGACGAACAGCGCGCCCGTCATCACGTTGCTGGCGGTCTTCGCGTGCATGCCCGCCGTGTTCACCAGGTACTTCTGCATGTAGGTGGTGAACGTGTAGAAGATCAGCGAGCCGCCCGCGGTGAAGCCGACCACCGTCAGGAACGCGCCTTTGTGCTGCCACACGCCGCGAATCGTGCCCGCGTTCTGCTTGTGGCGCGACTCGTTCGTCGAGGTTTCGTTGAGCGATTTACGCAGATAGAGCGAGATCAGCGCGGCGCCCGCGCCGACCACGAACGGAATGCGCCAGCCCCACGCCTTCAGTTCTTCGGTCGAGAGCGTCTGTTGCAGGATCACGAGCACGAGCAGCGCGCACAACTGGCCGCCGATCAGCGTCACGTACTGGAACGAGGCGAAGAAACCGCGTCGGCCCTTGAGCGCCACTTCGCTCATATAGGTCGCGCTGGTGCCGTACTCGCCGCCCACGGACAAGCCCTGGAACAGACGCGCGATCAGCAGCAGCAGCGGAGCGGCGGCGCCGATCTGTGCGTAGGTGGGCAGTACGGCGATCACGAGCGAACCGCCGCACATCATCAGCACGGAGATCATCATCGCGGTGCGGCGGCCGTGGCGGTCGGCGATGCGGCCGAACAGCCAGCCGCCGATCGGGCGCATCAGGAAGCCCGCCGCGAACACGCCGGCGGTGTTCAGCAGCTGCGTCGTGGTGTTGCCGCTCGGGAAGAACGCGGGCGCGAAGTACAGCGCGCAGAACGAGTAGATGTAGAAGTCGAACCACTCGACGAGATTGCCCGACGAGGCGCCGACAATGGCGAACACGCGTCGCCGGGTGTCGTGCGCGTCGGGCACGGCGGTCTCGGTCTTGACGTCCATGGGAGGTCTCTTTCCTTTAGTGCTTTTTGAGGCGCGACGATGGGCGAACCGCGAATCGCCGCGTACAGATGCGCATTGCGCCCCGCGATTTTATCTAAATGTAAATAAGCGATGTGGAAATGTAAGGAAAGCCCTGGGTGCGGCGGGGGCGACTTGCGGATCGGGCGATGGGGCGATCAGGCGCGCAGGAAAGGGACCGAGCGGGGGGAAAACCGAAGCGCCGAAGACGCGAGCGCGGCGCGAGCATCGCGCCGCGCGGAGGGAGGTCGTGAAAAGTGCCGCGAACCGTGCCGCGAAAATCAGGAATGCTTGCGCAGCGGCACGTCGCGCAGCAGCCAGGCGAGCACGAAGGCAAACACCACCACGCAGGCCGCCAGAAGATAGACGGTGTGCAGCGCGCCCGAGAACGCGTCGAGATACTGCGCGTGCAGCGCGGGCGGCAGATGGTGGATGACGTCGGGCGTGAGCGGCTGCGGCAGCTCCACATCGGCGGCGAGCAGCGTGGCGAGCCGCGCATGCAGCCCGTGCGAGAACACCGCGCCGAACGCGGCCACGCCCACCGAGCCGCCAATCGAGCGGAACAGCGTCGCGCCCGAGGTCGCCACGCCCATGTGGCGGAATTCCACGGTGTTCTGCACGGCGAGGATCAGCACCTGCATCACCATGCCGAGACCGCAGCCGAGCAGGCCCATGTAGAGATACATGCGCGTGAGCGGCGTGTCGATGGCGAGGCGCGCGAGCAGCATCATCGCCACGGCTACGCAGGCGGTGCCGAGAATCGGAAAGATGCGGTACTTGCCGATCTTGCTGATGATGCGGCCCGTGATCACCGACATCACGAGCACGCCGCCCATCATCGGCAGCATCTGCATGCCGGCCTCGGACGGCGTCGAGCCCTTCACGACCTGCAAGTACAGCGGCAGGAACGTGACTGAGCCGAACAGCGACACGCCCACGATGAAGCCGATCAGGCTCGACAGCACGAAGGTGCGCTCGCGAAAGAGTTCGAGCGGCATGATCGGCTCGGCGGCATGCTTTTCCTCGTGGATGAAGCCCGCGACCGCCACCACGCCGAGCGCCAGCGTGAGCCAGAGCTGCGGTGAATTCCACGGCAGCAGCGAACCGCCCTCGCTCGTGAAGAGGATCAGGCAGGTGAGCGCGGCGGCCAGCCAGCCCGCGCCCATGTAGTCGATCACGTGCTTGACCTGCGCGACGCGCGGCTTGAACACCGCGCCGATCACGGCGAGCGCCACGGCGCCCAGCGGCAGGTTGATGTAGAAAATCCAGCGCCACGACAGATGCTCGACGAGAAAGCCGCCGAGCAGCGGGCCGACCACGGTGGCGAGGCCGAACACGCCGCCGAACATGCCCTGATACTTGCCGCGCTGCGCGGGCGGGATGACGTCGCCGATGGCGGCCATCGTCACGACCATCAGGCCGCCGCCGCCGATCCCCTGCAGCGCGCGCAGGGCGATCAGCTGCGGCATGTTCTGCGCCATGCCGCAGAGCGCCGACCCGGCCAGAAAGATGACGATGGCGGCCTGCAGCACGCTCTTGCGGCCGAACAGGTCGCCGAATTTGCCGTACAGCGGCACGACGATCGTCGACGTCAGCAGGTAAGCGGTCACGACCCACGAAAGCCGGTCGAGGCCGCCCAGTTCGCCGACGATGGTCGGCAGCGCCGTCGACACGATGGTCTGGTCGAGCGCCGCCAGCAGCATGACGAGCAGCAGCGCGGGAAACAGCAGCCGGATCGGCGGGTGGCCGCCGCTCTGGTCGGCCGGCCCGGCGTGAGCGGTGGCGGGATGTTGCGCAGTGGAGTCCATCGGCGGTCTCGCGTCCTTCGTCGCGTTTTTCATGATCGGGATCGATCTTGAAATTAATTAACTTGAAGATTAATATTAGGACAATTCTCAAGGCCGGTCAAAGACGGATTCGTAACCGGTTCGTTACCGGCGGTTTCCCGCCCTGTTTTTCCGTGCCTTCCCTGTAGACGATCGACGCGCTCGTGTATTGTTCGCGTGGGTTCGATTTTGCGATTCACCATGACGACTGCTGACACTGCTGCTGACCGTTCGCTGGATTCGCCGTCAGGCGCAAAGGAAGCGAAAGCGCCGAAAGGACCGAAGCGCCCCGGCCGTCCGAGCGGCGGCGCGGGCGGCGCAGAGCAGCGCGAACGCCTGATCGCCGCGGCGCTCGCGCTGTTCGCGCGTCAGGGCATCCTCGACACCACGCTCGCCGCGATCGCGCGCGAGGCGGGCGTCACGCCCGCTATGGTTCACTACTACTTCAAGACGCGCGACCAGCTCATCGACGTGCTGATCGACGAGCGTTTCGTGCCGCTGCGCACCGCGCTCGGCGGCTCGTTCGACCTGCATCCCGACGATCCGCTCGCCGCGCTGACCGAACTGACGCGGCGCTTCGTCGAAGTGGGGCAGGCGCATCCGTGGTTTGCGCCGCTGTGGGTGCGCGAGGTCATCAGCGAGGGCGGTCTGCTGCGCCAGCGCATGCACGAGCGTTTCGGCCACGACAATCAGCGCAAGGCGCACGCGGCGATCGAGCGCTGGCAGCGCGAAGGCAAGCTCAACGCGGATCTGGAGCCGTCGCTGCTGTTCCAGTCGCTGCTCGGGCTCACGCTGCTGCCGCTCGCCACCACGCCGCTCTGGCGCAATGCACCCGTGCCGCACCGCATCGGCGCCGAGGAAATCGCGCGCCATGCCGTCGCGCTCATCACGCACGGCATACGTCCTGCTTAGTGGAGCGGTTGGGGCGAGCGGTTGACGCTGCCCGCCTCCCTGTCGTTCGCTTTTTGCCCACTTGATGCCCGCTTGGCGCGCCGCCGCGCGTGGTACGCTGCGGCACCCGAGCGCCGTCCGGTCCGGACGCATCGCGCGCAGGTCGTACGCACGTCCCCTAAACGTCGTATGTCTGCGCCATGCGCGGCCTGGCGGCGCGGCACGTCACACGCTCGAGGTCCGGTTGACCGCTAAAAAATCCACTCCCGCTCCCGTCATTGTCTGGTTTCGCGACGATCTGCGTCTCTCCGACCAGCCCGCGCTGGCCGCGGCCGCCGAGACGGGCCAGCCGCTGATCTGCGTCTATATCCACGATCCCGATGCCGCGGGCGAACGCGCGCCCGGCGCCGCGTTGCGCTGGTGGCTGCACGTGTCGCTGGCGGCGCTCGATGCGTCGCTGCGCGAGCGCGGCGGCCGGCTCGTGATCCTGCAAGGCGCGGAAGCCGCCACGCTCGAAGACTTCGTCGAAGCGAGCGGCGCGACCGGCGTGTTCTGGAACCGCCGATACGGCGTCCACGAGCGCGAATCGGACGCGGCGCTCAAGACGCGTCTGCGCGAGCGCGGCCTCACCGCCGAAAGCTTCAACGGCGCGCTGCTCGCCGAACCGTGGACGATCCTCAATCAGTCCGGCGAACCGTTCCAGGTGTTCACGGCTTACTGGCGCGCATGCCGGCGCATCGGCGATCCGCCGCCGCCCGCGCCCGAGCCGGATCGGCTGAATTTTCAATCGCTACCGGCACGTCTTACCCAGCGCGCATCGAAACTCGACGATCTCGGGCTCACGCCGAGCAAACCCGACTGGGCGGGCGGCATGCGCGAGGCGTGGCCCGCCGGCGAGGAAGCGGCGTTCGAGCGCCTGGAGGCGTTCCTCGGCACCGATTTCGAGGCTTACGCGGAGGAGCGCGACGCGCCGTCCCACGCCGCCACGAGCCGCTTGTCGCCGTATCTGCGCGTCGGCGCGATCTCGCCGCGCCAGGCGTTCGCGGCGCTCAAGGCCGCCGAGCATGGCGTGAAAGGGGGAGCAAAAACGGGCTCGCCCGCGCGCCGCGCCGAAAGCGCGGAGAAGTTCGCGAGCGAGCTGGGCTGGCGGGAGTTCTGCTATTACCAGCGCTTTCACTGGCCCGATCTCGCCGATCGCAATCTGCGCGCGCATTTCGACGCCATGCCGTGGCGCCGCGACGCCAAGGGGCTGCGCGCGTGGCAGCGCGGCCTGACGGGCTATCCGCTCGTCGATGCCGGGATGCGCGAGCTGTGGCACACGGGCTGGATGCATAATCGCGTGCGCATGGTGGTGGCGTCGTTCGTCGCCAAGCATTTGCTGCTCGACTGGCGCGAGGGCGAACAGTGGTTCTGGGACACGCTCGTCGACGCCGATTCGGCCAGCAATCCCGCCAACTGGCAGTGGGTCGCCGGTTCGGGCATGGATGCGGCGCCGTATTTCCGGATCTTCAATCCGGTCTTGCAGGGCCAGAAGTTCGATCCGCGCGGCGCGTACGTGCGCCAATGGGTGCCGGAACTCGCGAAGCTGCCCGACGCCGCGATCCATCAGCCCTGGAAGGCGAGCGCGGCCACGCTCGAAGCGGCGGGTGTGCGGCTGGGCACGGACTATCCGCTGCCGGTGGTCGAACATGATGTGGCGCGCGCGCGGGCGCTGGAAGCGTTCGCGAAGACCGGGAAATCGGGCCCGAAGGCTGCACCGGGCGGGGGCAAGACCGCACGGAAATCAGCGGAATGAGCGCTGGAATAAGCGTTGGAACGGGGATCGATGCGCGGGCATGCGCGCGCCCTGGCACGTCCACGGCTGGCGCGCAGTCAGCGGGCGCAAGGCGCACAGGCGCGTTTGTCATGCGCCTGACCGCGCAAGGGTCTATTGTGCGCGGCGCACTGAACCCGCGGCATCAATATTGCTCTATATGGGCGGCCCTGGGAGTCCCCGGGGCGCAGTGCCCGCAGCGCGACGCGCGTCAGCCGACGGCTGGCGCACCTCGCGAAACAGACAGAACGGCATTCAAGCAAACACAATGAACGCAGTACACAAACTCGACCAGACGACCATCGTGCTGGTCGAAGACGACCCGCAAAGCCGGGACTCGCTCGCCTCGCTGCTGGAGGCCGAAGGAGCCCGCGTCGTTGCGGTGGAGGACGCCGAAACCGGTGTCGAAGCAGCGCTCCGGCTGCTTCCCGACGCGGTGGTCTGCGATCTCGATCTGCCCGCGATGGACGGCTTCTACCTGATCCAGCGTCTGCGCGACCACGAGATACGCGGCGATCACGCGCCGGCCGTCGCGGTGGCGCTCACGGGCCACACCGAAGAGAGCTGGCGTTTGCGCAGCATCGGCGAAGGCTTCCAGCATTTCATGACCAAACCGGCCAAGCCGGAAGCGCTGGTCGCGTTGCTCAGCGACGCGATCGACGCCCGCCAGTCGTCCTTCTGAACGCGTCGAGCGGCCAGCCGGGGTGAAGCCCGGCGCCGCCGCTCGCGCGCGACACGCCACGCGGCCCCCGCGCCGCAGGTGGGCGCGTGTGCGGCGTCGCAGCCATTGACGGTGGAAATGCGGGAAAACGTCGAACCGCGAACGGGTCCGACGTTCCGCGCGAACGCGCTCAGGAGTGCGTGGTCTCGGAGGGCGGCGCGGCGGCCGGTTTGGCGGCCGAGACTTCGGCCGCCTGGCATTGCGCGCAGACGCCCTTGAGTTCGATGCCGTCGCCGGAGAGCCGGTAGCCCGCCGCTTCGATCTGCGCGACCAGCGCCTGGCGCAGCTTGGGCTCGTGCAGTTCGGTGACGTTGCCGCATTGCTGGCACACCACCAGAATGCCGTGCTGGCATTGCGTCAGGTCGTGACAGACCGCGAACGCGTTGATCGATTCGATGCGGTGAATCAGGCCCGCCGAGAGCAGAAAGTCGAGCGCGCGATACACCGTGGGCGGCGCCGATCCCGGATGGATCTGGCGCATTTCGTCGAGTAGCGAATAGGCTTTGGTCGCGCGGCCCGAGGCGAGCAGCAGTTCGAGCACCTTGCGGCGGATCGGCGTGAGCTTTTCGCCGCGCTCGCGGCAATAGGCTTCGGCCATTTCGAGCGCGGTGTCGAGCGACGCGCCGTCCGGAGCATGACGATGATCGTGCGCCGCGTGAGCGTGATCGTGGTCATGGTCGTGCGCAGGCTCATGCGCCGCGTGCGCCTCGTGCGAGTGAGGCGCCGCGCTATCCGGGGACGGTTTTGCTGTCTTCATGCCGTAATTATACGGGTCGCGTCGCGCGCGCGCCCGGCCCGCCGCCGGAGCCCGCGCGACGCGGCGATCAGCTCAGCGGCAAGCCGATGTACTTGCGGAAGCCCTCGCGCTGCGCCAGCCGCTGATACCAGCGTTCGAGGTTCGGCAGCGCGGGCCGCTCGATGCCTTCGAGCCCGAACCAGCGCCGCGCGAACGACCCGAGCACGATGTCGGCGAGCGAGAAGCGGTCGTTCTCCAGAAAGAAGCGGCCTTGCAGATGGCGGTCGAGCAGCGTCCATTGCGCGGCCACGTTCTCCAGGTCGGCGGCGATCTGAATGGCGTCGCGCTTGTCCGCGGGCGTGCGCACGAGCGCGATGAACAGCGGCCGTTCGGCGGGCGCGAGCGTGCCGATCGACCAGTCGAGCCAGCGCTCGATACCCGCGCGCACTTTCGGCTCGGTCGGGTAGAGCAGGCTCGACGGGCCGTATTCCATCGCCAGATAGCGCAGGATCGCGTTCGATTCCCACAGCACGAAATTGCCGTCGACGAGCGTCGGCACTTTGGCGTTCGGGTTCATCGACAGATAGGCGGGTTCGTCGAGGCGGCCAAACTTGCCGCCCGCGTCGATGCGCTCGAACGGCAGCACGAGTTCGTCGCAGCACCACAGGACTTTCTGGACGTTCACCGAATTGGCGCGTCCCCAGATTTTGATCATCTGGACCACTCTCCTTGACAGCGTGAATCGCTGCGTGAATTGCAGCGTGAAAAAAATGCGCGCGGCGCGCAGGGCGCGCGTCGGCCGGGTTCGCCACGATACACGATCGGGCGCGCGATTTTCGCGCGCGCGCCGCACGGGCCGCATTACGTAGAATAGCCGCTGCACAACGTGACGAGAAACGCATATGGCCCGGATTGTCCCCGACGACTGGCAGCATCTCGAAGCCACCGGCGCGGCCGCGCGCGAACGCGAGACGCTCGCGCTGCTCGAACGCGGCTTGCCGGCGGGCTACACCGTCTATCACGGCGTGCACTGGACGCGCCTCGCCGAAGGGTTTTCGGTGTTCGGCGAAGCCGATTTCGCGATCGTCAGTCCGTCGGGGCGCGTGATGATCGTCGAGCAGAAAACCGGCTTTCTGCGCGAAACGAAAGACGGTCTCGTGAAGGCGTACATGCAGACCGAGCGCAACGTCGCGGTGGCGCTCGCGCGCACCATGGAAGGGCTGCACCGGCGTTTCACGGCGGCGTTCGGCGCGGGCACCTATCACCTCGAAGAACTCTTTTATTGCCCCGATCACGTGGTGCGCGATCCGGCGATCGCGGGCGTGAATCCGGCCCGCATCGTCGACGCCACGCGCAAGGGGCAGCTCGCGGCGATCATCCGCGAGGCGCTGCCCGCCGACGAAGCGCGTCTGCCGAGCGCCGCCAAGGTCCACCATTTTCTCGCCGATGAACTCGCGCTCACGCCCGACGCCAGCGCGCTCGTGGGCGCGGCGGGCACGCTCGTCACGCGGCTTGCGGGCGGGCTCGCCACCTGGGCGCGGCGGCTGGAGTTCGCGCCGTTCCGGCTGCGCGTGATCGGCACGGCGGGCTCGGGCAAGACGCAGCTCGCGTTGCAGGTGATGCAGGACGCGCTCGCGCGCGGTCAGCGCACGCTCTACGTCTGCTTCAACCGGCCGCTCGCGGATCACATCGCGAAAGTCGCGCCGCCCGAGGTGAAGGTGGCGAACTATCACCAGCTCTGCGACTGGGTCGCGCGCGACGGCGGCCACGTGCCCGATTTCGAGGGCGCGAACGTGTTCGAGACGCTGGAGCAGCGCTTCGCGCAGACGCCGATCGACGCGCGCTGGCAGTTCGACGTCGTGATCGTCGACGAGGGGCAGGATTTTCAGCAGGCGTGGGTCGAGGCGCTCGCGCGGCTGTTGCGGCCGGGCGCGGCATGGTGGTGGCTCGAAGATCCGCTGCAGAATCTCTACGTGCGCGAGCCGGTTGCGCTGCCGGGCTGGACCGTGCTGCGCGAGACCACGAACTATCGCAGTCCGCGCGACATCCTCGCGTTCTTGCGCGACGTGGCGGGCGCGACGGTGCCCGCGCTCGCCGGGTTGTCGGCGGCCAGTCCGTTCGGCGGCTCGGAGGTGACGGTGTTCGCGTGGGACGAAGCGACGGACAAAGCGACGGACGAAGGCGAGGGCGAATCCACCGTGGTGGCCGCGACGCGCCGCGCGGTCACGCAGGCGCTGGCGCTCGGCTTTCGCAAGCAGGACATCGTGGTGCTGTCGTTTCGCGGCCGCGAGCACTCGCATTTCACGGCGCTCGATCATCTGGGGCCGCATCGGCTGCGCAGCTTCACGGGCGAGTACGACCTGTTCGGCGTGCCGCAGTATCGCGACGGCGACCTGCTGCTCGATTCGATCTATCGCTTCAAGGGGCAGTCGGCGCCGTGCGTGATTCTCACCGACGTCGATTTCGACACGCTCGACGAACGCGCGGTGCGCAAGCTGTTCGTGGGCGCGACGCGCGCGACCATGAAGCTGATCGTGGTGGCGTCGCCGCGCGCGGCGCGCCTGCTCGGTCACGAGCCGCTTGCGCCCGCGCTCAGAACGGGCGGCAAGGAAGGCTAGGCGGCGCGCTCAACCCCAGGCCGAGGCGCCGATCAGCGTGCCGCTGCGCGCCTGGGCGTTCCACCAGATCACGCGCAGCAGCGGCGCGCGCTGGGCGATGAAGATCGCCTGCACCGGATCGCTCTCGATGAAATGCGTGACGCCGCAGCGCACGGCGGCCGCGGCCTTGTGCGTGGCCGCGCCTTGCACCGACTCGTCGTGCTCGCCGGGCGCGCGCATCACCAGTTCCAGATGGCCGAAGCCGTGGCGATCGAGCCACGCCTGAGTGCGCTCGCGGTCGAGTTCGGGGCGCCCCGTGATGATCGCGCGCGCGTGCTTGAGGTCGATGTCGGGAATGCGCTCGAACGGCACCAGCGCGTCGCGTTCGGCGAGCGCGCCGTCGAGGTCTTCGTCGTAGCGCGCGAGTGGAATGTCGGGCAGCAGGATGCCGTCGAGGTCGATCGCGTAGACCGCGTATTCGTGGTCGTCGGCCATGCGCGAGCCTTCGCTTGCGCCCTCGCGCACCCAGTCGGCGCGATAGCGGTCGGTGTAGGCCTGGCGCTCCCACGGGAACAGCGCGAAATAGCCGCTTGCGTCGATCGAATAGTCGGGGCGCAGGCGCGAGAGGTCGTCGTACGCGCCGGTGAGCGTGCGCACCTGCAGGCCGTGCTCGCGCAGGAACGCGATGCAGTCGACGAGCGTATGGCCGCGTCCGGCGATGTCCTCGCAGACCAGCACTTTCGCGCCCGGCTCGGGCATCGGCAGCGTGGAATCCCAGCGCACCTCGCGCGTTTCGCGCGTGTAGCGCAGGAACGCGACGCCCGCGCCGGTTGCATGCGAAACCATCAGCGCGAGCGGCGCGCCGCCGCGCAGGATGCCCACGACACAGGCGAAATTTTCCTCGACGAGAAGCGGCTGCAGCGATTCGACCCACTGGTCGAGCTGTTCGTAGGTGAGCGGAACGACGGGTTTGTTCATTTGGGCAAAGCGGCGCTTGAAGCGGCAGGTGAGACGGCGCGTTGCAGACCGTTGCGGACCGCTGCGGCTTGTTGCGGTCCGTAGCGCTCCGTTGCGGGGAAGCTCGCGCGCACATAGGCGCAAAAGCGTGCAAGCCGTCCGAACGCGCCGTCTATTGTCGGGTCAATGTTTGACGATATTATGCCTATGCTTGCCGGCCTATGCAGACCGGCGGCGCGCGCCAGCGCACCACACGACCAGATGACGATTCGATGCGCCAGGGGGCCCGAGCAGATGCAGTATCCCGATGACCGGCCGGCTGTCCGGCACGATGCGGCGCAAGACGCGCCGCACGGCGAGTTCCAGGGCACGCCGCACGCTGTGCCGTCCACGCGGTTCATGCACCCCGCGCAGCCCGCCAGTCCCGCGCGCCGGCGTTTCACCGGCGCGCTCGCCTCGGCCTTCACGGCTGCGCTGGCCGCCGCCGCGCTGCCGGCGCGAACCGCGTTCGCGGCGTCCGCTGCGTCCACTGCGACCGGCGGCGGGCTGAAGCTCGACGTGAACGGCCAGGTGCGCGTCACCAACAACGCCACGCACGACGCCTATCATTTCAGCGAGCAGCAGTTGCTCGCGCTGCCCACGCACGCGATCTCCACGTCGACGACCTGGACGCCGCGTTCGACCTTCACCGGCCCGCTGCTCGCCGACGTGCTGAAAACCGTCGGCGCTTACGGCAGCCAGATCGAGATCCACACGATCGACGACTACACCTGCGTCGTGCCGGTCGCCGACGCGCGCCGTTACGGCGTGGTGCTGGCCTATGCGATGAACGGCAAGCGCCTGAAGGTGAGCGACTTCGGCCCGCTGTTCCTGATCTATCCGCGCGACCAGTTTCCGCTCGAACTCGACGGCGCGGCCGGCGACGCCAAGTTCGCCTGGCAGATCGTGTCGATGACCATCAAGCCTTGACACCGCCATGCAACGCCCGCTGCGCCGCTTCCTGCACGTACTGATCTGGGTCGTCGCGCTCGCGCCGCCGCTCGCCGCGGTCGGCTATCTGCTCTACGCGAACCTGCTCAATCCGCAGGTGGTGCAGCGCCTCACCGGCAACTACGACGGCCTGTACTGGGACGCCGCGCAGATGCAGCTCGCCTATTCGCGTTTCGAGAGCCAGTTGCTGATCTACGCCGACGGCATCGACCGCGACATCGACAAGGTGCGGCTGCGCTACGAAGTCCTGCAATCGAAGCTCAACGTGATGAAGGGCTCGACGCGCTCGCTCGTCGCCACGCCTTCGCTGATGAAGCGCCAGGCAGAGGACCTCGACGCGATCGATGCGACCATTGCGCCGTTCGACGCCGAAATCGCCATGCTGTCCGAGCGTCCCGAGCGCGCGGTGCCGATGCTCGAAGCGCTCGACGCGCGCTGGAGCGCCGTGACCGATCTCGCGCTGAACCGCCGCTTCGCCGACGTGACCGAACGCGAGGCGATCCGCCGCGACTTCATCGCCAAGCGCCGCGAACTGTTCGCGGCGGGCCTCGTGCTGCTGGTGCTGTCGGCCGCCGCCGCCGCGCTGCTCGTCATGAACGGCTACCGGCGCACGCGCCTGATCCGGCAGCAGCACGCCGCGCTCGAAGCCGAGCACCAGGCGACCCGCGCCGCGCGCGAGGCGAGCATGGCCAAGGACGCGTTCCTCGGCATGATCAGCCACGAGTTGCGCACGCCGCTGCATGCGATCGTCTCGTCGATCGAACTGCTCGGCTTCCACTCGCATTCGGAATCGGACCGCAAGGTGATCGGGCGGCTCGAAACCGCCGCGCGCCAGCTCGAAGCGCAGATGAAGGACCTCACCGACTACGCGCGGCTCGGCGCGGGCAAGCTCGAACTGCGTCCGGAGGAGTTCGATCCGCGCGAACTGCTGCAATCGATCGTCGACGAAAACGAGCAGGCCGCGCGCGCCCGCGGGCTGGCGTTCGCGCACGCGTGGCACGGCGCGCACCGCTGCGTGCTGGCCGATCCGCACCGCATCCGCCAGATCGCCAACAACCTCGTGACCAACGCGATCCGCTATACCGAGCGCGGCTCGGTGAGCATCGAGTTCGCACTGAGCGGGCCGGCGCCGGGCGTGCTGCCGCGCGCCTCGACCGCGCCTGCGCAGACGCTCGCGATCAAGGTCAGCGACACCGGGCCGGGCGTGGCGGCGGCGCAGATTCCGCTGATCTTCAAGGAGTTCACGCAGCTCGACACATCGCGCTCGCGGCGCTACGAGGGCGCGGGCATGGGGCTCGCGATCGTGCGCGGGCTGGTGGAGCTGTTCGGCGGGCATATCGACACCGATAGCCGCGTGGGCGAGGGCACGACCTTCACGGTGACGATTCCGGTCGCCGCCATCGAAGCGCCCGAGGCCGGTCCCGAGGCGACGCCGATCCAGGCGCTGTGGGCGCCGCCACAGGTGATGGTGGTGGACGACAACCCGCTGGTGCGCGAGTCGCTCTGCGAAATGGTGACGCACATGGGCTACGCGACGCGCGCGGCGGGCGACACCGACAGCGCGCTGGCGCTGCTCGCCGAGTCGCCCTGCGACGTGGTGCTGCTCGATCTGCACATGCCGGGCCGCGACGGTTACGCATTTCTCGCCGGCCTGGAGGCGCGCAAGGGCGGGCGGCGGGCGGTGTCGCCGCGCGTGATCGCCGTGAGCGCCGACGTCGCCGCGCTGGCGAGCATGGCTGTCGAAGGCGAGAACCGCTTTTTCGCGGCGCTCGCCAAGCCCTTGCATTACGAAGTGCTGCGCGCGGCGTTGCAGCGGGCGCTCAGCGCGCCGCGCGAGGCGCGCATGCCGGGCTAGGCGCGGTTCAGACGCTTGCCGAGATCGGCGACGAGGATCGCCATGCGCGCCGGTTTTTCGTAGCAGGCCACGTTGTAGTGGCGCACCACCTGGCTGATTTCCGATTCGCTCGCCTTGCCCGTCAGCAGTTCGCCGGTGAGCACGAAAATGGGCGCTTCTGGGTTTTCGGAGGCGCGCACCTGGCGGATCGCGTCGGCGGCGGTCTGATTGCCGAACAGCCAGTCGATCACCACGCCGTCGAACACGTGCTGCTCCAGCGCCTCGCCGAACGCCGCGAGGCCGTAGAGCGCGTGGGCCGTGTAGCCGCTGTGCTCCAGATAGTCGCGCAGGTTGTCGGCGGAAGCCTGATCGTCGTCGACGACGGCGATCAGCGGCTTGTCCGCTTCGGCGCGGCGCGGATAAATCTCGATCTTGTGCACGTCGCGCGCGTTCTGGTAGAGCGCGCCGTCGGGGCGCACCACGCGCCATTGGCCCTGCTTTTCATAGGCGACGAAGTCCGGGCGGCTGCCCGGCTCCACGGGCGCGCCGATCCACGCCGTGCACGGCAGTTCCGCCGCGCTCACGCACAGCAGCGCTTCCTGGGCGCTCGCGCCGACCATGCCCGGATCGAGCAACTGGCCGCCGAACAACTGGCCCGCCGGTTCGCCGAATGCTTCAGCCACCTTCTTGATTTGCGCGAGCGTCCACGGGCTGTTGCCGCGCAGCTTGCGGTGCCCCTGGGAAAAGCTCAGATCGAGAATCCGGCATAGCTCGGTCGTTTGCTGACGTTTACCAATGCCGTGACGGCTCATCAGCTCGCGTACGCGCTCAGCGACCGTGGCCGAATCGGTTGAGTGTGCAACGTTCGACATACGGCGATAAAAAAGGGGGTGATCGAAGGAGGTGGTTTGTTATCGTGTGCCAGGGGCATGACGGCCAGAACATCGACGGGCCGTCAGGCGGGCGCACAATATTCTAAACGCATCATTTAACAAATGGCTCATCGTTTTTGTATACAAATGTTGGCCATCGCAGGGACGACGTAAGCCCGGGGTCATGCGCCGACGCGGGCGCCTCTGCGACAATGGGTGTTTTACGCGAAATCGGCAGGCCGGGCCGCTTGCGTGGCCGCCTGCCTCGATCAACGAGCCGGAGCGAGCCTGTATGGACGAAAGACGTGTGAACGCCGGCGTGACCGGCGCAGCGAACGAAGTCGTGACGCGCGACGGGCAGCCCGATGCGCGGGCCGATTCAAAGCACCAGGCGAAAGACCAGACGAAAGACCAGACGAAAGACCAGACGAAAGAAGCGCGGCGCGAAGCCGCACGCGGCGCCGTGCTGCGCCATCATGGTGTGCCGTATTACAGCCAGTGGGGCAGTCCGGAGTGGGTGGCGCGCATCGTCGAGGACGACGCCGATCCCTGCGACGACCCGGCATGGCGCGCGAGCGGTTTCGCGCAGCCGGGCGACTACCGCTTCTGGGCGAAGCGCCTGTGCGGCCTGACCTGTTTCGAATCGGCGCTGGATTACTGGGGCATTGCCCACGCGCCGCGCGCGGCGATGCTCGACGAGGCGCTGCGCCACGGCTGTTATCGCCTGCGCGAAGACGGCGGCGTGGACGGCCTGATCTACCGTCCGTTCGCCGAGTGGGCCGAGTCGGCCTACGGCGTGCGCGTCGAGGTGATGACCGACGAGGGCATCGAGGCGAGCGCCGCGCGGCTCGGACCGGACACGCTCGCGATCGTCTCCGTGAGCCCCGAGATCCGCTATCCCGAGCGCGACAACGCCCAGCAGGGCGGTCATCTGATCCTCGTGCACGGCCGCGACGACGACGGCGTCTGGTTCCACAATCCCTCGGGCGTCGCGCCGTATCAGGCCGACGCCTGGCTGCCGTACTCGACCGTCACGCGCTTTCACGCGCGGCGCGGCATGGCGCTCACGCGCGCGGCGTGAGCGCGCCGCGATGCAGCACTGACACCCAAACGCACGCGGCGGCACATCGCGCCGCGCGCGCGGGCGAACCCATCGAACCGGCGCATCAAGCCGGCTGCAATCCCTCCAGCAATTGACGCACGCGCGACAGATCGCGATTGAGCGCGCCCGCGTCCTCGAACAGCTCGGCGAGCCAGTCGACGAACACGCGCACGCGCGACGAAAGCTGACGCGACTTCACGAACGCCACCGACACCGGCGTGGGCAGCGGCTTCCACTGCGGCAGCACCTCCACGAGCGTGCCGTTGTCGAGATACGGCTGCGCCGCGAGCAGCGGCGGCTGGATCAGCCCATAGCCCTGCAACCCGCAGGTCAGGTAGGCGAATTCGTCGGAAACATGCACGAAGCCGTCCACCTTCACCTTGGTCGGGCTGCCGTCGACCTCGAAGTCGAACTCGTACGGACGCCCCGTCAGCGGCGACAGAAAATTCACGACGGGATGCTGCGCGAGATCGTCGAGCGTGGCGGGCGCGCCGCGCCGTTCGAGATACGCGGGACTCGCGCAGGTGACGTGTTCCAGCAGGCCGAGACGGCGCGCGGCGAGACCCGAATCGGGCATTTCGCCGAGCTGGATACTGCAATCCACGCCTTCGCCGACGAGGTCCACGTTGCGCAGACTCACGCCGATCACGAGGTCGATCTGCGGATAGCGCGCGTGGAATTCATTGAGCGCGGGCAGCACGATCGCGTTGGCGATCAGCCCCGGCATTTCCACGCGCAGGCGTCCGCCGATGGCGCCGGGCGTCTGGCGCACGCTCGCTTCGGCCTCGTCGATGTCGGCGAGAATCTGCGAGGCGCGTTCGTAGTAGGCCGCGCCTTCGGGCGTCAGCGAAAGGCGGCGCGTGGTGCGGACGAGCAGTTGCGTGCCGAGCAGCGCTTCGAGGCTCTGCATCAGCGTGGTGGCGCTGGCGCGCGGCATATCGAGCGATTGCGCGGCTTTGGTGAAGCTGTTGGTATCGACGATGCGGACGAACGTGCGCATCGCCTGGATGCGGTCGATCACGGGCGAGCTCCTGATGGGTCGGGTACGGCTTGAGCGAATTCCGCGGGGCTGCTGCAAATAGGTGAGCGGCGCGCCCTGGTCGCCACAGTCGTGCGGCCAAAGGCGTCGCGAAGCCGGCGTCTCGCGGATCAGACGCGCGGCGGTTGCAGGACGATTCCGGTTTGTCGGCGTAAAACTGCGCCGGCTCGAATGCGGTGCCGCAGGTGCGGCCAGGTGCTGCGTGAGGCGCGAAAGCCTCGATGCGGAAGGGCTGGCGGGCCGTCCGAACGGACGGCCCGGCGGGGCAAGGCGTAACGTCTATGCGCGCTTACTTGCGCAGCGAATCGAGGTCGATCACGAAGCGGTACTTCACGTCGCTCTTGAGCATGCGCTCGTAGGCGTCGTTGATGTCCTGCATGTTGATCATTTCGATATCGGACGTAATGCCGTGCTGACCGCAGAAGTCCAGCATTTCCTGGGTTTCAGCGATGCCGCCGATCAGCGAGCCCGCAAGACGGCGGCGCTTGAAGATCAGGTTGAACACTTGCGGCGACGGGTGATCGTGCTCGGGCGCGCCCACCAGCGTGAGCGTGCCGTCGCGCTTGAGCAGTTCGATGAACGGATTCAGGTCGTGCTGCGCGGCGACCGTGTTCACGATCAGGTCGAAGCTGTTCAGATGCGCCTTCATCTGCTCCGGGTCCTTCGAGATCACGACTTCGTCGGCGCCGAGGCGCTTGCCGTCTTCGATCTTCGAGGGCGAGGTGGTGAACAGCACCACGTGCGCGCCCATCGCATGGGCGAGCTTCACGCCCATGTGGCCGAGGCCGCCGAGACCGACGATGCCGACCTTCTTGCCAGGACCGGCACCCCACGTGCGCAGCGGCGAGTAGGTGGTGATGCCCGCGCACAGCAGCGGCGCGGCGGCGGCGGCGTCGAGGTTCTCCGGCACGCGCAGCACGAAGGCTTCGTCGACCACGAGTTGCGTCGAGTAGCCGCCGTAGGTGACTTCGCCGCTCACGCGGTCGTTGCCGTTATAGGTGCCGACAAAGCCGTTTTCGCAATACTGTTCGAGGCCTTCGCCGCAGCTCGCGCAGGTGCGGCACGAGTCGACGAGACAGCCTACGCCCACGAGCTGGCCTGCCTTGAACTTCGTGACGCCCGTGCCCACTTCGGCGACGCGGCCCACGATTTCGTGGCCCGGCACCACCGGGAACATCGTGTTGCGCCATTCGTTGCGCGCCTGGTGCAGATCGGAGTGGCACACGCCGCAGTACAGCACGTCGATGCGCACGTCGAGTTCGCGCAGGTCGCGGCGCTGGAATTCGAACGGGGCGAGCGGCGAACCGGCGTCCTGTGCGGCGTATCCGTAGGTCTGGTACATAGTGAGGTGGCTCCTGAGACTGAGTGGCTAGGCAGGCGCAAACGCCAAAGCGCAACGCTCATGGCGTCACGCTCGGGGGTGTTGCGGCAGGGTTCCCATCGTAAGGATCGCGCCCCACCCAGGGAATACCTGAATCTATCGAAGACTTGCCTGATTCTCCTGGCGATCCACGCGCGTGCGCATTCGGTGATAGATTGGCAAGCCTGATTCTCTTTCCGTCCCGATGAATTTTGGGGCGCAACTGCCATGAAAACAGCACAAATCGAGCCCGTCGCGCCGGTCGTGCCGGTCATTTCGACGCCGCTGGTCTCGCGCGCGAGCGCCGCGCCCGTGGTGCACGCCGACGACGCCACGCAGCGAGGCGTGGTCGAGCTGATGATGCAGCTCACGCAGCGCGACGGCGCGCATCAGACGCCGCTCGACGGCGTGCGCCTGTTTCGCGGCAGCCAGAGCCATCCGCGCCAGCCGGTCATGTACGAGCCGAGCATCTTCATCGTTTGCCAGGGCCGCAAGCGCGGTTTTCTCGGCGATCAGGTGTTCATCTACGACGCGCAGCAATATCTCGTGCTCTCGGTGCCGCTGCCGTTCGAATGCGAAACCGAAGCCTCGCCCGAGAAGCCGATTCTCGCGATCTCGGTGCGCGTCGATCTGACGATGGTCGCCGAGCTGCTGATGGCGCTCAACGACACGCGCGGCAGCGCCGTCTCCGAGCCGGCGGGCATCTATGCCACGCCGCTCGACGCACCGCTGTCGAACGCCGTGCTGCGTCTGCTCGAAGCGCTCGCGCAGCCCGCGGACGCGCGCATTCTCGGGCCGTCGATCGTGCGCGAGATCTGCTATCGCGTGCTCACGGGCGAGCAGGGCGACGCGATTCGCGCGGCGCTCACGCATCAGCAGCATTTCGGCCGCATCGCCAAGGCGCTGCGCCGCATTCACACCGACTATCGCGGCGACCTCGACGTGGTGACGCTCGCCGCCGAGGCGGGCATGAGCCTCGCGGTGTTTCATGCGCACTTCAAGGCGGTGACGTCCACCTCGCCGATGCAATACGTGAAGACCACGCGCCTGCATCACGCGCGTCTCCTGATTACGCACGACGGCATGAACGTAAGCGCGGCAGCCGTGCGCGTGGGCTATGAAAGCGCCTCGCAGTTCAGCCGCGAATTCAAGCGCCTGTTCGGCTGCACGCCCGCCGACGAAATGCGCCGCGCGCGCGTGGCCGCCGAAGCGGTCGCGCCGCGCGTGGAAGTGGTGCAACGGTACGTGTCGGCGCTTTGATTCCGGAAATTGATTCGGATATCGAATGATCTGAAACTGCCGCACAAAAACGTAGCGTAATTAACCTGACGTAACGAACCCCAAGGTCGATATGAACGCCGTCTCGAAGCCGCGCCTGCTCGTGCTGATCCCGCTCACCGACACCGACCGCGCCACGCTCGCCGCGCACTTCGAGGTGCTGTACGCGCCCGATGCGCCGCAGCGCGAACACACGCTCGCGCGCGAGGGCGCCACGGTGCGCGCGGTGCTCACGAACGGCACCACGGGACTGACGGCGGACGAGATCGACGCGATGCCCCAGCTCGAATTCGCGGCGGCGCTGGGCGCGGGTTACGAGAACCTCGCACTCGATCACGCGCGCGCTCGCGGCATCGCGTTGAGCAATGGCGCGGGCGTGAACGCCGATTGCGTCGCCGACCACGCGATCGCGCTGCTGCTCGCCGCGTTGCGCGCGATTCCGCAATTCGACGCCGCCTGCCGCGCGGGCGTCTGGCGCGACGCGCTGCCGATGCGGCCCACGCTCACGGGGCGCAAGCTCGGCATCCTCGGCTATGGGCATATCGGCGCGAAGATCGCGAAGCGTGCCGCGGGTTTCGACATGCCGGTCGGTTATCACAACCGCTCGCTGCGCGGCGGCGTGAGCGCGCGCTATTTCGATTCGACGCTGGCGCTCGCGCAATGGAGCGACTGCCTCGTGGTCGCGACGCCGGGCGGCGCGTCGACCGAACATCTGGTCGATCGCGCGGTGCTCGACGCGCTGGGGCCGCAAGGTTTTCTCGTCAACGTGTCGCGCGGCAGCGTGGTCGATACGGCCGCGCTCGCCGCGGCATTGCGCGAAGGCCGTCTCGCGGGCGCGGGCCTCGACGTCTACGAAGGCGAGCCCGAGCCGCCGCAGGCGCTGATCGCGCTCGACAACATCGTGCTCACGCCGCACACGGCCGGCACGTCGCCCGACGTGCGCGCGGCCACCGTGCGCAATTTCATCGATAACGCCACGCGCCATTTCGCGGGCGAGGCGCTCGTGACGCCGCTCTGATCCCGCCTTCGCCTTTGCCTTCGCCTTCGCTGGGTTGAACCGCGTCGCCGATGCGCGGCATCGTGCGCCTGTGCATGTGCACCGCATAAAGTCGCGTGCGCGCTGCGCCGGGCGTTCCGGTGCTTGACTGAGCGCATGGCCGTCCGCCCCATCGGGCGACATACTCCGACTTGTTTTTTCGCCTTTTCCGTCATACTGGCTCGGCATCGCGTCGCCCTTGCGCGCCGCGAGTCGAAGCGGGCGCAGACGATCCCGGGCAACGCGCGTTTCACGATCTTCCGTCTATGCGGGCCGTTGCAGCCGTGGTTCGACCGTAGCCGGACGCTGCCCGATGCGCTTGCGGCGGGCTGAACGCCACGAGCCGCGCGGGACACCGCAGCGGCATGACGCAGGTAGCGACACGAAGGACAAGAAGGACAAGAAGGACACGAAGCGCCGCGCAACGGCCGCGGCGCACGACTCTGGGGGACGACAGATGAAACGCAGCACGTTATTCGAGGCGCGGCGGCGCGCGGCGGCGCTCGGCCCGACCTTGGCGATGACCCTGGCGATGACCCTGGCGATGACGCTGGCGGCCGCGCAGGCTTCGATGCCGGCATACGCGCAAAGCCCGCCGAGCAACACCGCCGACGACGCCAACAAGAGCAACAACCCGCTGAACCTCGCCGCATCGCTCAATGTGCAGAACATGTTCGCGCCGTCGCTCTACGGCTCGAGCGCCGTGACGAACGATCTGCTGCTGCGCGGCACGCTGCCGATCGGGCCGAATGGCCTCGTGCCGGTGCCGCAGATCCTCCGGCTGACCGCGCCGGTCAGCACGCGGCCCGATCCGTCCGGCGGCTACAACACCGGTCTCGGCGATATCAACCTGTTCGACATCTTTCTCGTCAGCCAGGGCGCGACGCAGATCGGCATCGGTCCGCTCGTCACCGCGCCCACGGCCACCGATCCCACGCTCGGCACCGGCAAGTGGCAGGCGGGGCTCGCGGCGGTGGTCGTGAACGCGTCGCGCGCGCGGCTCGTCGGTGCGCTGGTGCAGTGGCAACATTCGTTCGCCGGGCAAAGCGGACGGCCCACGGTGCAGTCGCTCACGGCGCAGCCCTTCGGCATCTTCAATCTGCCGGGCGGCTGGTACATCCGCTCGACCGGCATCTGGACGTTCGATCTTCAGCACGGCGCCTGGTACATTCCCGTGGGCCTCGGCGGCGGCAAGGCGTGGAAGGCGGGCGGCACGATCTACAACGTGTTCGTCGAACCGCAATATTCCGTCGCGCATTCGGGGGCGGGCGTGCCGAAATGGCAGATCTTCGCCGGTCTGAACATGACCTTCGGAAAGTAGGCGAGCGCGGCTCACGGCGTCTCGCGCGATGTGGCGCGCAACGCCGGAATTTGCGTCATGCTCCGCCAAACTCGCGGCGGAAAACGCCATCGGCGGTGCGCTCGCGCCACGTGCTATGTACGGCAGGCCACGGCCGGCCGGCGATGCATGCCTTATGATTCAGCCTGGAGCGGTAACTTTCTTCGCTCGCCGCTTTGCGCGCCGCGCGGAGGGCCGACTTCCCGGCAGGGATCCAACAGGCAGAAGGGCGCATGCAAACTTTGATCGAGGCGTTGCGGAAATCAGCCGTCCTCGTGGTGAACCGCTTCTACGAGGAGCTGGCGCGCTTGCCCAAGTCCCGGCGCATCCTCGAAATGCTGTCGGCGGAAGAACTCGCGCACCTCAAGGACCGGCAGATCCAGAATCTGCTCGCACTCGCCGATCCCGGCCTGAGCTCGAAGGAGCACGCCGCGATGGCGATGCGCATCGGCCGCATTCATGCCGTGGTCGGGCTCGACAAGGAAGAGCTCGTGCGCAGCCGCGGCATTCTCCAGGAACTGCTCTACAAGCTGATTGGCCGCGATATGGGCGGCCAGGCGCTGTCGCTCTACGCGCGCCGCCTCACCAGCGACACGGCCTGGCAGCTCAAGGCCTATCAGGCCGTCGAGGATTCGCAGCAGGACGTGCTTCAGCGCATCACGCGCATCGTCTGGGAGGCGGGCAGCTATACGCATTTCATCGATCAGCTCGTGAGTGTGCTCGGCGGCCACGACGAGGTGACCGCCTGCACGATCGGGCGGCCCGACGAAGCGGGCATCTTCCATTTCGAAGCGGGCGCGGGCGGCAGCGGCGAAGGCGGCCTCGTGGCCGTGCTGACCGCGCACGGCCACGAGATCAGCGTGCGCGCCGATCATCCGGACGGGCAGGGCGCGGTGGGGCGCGCCTGGCGCAGCGGCCACGCCGAGCGCGTGGTCAACTATCAGACCGATCCGCTCGTCGAGCGCTGGCGCGACGTGGCCGCGCGCGAGGGCCTGCGCTCGTCGGTGGCGATTCCGATCGCCGCGCCGGGGCATGCGCCGATCGCCATCGTCATGCTGTTCAGCGCGTATCCGGGCGGTTTCGTCGGACCGGACCAGGTCGCTTTCATCGAATTGCTGCAGACGCTGCTCAGCTGCGTCGCCTCGCGGTTGCAGACCCACGACGGCCTGCATGGCGGCGCGGTGCCGGTCAGCGTGCGCCAGCATTGGGCCGCGCTCGTGCGCACCGGCGCGCTGGAGATGCATTACCAGCCGCTCCTCACGCTCGCCAACGGCCAGGTGAGCAAGGTCGAGGCGCTCGCGCGCCTGCGCGACGGCGAGCGTCTGCTCACGCCCGACGAGTTCCTCTTCGCGCTGTCGTCCGACGATTTGCTCGCACTGTTCGCGCGCGGTCTCGGCCAGGCGCTCGACGACCGCGCGCGCTGGCTCGCGGCCGGGCACGATCTGGAGATTTCGGTCAATCTGCCGCCCGCCGCGCTCAACGATCTGCGTTATTTCGACGCGGCGCGCGAGGCGCTGGAAACGCACGCGTGCCCGAGCCGGCGGCTCACGCTCGAAGTTCTGGAAAACGAATCGATTTCGCTGAGCCACGGACAGCGCGCGATTCTCGGCAAGTTTCGCGCGCTCGGCGTGCTGCTCGCGCAGGACGATCTGGGCTCGGGCCATAGCGGCCTCGCGCGGTTGCGCGAATTGCCGTTCGACTGGATCAAGATCGACCGCGAAATCGCGCATATCGCCGGCGATGCGGCGCTCGACGCGCTGCGCGTGGTGTATCAGATCACGCGCCTCGGCCATTCGCTCGGCAAGCTCGTGCTGGCCGAAGGCGTCGATTCCGCCGATCTGCTCAAGGCGCTCGCGCTGCTCGGCGTGGATGGCGCGCAAGGCTACGAGATCGCCCGGCCGATGCCCGCCGACGAACTGCTCGGCTGGATCGGCGGCGCGGCGCGCGTGTCCGTCGCGCCGGTCGGCGAAAGCGTGCTCACGCGACTCGCGCGCTTCGTGGTGTGGGAGGAGCGCGTGTTCATTCTCGCCACGCTGCCCGAGGCGGCGCGCGGCCTGCTCGATTCGGACGACGCCGCCGCGCGCACGGCGCTCGCCGATGCGCTCATCAGCTTCGGCGACATCTTGCCGGCAGGCGCGGAGCGCGACGCCTTGCAGCGCGACATGCTGCACGCGGTCGTGAAGGGCGGGCGGCACAGCGAGGCGTGGCAGGCGGCGCTCGGGCGCCTCATGCGCGCGATTTCGGCGGCGCCGCTGGCGGCGTGACGGCCGTCACCATCGCGCGCTTATTCCGGCAGCGCGATGGCCACGTCGGCGGGCGCGGACGACGATTGCCGACGCTGCAGCACCGCGATGCACACGAGCGACACCGCCGCGAGCGCGCTGTAGAACAGCGCGAGCGGCCACCATTGGCCAGGATAGGCGTGCGCGAGCACGGTGCCGACGAGCGGCGTGAGTCCGCCCGCGAGCGCCGCGCAGCACTGGTAGGAAATCGAAATGGCCGAGTAGCGCGTGCGCACCGGAAACGCGTTCGTCATGAAGCCCGCCATCACCGCATACGAACTCGACATGCACATCACGGCAATCGCAATGCCGATCACGATCGCCACCGGCTTGCCCGTGGCAACCAGCACGAACATCGGATAAGGCGAGAGCATCGCCAGCGCGGCGGCGCGCGTGAGAAAACGCCCCGCGCCCACGCGCTGCGCGAACCACGCCGACGCCAGTTGCGTGAAGAACTGGATGAACGCGACCACGAACAGGCAATCGAGAATCAGCGTGCGGTCGAGGCCGAGCGTCTGCGTCGTGTAATTGAGCATGAAGGTGTTGACGAACCACGCGCCCGCCACGCCGATCACGTTCGCGCCGAGACACAGCAGCACGCCGCGCCAGCTGTCGCGAAGCACTTCGACGATCGGCATGGCCGCGGTGCGCGCCTGCTGTTTCAGCGCTTCGAATTCCGGCGATTCGCTTACGCCCGAGCGGATCAGCAAACCCACCACGAGCAACACCGCGCTCGCGAGAAACGGCAGACGCCAGCCCCACGCGAACAGCGCCGCGTGATCGAGATGCGCGACGCTGCGAAACGCGAGCAGCGCGAGAATGAGACCGGCGGGACTGCCGAGCTGCGCGAACGACGCGAGAAATGTGCGCTTGTCCTTCGGCGCATGCTCGCCTGCCATCAGCACCGCGCCGCCCCATTCGCCGCCGATCGCGATGCCTTGCGCGATGCGCAGCGCGACCAGCAAGGCCGGCGCGAGTGCGCCCGCGCTTTCGTAAGTCGGCAGAAAACCGATGCCCACGGTGCCGACGCCCATGATCGCGAGCGTGGCGACGAGCGCCTTCTTGCGGCCGATGCGGTCGCCCAGATGTCCGAACACGAGCCCGCCGAAGGGCCGCGCGAAAAAGCCCACGGCGAAGGTGCCGAACGAGGCGAGCGTGCTGTAGAACGGATCGTGTGCGGGAAAGAACAGCTTGCCGAAGATCAGCGCGGCGGCGGTGGCGTAAATATAAAAGTCGTACCACTCGATGGTGGTGCCGACGAAGGCGGCTAGCGAAGCGCGCGCGGGTTGGCGCGCGGGAAGGCTCGTCATGTCTCTCTCCAGTTCCATTAGTCGGGTTGCGCCGGCTTGGGCCGGTCTTGATCCGTATCGGTTGCGCTTTTTACGCCTGTTTTACGCGTGTTTTGTGCGCGTGATGCGATGGTTACGAGCCCTTCACCACGCCCGCCTCGAACAGCTTGCGCTGCGTGTCGACGTCGATGCCGAGCGCGTCGAGCACCGCGCGCGTGTCGCCGCCGAGCGCGGGCGGCGGACTGCGATAGGTCGCGGGCGTGCGCGAGAGCTTCACGGGCGCGCCGGTGCCGCGGTAGCCCGGCATCTCCACCAGCATCTGCCGATGCAGCGTATGCGGATGCGCCGCCACCGCATCGACGGTCTGCACCGGCCCGCACGGCACGCCCGCCTGAATCAGATCGCGCGCGAGCGGCGCGCAATCGTGCTGCGCGAGCCGCGCTTCGAGCGCCGCTTTCAACTCGGGACGATGCGCGCAGCGGCTGCGGTTGTCGGCGAAACGCGGATCGTCGGCGAGATCGGGCACGCCCAGATGCGCGCAGAGTTTCGCGAACTGACGGTCGTTGCCGACGGCGAGAAAGATCGGCGCACCGGCGGTGGCGTAGCTGTCGTAAGGCGCGATGTTCGGATGCGCGTTGCCGCTGCGTTGCGGCGTGCGTCCGTTGCCGAACCAGTTCGGCAGATGCGGATGCAGCAGCGACACGCCGCAGTCGTACAGCGCGATATCGACCGATTGCCCGTGGCCGCTTTTTTCGCGTTCCGCGAGCGCGAGCAGAATGCCCGCAAGCGCGTTCAGACCCGTTACCATGTCGACGATCGGCAGGCCGATGCGCAGCGCCGGGCCGTCGCTTTCGCCGTTCACGCTCATGAGTCCGGCCATCGCCTGGATCACGGCGTCGTAGCCGGGCAGGCCGCCGAGCGGACCGTCGGGGCCGAAACCGGAGATCGCGCAATGAATCAGGCGCGGAAAGCGCGGCTGAAGATCGCGCGCGTAATCCATGCCCCAGCGCGCGAGCGTGCCGGGCTTGAAATTTTCGACCAGCACGTCCGCGCCTTCGAGCAGTTGCCAGAGAATCGCACGCCCTTCCTCGCGCGACAGATCGACGGCGATGCCTTGCTTGTTGCGATTCACGCCCACGTAGTACGACGCCGTGTCGCCGACGAACGGCGGCCCCCAGCCGCGCGTTTCATCGCCATCGGGCGGTTCGAGTTTGATGACGTCGGCGCCGTGATCGGCCAGCGCCTGGGTGCAGTACGGGCCGCCCAGCACGCGGCTCAGATCGATCACGCGCAAACCGTGCAGCGCGCCTTTCACGTTGAGAGTCGTCATGACGTTCGCCTCACTGCGCGGGCAGCAGTTGCATCGCGTCCGCGAGCGGCAGCGGCTGTTCGTCGACGAGCGCGCGCCGTTGCGTGGCGTGCGCGTCGCGGTCGTCGAGCGCGAGCGGATCGCGCGGCAGCAGCTTGTGTTGCACGATCAGATGCGCGAGCGCGAGACGGCGATAATCCTGCGCGCCGCCGCGCGAGATCTGCACCGCCTCGCAGGCCATGAAGGCCGCCGCGGTGGCGTGATAGAGCGCGCTCGCGGCTTGACGCACCGACTCGTCGCGGCCGCATTCGGCCACGCTCTCCAGCGCCGCCGCCGCCCGCTCGAACGCTGCGCGCAACAGCGACGTGCTGGCTTCGGGCAAACCGGCTTCGGCGAGTTCGGCGCGCACGTGGCGGCCCAGCGCATCGAGCGCGCCTTCGCGTTTCGCCGCGCGCGCGACGTCGAGCGCCACGATGTTGCTCGTGCCTTCCCAGATCGAGCCCAGATGCGCGTCGCGCACGAGGCGCGCGTCGCTCCATTCCTCGATATAGCCCACGCCGCCGCGCACTTCCATCGCGTCGCCGGTGACGCGGCGCGCGTCGCGGCAGGCGCGGAACTTGATGAGCGGCGTGAGGATGCGCACGCATTTCGCGGCGAGTTCGTCGCCTTGATCGGCGCGCGGCAACAGCGTGGCGATGCGCATGAACAGCGTGCGGGCCTGCTCGGCGGGCAGCATCATCTTGAGCAGTTGACGCTGCATCAGCGGCATGTCGATGAGCTTGCGCCCGAACGCTTCGCGATGGCGCGCGACGTGCAGCGCTTCGGTGAGCGCGCGGCGCATGAGACCGGCGGCGCGCACGCCGTTGGACAGCCGCGACATGTTGATCATGTCGGCCATCTGATGAAAGCCGCGTCCGACTTCGCCGATCAGGTAGGCCTGCGCGCCGTCGAGCACGATCTCGCCGCTGGCCATCGAACGGCTGCCGAGCTTGTCCTTGAGGCGCACGATGCGATACGCGTTGCGCGTGCCGTCGGGCAGCGTTTTCGGCAGCAGGAACAGCGCGAGACCCTTGATGCCGGCCGGCGCGCCGTCGACGCGCGCGAGCACCATCGCAAGATCGGCGTCGGCGTTTGAGCAGAACCATTTGTCGCCGTAGAGGCGCCAGCTTTGCGTGCCGTTCGCGTTCGCGTCCGGTTCCGGCACGGCGCGCGTGGCGATGCGCGCGACGTCGGAACCGGCGGCCTGCTCGGTCATGAACATCGCGCCTTGAAACAGCGTGTCGAAATCCTGCGAGGCGAGCATCGGCAGATAGCGCGCGACCAGGTCGGGCGTGCCGAATTTGCGCAGCGTGCGCGTGAGCGAATCGGTCATGCTCACGGGGCAGCACAGGCCGAACTCCGCCTGCACGAACAGGTACGTGAGCGCGTATTTCACGAGCGGTGCGGGCGCGTGCTCGCGATGGCTCATCGCCGCGAGACCGAGTTCGGCATACGCCACGCGTTCGAGCGCGACGTAGTCGGGATGCTTGTCGATGTGCTGGATCGCCTCGCCGCGCCGCGTGCGATGCTGCAGCGTGGGCGGATGGTGATCGGCGGAGAGCGCGAGCGTGTCGAGTTCGTCGGAGGCGCGCTGGCCGAGCGTGGCGAGTTGCGATTCGATGGCCGCGAAAGCCGTGTCGCCGAGATAGCTGCGCAGGAGCGGGGCCAGACCGGGGTCGCTGCTGAAGAAGTTGATGCCGCGGCTGTCGGGAATGTTGGACGCGCCGCTGGCTTGCGCGGCGGGGGATACGCTCATCGATGTCTCCTGTCTGTTCTTCGGACGGGCGCTTGGCGCCGTAGTGAGTCCAGAATAGGAGTGGCAACGATAACCGTCCAATACAAACGATGTCCTGTACGATAAGCGCCATCTATCGATAACACGGGCAAGCGGAGGAGACACCGCGATGGAACTCAAGCAATTGCGCTATTTCGTGGCTGTGGCCGAAGAGCTGCATTTCGGCCGCGCCGCGCGGCGGCTCTTTATTTCGCAGCCCGCGCTGAGCTTCGACATCCGCAAGTTCGAGGAGCAACTGGGCGTGCAACTGCTCGAACGCAGCAACAAGGCGGTCGCGCTGACCAACGCGGGTTTCGTGCTGCTCGAAGAGGCGCGCCGTCTGCTCGAACAGGCCGACGAAGTGCGCCGCATCGCCGAGCGTTCCGCGCACGGGCTGGCGGGGCGGCTGCGCATCGGTTTCGTCAATTCGATGCTGTATCGCGGCTTGCCCGAGGCGGTGCGGCGTTTCGAAGCCGATCATCCGGCCGTGGAGGTCGTGCTGCGCGAGATGAACACCATCGAACAGGTGCACGCGTTGCAGCGTTTGCAGATCGATCTGGGCTTCGCGCATTGGGGGCGCTTTCCGGCCGAGGTGCAGTCGCAGACGCTGTTTTCCGAGCCGTTTCTGTGTTGTTTGCCTGCGGGCCACCGGCTCGCGAAGCGGCGGCGTATCGACCTTGCCGCGCTCGCGCGCGAGCCGTTCATTCTGTTTCCGCGTTCGGTGTCGCCGCATTATCACGATCAGATCATCGCGACGTGCGTGGAGGCGGGCTTCAGTCCGCAGATCCGCCACGAAGCGCGGCTCTGGCAGACCGTGGTGACGATGGTCGAGTTCGGCATGGGCATCGCGCTCGTGCCCGCCGCGTTGGGGAAAATGGGCGGCGAGCGCGCGGTGTTTCGTCCGTTGTCGAGCAATCCGTATGAATCGCAGGTGCTCAAGCTCGCGCGGGCGGGCGAGACGAACGGGATCGTGGCGGGGTTCGCGGGGTATCTGGGCGGCGAGGCGGGAGAGAAAGCGGGAGAAAAAGCGGGCGCGATCTGAGCGGACCGCGCCCTTCGCTCGCGCGTGTTATCCGCACGTCCCGATTTCCCCGCACGCCGTGCAAAAATCGCAACCGTCGCGGCGAATCACGGCATTCGCGCCGCACGATCCGCATTTGCGCCCGAGCATCGCGTGCGGCGCGGCGAGCGAGGCGTCGGCGGGCAGCGCATTCGGACCGTCGAGCACCTGATCGCCGGCGCGCGCCGCTGCATCGTTTCCCTCCGCGCCGGACGCAGGCGGCGACGCGAGACGCGCTTCGGCGCGCCGCTGCGCGAGCAGACGCGTCGGCACCTGGCGGCCCTCGGCATCGAGAAAACCGCGCCGGTGCAGAATCTGCTGGATTGCATAGGCGATCGCCGCGACTTCCGAGTCGTGCCACAGCGGCGTGCGCTTGCCGTCGAGACGCTGCGTCTCGCCGTAACGCACCTGGCCGCGATCCCACGACACCTTGCGCAGATCCTGCAGATTGCGCGCGACGAAACCGCCGCGCGCCGCGAGCGACAGCGAACGCATGGTCGCCGTGATCCATTGCTGCGACTCGTCGCGCTGGCCCACCGGAATGAAGAACTCGATGGGCCGCTCGATCGTCACCGGTTCGCCGCCCACCTGGCCCGTCACTTCGAGAAACGATACGGCCACGTAGAGCGAGACCTTGCCCGTCTGCGTGAGGTATTCGATCTTCTCGATCACGGCGGGCAACTCGCCCCTTGGCCGATGGTCGATCGCCACGCGCAGCGGGTCGTGCAACGCATCGCTTTGCGCGTCGTCGGGCGTCTCGGTGGCCGCGGGCGTGACGTGGAGCACCGCGCCGAGCGTTTCGTTCGGCCGATAGGTGGCGAGACCCTTGAGCCCGCGCCGCCACGCATCGAGATAGAGATTTTCGAAGTCCTCGAACGGATAATCGGCGGGCACGTTCACGGTTTTCGAAATCGACGTGTCCACGTAGGGCTGCACGGCCGCCATCATCTGCACGTGGTCCTGCGCGCTCATTTGCAGCGCGCTCACGAAGTAGTCGGGCAGCGCATTCATGTCGCCGGTCTCGCCGACGAGTTCGCGATACACGCGCCACGCGTGGTCTTCGACCGCGAAGGTTTCGCTGCCGCCATCGGCCATGCGGCGCGTGCGCTGATAGGTCCACGAGAACGCGGGCTCGACGCCGTTCGAGACATTGTCGGCGAACGCGAGACTCACGGTGCCCGTCGGCGCGATCGACAGCAGATGGCTGTTGCGGATGCCGTGCGCACGAATCTCGTCTTGCAGCGTGTCGGGCAGGCGCGAGGCGAAGGTGCCGGGCGCGAGATAGGTGTTCGCGTCGAACAGCGCAAACGCGCCGCGCTCGCGCGCGAGTTCGACCGAGGCGCGATAGGCCGCGTCGCGCATCGTGCGCGCGACGCGCGCGCCGAACGCGCAACCTTCTTCGGTGTTGTAGCGGATGCCGAGCATCACGAGCGTGTCGCCGAGTCCCGTGAAGCCCACGCCGATGCGCCGTTTCGCAGCGGCTTCGGCCTGTTGTTCGGGCAACGGCCAGAGCGTGACGTCGAGCACGTCGTCGAGAAAACGCACCTGCGTGGCGGTGCGCGCGGCGAGCGCGTCCCAGTCGAAGTTGTGGTCGGCGGCGCTCGCGCTCGCATGCTTTGCGCCGCGCAACTGCGCGAACGGCGCCTTCACGAAGCGCGTCAGATCGAGTGGGCCGAGATTGCAGCAGCCGTACGGCGGCAAGGGCTGCTCGCCGCACGGATTGGTCGCGCGGATGGTTTCCTGCGCGCGCAGATTGTTGTCTTCGTTCATGCGCGAGATGAACACCACGCCGGGCTCGGCCATGTCGTAGGTCGAACGCATGATCGTGTCCCAGAGCGCGCGCGCGCGTTTTTCGGCATAGACCCAGAGACCGTCGTCGCGCTGCTTGAGGTCGCCCGCCGCGCGCAACGCGGGCGAGGGCGCGGCGCGGTGCACGAGCTGCCAGACGTCGTCGTTTTCGACGGCGCGCATGAATGCATCGGTCACCGCGACCGAGACGTTGAAGTTGTTCCAGCGTCCCTTCGAATGCTTTGCCTCGATGAATTCGGGCAGGTCCGGATGATCGCAGTCGAGCACCGCCATCTGCGCGCCGCGCCGCGACCCGGCGCTTTCGACGGTGCGGCACGAGGCATCGAACACGTCGATGTAGCTGCACGGTCCGGAAGCGCTCGATCCGGTCGATTTCACCAGCGCGCCGCGCGGACGGATCGCCGAAAAGTTGTAGCCCACGCCGCCGCCGCGCCGCATGGTTTCGGCGGCCTGCAACAGCGCGACGTAGATGCCAGGGCGGCCTTCGTCGTCGGTGTCCTGAATGCTGTCGCCGACCGGCTGCACGAAGCAGTTGATGAGCGTCGATTCGATGGCCGTGCCCGCCGCGCTCATGATGCGCCCCGCGCCCAGCGCGCCGTTGCGCAGATTGTCGAGGAAGCGCGCTTCGATCTCGGCGCGCAACGCGGGCGGCTCGGCCTGGGCGACGCCGCGCGCGACGCGGCGATAGATGTCGTCGGCGCTCTGCTCGTCGCCCTTGGCGTACTTTTCGAGCATCACGTCGAGCGAGAACGGCTGTGGCGCGGGACGGCCCGCGCGGGAGAGAGGCGGAGTGTTTTCTGCCATGACCGGATCCTGTCGGGGCGCCGCGGCGTGCCGGGCGCGTTTGCGGTTACGGGGCGGGGTGCAGCGGCACGCCGGTCCGGACACGCGTGATTCGGCGGTCCGGAAGCGGTGCCGCATCGCGTCACCAGGAGAGGCGCATAAGGTCCACCTTACCGCAGCGGCGGCGCGCGTGCGCAGCGTCAGCGCGACGCGGCCAGGCTGGCGCGCGGGTGCGCACGCCGACCATGCGGTTACACTGGCCGACACCGGAAAACTGCCGCAACAAGGAGCAATGATGACGGAGACGACGGCGCCTGGCGTGGTCTATCGGGACCAGGTGCGCGCGGAATGGGTCGATTACAACGGCCATCTGCGCGACGCCTTTTACATGCTGATTTACAGCTTCGCGACCGATGCGCTGCTCGACGCCATCGGGCTCGACGCGGCGCAGCGCGAGGCGCGCGGGCGCTCGATGTACACGCTGGAGGCGCATCTGAACTACGTGCGGGAGATCAAGGCGGGCACGCCGGTATGCGTGGAGGTCTCGGTGCTGGAGCACGACGCGAAGCGCGTGCGCGTCTATCTGGAGATGTTCGCCGGGGACGAAAGGGAGACGATCGTGTCGGCGAGCGAGCAGGTGTTGCTGCACGTCGATCGCGCGGGTCCGCGGGCGGCGCCCTTCGATGCCGACGTGCTCGCGCGCGTGGCTGCGCTGCGCGGCGAGTCGGTGGGGCGGGTGGCGCGTTACGCCGGCCGGTCCATTTCGCTGGCGCCCGGGGCGGCCGCGGTCTCGTCGTGAGATGCGGCGCCGCAGCACGCGGCGGGGTGAAGCTCGATCGGCCTGAATCGACCGGTGAGCGCGGCCGGTGCGCAGGGAAGCGTTGAGCCCGCATGGCGCGAGTGGCGCCGTGTCGATTCGTCGATCAGTGCACGATTGTTATCCAATCGATGCGCGATTGTTACGATAATGACTGCTAATGCCTTGGTCCGCTTTCGCGCGCCTCCGGTCGGCTTTCGACCGTTTGCGGCGCGTCAGGCCGCTTCGCTGAACGGCACGTTGGCCACGAGGTCGCCGAACACTTCCGCAGCGATCATCACCGACGCATTCAGCGGGGCCGGCCGTTCAGCCGGCTTGAACACGGCGTCACCGCGGCGGATCTTGCGACGCGACACGGCGCAGGTTCCCGAGGTATGCGCCGAGCGGCGTCGCCAGCGCTGCTCGCCATAATGGCAGCGGCCGGGTTCGACCCAGCGGATGACGAGCGCTGAATCCGTCTGCTCGAGGATCTCAATGCGTTCACCGTTGGCACCGTCAAGCGCGAGACACGCTTTCTTTTTCATTGTCGGCTCCGTGAGTGGGATGCCGCGAATGTAGTCCTCTGCGACGCCAAGTGCCATTGTGTCGGCGTTGAAACACCATTCCAAAATCGGCAACAATTGCCCTGCGACACCATGCGTTTGACGAAGGAATGGGGGTTTGCGGGCGATCAAAGTCCGACATCTCGAATTTGTGCAACGCAGTGTTGTGCGTGGCGCGACATCGAAATGCGCGAGAAAGGCGGGGGTGGAACGCCTGGGCGGCGTAGGGATCAGACTGGAAAGCGGCGTTTGACGTACCGTTCGAGGTGCCGCCAAGGGCACTTGACCTGCGCGCCGGCCGCCCTCATTTCGTGTTTTGGTCTGTCGCCCTTATGCTGGCGGCTTGCTGCGGCGCGTTGTTCTACGCGCGCTTTTATGCGTTCTGGTGATTTTTTGCCGCTTGCGGCGCAGGCCTTGCTTGCATGGCTGCCAGAGCCGTCCTGTCGAATTGCCCCCGAGGTTACATGATTCATCGCCCGCCTGCTCCGAACTCCGCAAACGAGCAAAAAATCCAGCGCGTCGCCTCGGCGGCCCTGTTCGCCGCGCTTGTCCTCGTCGCCCTGTGGGTCGTGCGCGAATTCGTGCCGGCCGTCGCGTGGGCGGGCGTCGTCGCCATCGTGCTGTGGCCGGCCTACCAGGCCGTCGAGCGCCACCGTCTGTTCAAGGGCCGCACGACTTCGCTCGCCACCGTGCTGACGCTGGCCGTCGCGCTGCTGGTCGTCCTGCCGATCACGATCACGGCGATCCAGGCCGGCGGCGAGGCGCACGACCTCTACCAGTGGCTGCGCACCGCGCAGGAGAACGGCGTGCCGGTGCCCGACGTCGTCTCGCGTCTGCCGTTCGGCAGCCATCAGGTGAGCGACTGGTGGCAGGCGAATCTGGCGCAGCCGCTGAAGGCGTCGCCCGCGATGAAGAACCTGCACGGCGACGCGATCGTCTCGTTCGGACGTCACTTCGGCGCGCGCGCGCTGCATGCGTCGGTGACCTTCGGCTTCATGCTCGTCACGCTGTTCGTGATCTTCCAGGCCGGACCGCGGCTGTCGGGCACGGTGATGCGCGGCGCGCGCCGCGCGTTCGGCGCGGACGGCGCGCAACTGCTCCAGCGCATGGCCTCCGCGGTGCGCGCGACGGTCACGGGGCTCGTGGTGGTGGGGCTCGGCGAGGGCGTGCTGCTGGGGGCCGGCTATCTGATCGGCGGCGTGCCGCATGCGGCGCTGCTCGGCACCGTGACGGCGGTCGCGGCCATGCTGCCGTTCTGCGCGCCCGTGGTGTTCTGCCTCGCGGCGCTCTGGCTCGTCGTGCAGGGCTCGGTGGTCGCGGCGGTCTCGCTGGCCGTGTGGGGCTTCGTGGTGGTGTTCGTCGCCGAGCATTTCGTGCGGCCCGTGCTGATCGGCAATTCCACGCGCCTGCCGTTTCTGCTCGTGCTGTTCGGCATTCTCGGCGGCGCGACCACGTTCGGCCTGATCGGCATCTTCATCGGCCCGGCGCTGATGACCGTGCTGATGGTGCTGTGGGCGAACTGGGCGGAGTGAGGGTTGGGCGACGCGTGAAGGCGCGGCGGGCGAGCGATGAGCGCGTCACGCGCCGGATCCGTCGATCGCGCCTTGGCCGTCCTCAGTGGACGCAGGCGAGCGCGTACTTGAGCGCGGCGGGCAGCAACTGCCGCCAGACCGGCCAGACGTGTCCGCCGTCGACAATGCGCAGCGCCGCCGGATTGCCCGCCTCGCGCAGCCGCGTGTAGAGCAGCGACGATTCGGCCTGGATCACGAGGTCGTCGTCGCCCGAGGCGATGAAGAAGGGCACGCGCCACGGCCGCCCGAAATAGCCGCTCCACAGCGCCGGATAGTTGAGCGTGCGCCAGATGTGCGGATCGAACTGGTGATCGCCGAACACACCCACGCGCCGAGCCGACGAGGCCGGCGGCGGATCGCCCGAATAGATCGCGGGCGAGAGCAGCAACGCGCCGCAGAACATCTCGGGATGCTCGAGCGTGTAGCGCAGCGCGCCGAACCCGCCCATCGATACGCCGCCGATCGCGCGGCCGCCGCGGTCGTCCTCGACTGCGAAATGCTGTTCGATCTCGGGCATCAGGTCGTTGAAGAACGCCGTCTCCATCTTTTCCTTGCGATCGACGTACCAGTCGGTGCCGCCTTGCGGCATCACGATCACCACGGGCGGAATCTCGTGGCGCGCGATCAGCGCGTCGGCGGCGGTTTGCAGGTCGCCCTGGGTGATCCAGTCCATCGCGTCGCCATTGTTGCCGTGCAGGAGGTAGAGCACCGGATAGCGCGCGGTGTCGGCGCGATAGCCGCTCGGCAGATAGACCACGTACGGCCACTCGCGATTGAGCGCAGCGGCGTGGAAAGTGCGCACCGCGATCGTGCTGGCCGCCGCGAGGGTCGGCGTGGCGGCCAGCGCCGCGAACGCCGCTGACGACGTCATCGCGACGAAACCCGTCGTCGTCGCCATGCGGGCGAGGGCGCGCGTCAGGCGGCGCGTCGCTCGGCAAGCGACGCCTTGCGCGGCACGGAGCGAGGCCGATGGCGTATCGGCGCGCGCGTTGGAGTTCGCAGCGGTGGCCGCATCAAAGCGTGCATTGAACAGCGAGCCGAACGGCGCGGGGCGGAAGGAGCTGCGCATGACGGGAAAGCCGGTCTCGAAGGCACGCCTGCGGCGCGGGGTGATCATGCTAGCAGCGGTGCGCGCGGCCAGGAAGCGGAGGATATTCGCGTGACGGCCGACGGCGCGTGAACGACGCGTGAGCGACGCGCCGACGACGCGCGCGCCCGGCCGCCGCCCGCCTCAGGCCGACGCCTTCGCGCGCGAGGGCAGCAGCCGTTTGAGCGGATCGGCGGCGCGCACGACGATGAACAGCGCGGTGAGCGCCACGGCGTCGGCGGTGAGGCCGAGCGGCACGTCGAGATAGCCGTCGGTGTACCAGTAGAGCACCGAGTCCACGGTCAGCGAGATCACGGCGCCCGCCACGAACGAGAGCATGCCCTTGCGGCCCACGAGGCCCACCCACGGCAGCGAGGTCGCGAGGCGCTTCGCCCAGCCGAGCCGGATCATGTGCGCGACGAGCCACGCGATGCCGAAGAAGTTCAGCGCGCGGAACCAGGCGAGATTGCGCTTGAAATCGCCGTCGAGCGGCGTGTTGCCGAGGTGCAGGCGATAGATGGCCGCCGCCCCGACCACGGCGAGCGCGAGCATCGTGACGACGGTGCCGAGCTTCGGCCGCGCGGTCACGCTCTGGAACACCGGCTGCGCCTGGGCGATCACGCCGGCCATGAACATCAGTTGCCAGCCGAGCGGATTGAAGTCCCAGTGCACGTCGGCGACATGCGGCAGATACGGCGTGAAATGCGGCGCGACGCCCCACAGCGCGAGGCTGATCGCCGCGAGCAGCCAGGGGCGCGTGCGCGCGAGCGGCAACGCGAGCGGCGCGGCCAGCGCGAAGCATGCATACATCGGTAACACGCCCGCGAGATAAGGCTGACGGCGTAGCAGCACGATGTCGCGCAGCGCGGTGCCGGGCGCGAGCATGAGGTCGTCGAGATCGGTGGTCGCGAGATTGGGGGCGTCGACGTTCAGTGCGGTCAGGATGGCGGTGACGAGCAGCATCAGCAAGGCCGTGACCACGAACGCGCGATAGATCTCGAAGGCGCGCTTGACGAAGCGCTGGCGCGCAGCGGCCTCGGTGCGGCGCGCGCAGAGCGCGGCCCAGGCCGTGGCCGTGGCGTAGCCGCCGAGGAAGACGAACACTTCGGCGGCGTCGCAGAGCGCGTAGGCGTGCAACGTCACGCGCGAAATAATGCTGCCGCCGATATGGTCGACGACGATGATGAGCAGGACGAGTCCGCGAAAAAAGTCGAGTTCGACGAGACGATTGGATGACTGTGACATGGATCCGGCGCCAGACGCGAGCGGCGCGGGGTCCGGAGCCGCCGGACGGCGCGCACGGCCGGACTGGCGCATGCAAAAAATAGGTGCTGCGAAAAAAAACGGCGAGGCGCGGCGAGGCCGGCGGCAAGCGTTGATGAGCGACGGCAGGCACCCGCAAGCGGTGGCCTCGTTGGCGCGCCGGGCGGAGAACAGCCTGGTCAGCCTGGCGGGGCCAGTTCGCCTCGTTGACGGCGGCCGCCAGGGCCGTCGCGGCGCAAACCGGGAGGGCGCGGCAACGCGCGAGTCCCAGGAAAAGACCGGATGGACGCCTCAGGGTTCCCGTGACAGGCGCGCTGACGCTCGTTGAAGGCAATACTACCTTAATTTTCAAAGGGCTTTCAGCGTGCAAGCCGGTTCAAGTTCTCGAATTTCCTGCCGATATGCAAAAGAGATTACACCGTGAACTGGCGCTATTTGTGCGCCCCCGTTGTGAGTCCAGAAGGCGGAGAAGGCCGTCTGACGGGCGTTGGCTGGGGAATGCCCGGTTTTTTGCGTCGCCGCGCGAGCGGCTTCGACGACGCTGGGTCGGGCGAGTTGTATCAGAGGTATCAGAGTGTTGTCGCAGCCCTGATATATGTGAAGCGCGCTTTACAATGCCGGGTGTTTCGGGAAGGACGCTATTGAGCCGTAGTGCGACTTTTGTACGACGGTTGGAGCGTTTTGCTTGAAGAAGCACGTAATTTGAATGCAGATGGAAGCGGGCTGGACGCGAGCGTCCGGGGTTGGCCAGGAGAGGCGGGAGCGCGCGACGACGCTGCAAACCGCACGATGCCACCCGGACGACGCAAGCCGCCGCGCAGCACAAGGAGCTAAAACATGTTCGAAGATCGTCAGGGTCAGTGGACCTACGGTCTGTCTCGCTTGCGTGCCGGTCTCGCCGGTGTGGGCCTGGCCGTTTTGCTGGGCGCCTGCGCAAACGTTGACCAGCAGCAAACCCCGCCGACGTCGCAGCCGCAACCCGACCCGTCGGCTTCGGCCACGCCCGCGTCTGGCGCGGCAGCCAGCGCCGCCCAGGCGGCTCAAGCCGCCGCCAGCGCGCCGGTCACGCGCGTCGTCACGAAGACCACCTACGTGCGCGTGCGCCGCGGCGACACGCTGCAGCGCATTGCGTCGAGCCACAACGTCTCGGTCCGGGACCTGTCGGCGTGGAACCGTTTGAAGTCGAATAGCCGCCTGCGTGCGGGCCAGTCGCTGAAGATCGTCTCGAAGCAGACGATCACGGTGCAGGCCGCCGCGCCGGGCAACGCCGCACCCGCGAACACCGTGCAAAGCCGCGCCGTGGCTGCCGAGGTGGCGCGCCACGCGAGCAGCGTGACGCTCGTGTGGCCCGCGCAGGGCCGTGTGGTCGAGCCGTTCGCGGCGGGCACGACGCGCGGCATCGAGATCGCAGGCAAGCCGGGCGATCCGGTGATCGCCGCCGCCGACGGCAAGGTCATGTATGCGGGCACCGGTCTGAACGAGTACGGCAGCCTCATCATCGTCCAGCACAACAAGGACTTTCTGACGGCGTATTCGCACAATCGCCGCCTGCTGGTGAAGACGGGCGACATGGTGCATCAGGGTCAGCAGATCGCCGAAATGGGCAACGAGAACAACGACCGCGTGGCGGTGCTGTTCGAGGTGCGCCGCGACGGCAAGCCGGTCGATCCGATGCCGTATCTGCCGACGCCGCAGAGCTGAAATCGCGCGTCGCGCCGAAAAACACAAACCGCCCTGATGCGTTGCTGCATCAGGGCGGTTTTTTTATTGCCGCGAACGGTGATCGTGCGCTTCCGGCAAACGCGACTTAGAACGCGTCGCCCGGCACCCGCACCCAGCCTTCCATCAGCACGCGCGCGCTGCGGCTCATGATGGCCTTGGTGACGGTCCATTCGCCTTCGTGCTGGCTGGCTTCGGCGCCCACGCGCAGCGTGCCCGACGGATGGCCGAAGCGCACCGCGTTGCGCTCGCCGCCGCCCGCCGCGAGATTCACGAGCGTGCCCGGAATGGCCGCCGCCGTGCCGATGGCCACGGCAGCCGTGCCCATCATGGCGTGATGCAGCTTGCCCATCGACATCGCGCGCACCAGCAGATCGACGTCGGCAGTTTCGACGCGCTTGCCGCTCGACGCCGTGTACGCCGCCGGCTTCGCGACGAAGGCGATCTTCGGCGTGTGCTGACGCGTGGCGATTTCGTCGAGCTGCTTGATGAGGCCCATGCGCAGCGCGCCGTACGCGCGGATGGTCTCGAACTTCTTGAGCGCCTCGGCGTCGCTGTTGATTGCGTCCTGCAATTCCGTGCCCGTGTAGCCGATGGCTTCGGCGTTCACGAAAATGGTGGGAATGCCGGCGTTGATCATGGTGGCCTTGAGCGTGCCGACGCCGGGCACTTCGAGGTCGTCCACGAGATGGCCGGTGGGGAACATCGCGCCGCCCGCGCCTTCTTCCTCGGCGGCGGGGTCGAGGAATTCGAGCTGCACTTCGGCGGCGGGGAAGGTCACGCCATCGAGTTCGAAATCGCCGGTTTCCTGCACCTGGCCATTCGTGACGGGCACGTGCGCGACGATGGTTTTGCCGATGTTGGCTTGCCAGATGCGGACGACGGCGACGCCGTTGTCGGGCACGCGCGAGGGATCGACGAGACCGCTGCTGATCGCGAACGGACCGACTGCCGCCGAGAGGTTGCCGCAGTTGCCGCTCCAGTCGACGAAGGCCTTGTCGATGGCGACCTGGCCGAACAGATAGTCGACGTCGTGGCCGGCGCGCTCGCTTTTCGCGACGATCACGGTCTTGCTCGTGCTGGAGGTGGCGCCGCCCATGCCGTCGATCTGCTTGCCGTAGGGGTCGGGGCTGCCGATCACGCGCATCAGCAGCCGGTCGCGCGCGACGCCGGGTTGTTGTGCGGCCGCGGGCAGATCCTGCAGGCGGAAGAACACGCCCTTGCTGGTGCCGCCGCGCAGGTAGGTGGCGGGAATCTTGATCTGGGGTTGATGGCTCATAAAAATCCCGTGTCGAATTGTGCCCCCCTCTCCCCTGGGAGAGGGGCCGGGGGAGAGGGGCGTGTCAGGCTTGCGTCGATTCCAGGAAGTCTTGCGCAAAGCGTTGCAGTACACCGCCCGCTTCGTAAATCGAGACTTCCTCCGCCGTGTCCAGGCGGCACGTCACCGGCACCTCCACGCGCTCGCCGTTCTTGCGGTTGATCACCAGCGTCAGCTCGGCGCGCGGCGTGCGCTCGCCGCGCACGTCGAACGTCTCCGTGCCGTCGATACCGAGCGTCGTGCGGTTCGTGCCCGCCTTGAACTCCAGCGGCAGCACGCCCATGCCGATCAGGTTGGTGCGGTGAATGCGCTCGAAGCCTTCCGCCACGATCACCTCCACGCCCGCAAGGCGCACGCCCTTGGCCGCCCAGTCGCGCGACGATCCCTGGCCGTAATCCGCACCCGCGATGATGATGAGCGGCTGCTTGCGGTCCATGTAGGTTTCGATTGCTTCCCACATGCGCACGACCTGGCCTTCCGGCTCGATGCGCGCCAGCGAACCTTTCTTCACCGCGCCGTCGACCACGGCCATTTCGTTGACGAGCGTGGGATTCGCGAACGTCGCGCGCTGCGCCGTCAGGTGATCGCCACGGTGCGTCGCGTACGAGTTGAAATCCTCTTCGGGCAAGCCCATTTTCGCGAGGTATTCGCCCGCCGCGCTATTCGGCAGAATCGCGTTCGACGGCGACAGGTGGTCGGTCGTGATGTTGTCGCCGAGCACCGCGAGCGGACGCAGGCCGCGCAGCGTGCGTTCGCCCGCGAGCGCGCCTTCCCAGTACGGCGGACGGCGGATGTAGGTGCTTTGCGCGCGCCAGTCGTAAAGCGGGTCGGTGGTTTCGCCGCTCGCCGCCGTGACCGCGAACATCGGTTCGTAGACCTTGCGGAACTGCTCGGGCTTCACACTCTGCGCCACGATGGCGTCGATTTCCTCGTCGCTCGGCCAGAGGTCCTTCAGAAACACCGGCTGACCTTGCGGGTCGGTGCCGAGTACGTCTTTCTCGATGTCGAAGCGGATCGTGCCCGCGATCGCATACGCCACCACGAGCGGCGGCGAGGCGAGAAACGCCTGCTTCGCGTACGGATGAATGCGGCCGTCGAAATTGCGGTTGCCCGACAGCACGGCGGTCGCGTACAGATCGCGGTCGACGATCTCCTGCTGGATCTTCGGATCGAGCGCGCCCGACATGCCGTTGCACGTGGTACACGCGAACGCGACGATGCCAAAGCCCAGCTTCTCCAGATCCGGCAGCAGCTTCGCTTCTTCCAGATACAGCTCCACGGCCTTCGATCCCGGCGCGAGCGAGCTCTTGACCCACGGCTTGCGCGTGAGGCCGCGCGCGTTCGCATTGCGCGCGAGCAGCGCCGCCGCAATCACGTTGCGCGGATTGCTGGTGTTCGTGCAGCTCGTAATGGCCGCGATGATCACCGCGCCGTCGGGCATCTGGCCCGGCGTTTCTTCCCATTGTCCGGCGATGCCGCGTGCCGCGAGGTCGGACGTGGGCAGGCGCTTGTGCGGATTCGACGGCCCCGCCATGTTGCGCACCACGCTCGACAGATCGAACGTGAGCGTGCGCTCGTACCGCGCGTGCGCGAGCGAATCGGCCCACAGGCCCGCCGTTTTCGCGTAAGTCTCGACCAGCTTCACCTGTTCTTCATCGCGGCCCGTGAGGCGCAGATACGCAAGCGTCTGGTCGTCGATGAAGAACATCGCGGCCGTGGCGCCGTACTCGGGCGCCATGTTCGAGATGGTCGCGCGGTCGCCGAGCGTGAGGCTCGACGCGCCCGCGCCGCGGAATTCCAGATACGCGCCCACGACCTTTTCCTTGCGCAGGAATTCGGTCAGTGCGAGCACGATGTCGGTGGCCGTGATGCCGGGCTGGCGCTTGCCCGTGAGCTCCACGCCGACGATGTCGGGCAGGCGCATCCACGAGGCGCGGCCGAGCATGACATTCTCGGCTTCGAGGCCGCCGACGCCGATGGCGATCACGCCGAGCGCGTCCACGTGCGGCGTGTGGCTGTCGGTGCCCACGCAGGTGTCCGGATAGGCCACGCCGTCGTGGGTGCCGATCACCGGCGACATCTTCTCCAGATTGATCTGGTGCATGATGCCGTTGCCGGGCGGGATCACGTCGACGTTCTTGAAGGCCTTCTTCGTCCAGTTGATGAAGTCGAAGCGGTCTTCGTTGCGGCGGTCTTCGATCGCGCGGTTCTTCTTGAACGCGTCCGGGTCGAAGCCGCCGCACTCCACGGCGAGCGAGTGATCGACGATCAGCTGCACCGGCACGACCGGATTCACCTTGGCGGGGTCGCCGCCTTGATCGGCGATGGCGTCGCGCAGGCCGGCGAGGTCGACGAGCGCGGTCTGGCCGAGAATGTCGTGGCAGACGACGCGCGCCGGATACCACGGGAAATCGAGGTCGCGCTTGCGTTCGACGAGCTGCGCGAGCGAGGCGTTGAGGGTGGCCGGGTCGCAGCGGCGCACGAGATTTTCGGCGAGCACGCGCGAGGTGTACGGCAGCGTGTCCCAGGCGCCGGGCTGGATGGCCTCGACGGCTTCGCGCGCGTCGAAGTAATCGAGCCGGGTGCCGGGCAGGGCTTTGCGATGGGCGGTATTCACGGCTTGGGGACCAATGGTTTGAGTAGGGTTGCAGCGGATTGCCGCGGCGCGCGGCGCAGGCGACGACTTCACGCCATCACTCTACGCATGCGCGCCGCCGTCGTGCAGTCGTCCGTATGGTCTATGCCGTCCGGACGACTGGCGGAGCGGATCAGCGCTTGCCGATCGGCACGAACTTCAGGTTTTCCGGGCCGGTGTAGTTGGCGCTCGGACGGATGATCTTGTTGTCGATGCGTTGCTCGATGATGTGCGCGCTCCAGCCTGCGGTGCGCGCGATCACGAACAGCGGCGTGAACATCGCGGTCGGCACGCCCATCATGTGGTACGAGACGGCGCTGAACCAGTCGAGGTTCGGGAACATCTTCTTGACGTCCCACATCGTCGATTCGAGGCGCTCGGCGATTTCGAACAGCTTGAGATTCGACTGCTCCTTCGAGAGCTTCTTCGCGACTTCCTTGATCACCTTGTTGCGCGGGTCCGAGATCGTATAGACCGGATGGCCGAAGCCGATCACGACCTCCTTCTTCTCGACGCGCGCGCGAATGTCGGCTTCAGCCTGATCGGCGTCGTCGTAGCGCGACTGGATCTCGAACGCCACTTCGTTCGCGCCGCCGTGCTTCGGACCGCGCAGCGCGCCGATCGCGCCCGTGATGGCCGAGTAGATGTCCGCGCCCGTGCCCGCGATCACGCGGCTCGTGAAGGTCGAGGCGTTGAACTCGTGCTCGGCGTACAGATTGAGCGAGACGTGCATCGCATCGACCCACGACTTCGACGGCTCCACGCCGTGCAGCAGATGCAGGAAATGGCCGCCGATCGAGTCGTCGTCGGTTTCCACTTCGATGCGCTTGCCGTTGTGCGAATAGTGATACCAGTACAGCAGCATCGAGCCGAGCGAGGCCATCAGGCGGTCGGCGATATCGCGCGCGCCCGGCAGGTTGTGATCGTCCTTTTCGGGCAGCACCGTGCCGAGCACGGAGACGCCCGTGCGCATCACGTCCATCGGATGCGCGGAGGCCGGCACCCATTCGAGCGCCGCCTTCACGTTCGCGGGCAGGCCGCGCAGCGCCTTGAGCTTCGTCTTGTACGCGGCGAGTTCGGCCGTGTTCGGCAGCTTGCCGTGCACCAGCAGATACGCGACTTCCTCGAACTCGCACGCGGTGGCGAGGTCGAGAATGTCGTAGCCGCGATAGTGCAGGTCGTTACCGGTGCGGCCGACCGTGCACAGCGCCGTGTTGCCCGCCGCCACGCCCGAAAGCGCGACCGACTTCTTGGGCTTGAAACCGCCTGCGGCCTGCGTGGTGTTGTCCGTTTCGCTCATGATGTCTTCCTCTTTCTGGATGTCTCGAATGATTGGGGGCGGCGCGCGCCGCTTACTTCTTCGCCGCGAACAGCGCGTCGAGCTTGTCTTCGTAAGCGTGATAGCCGAGGTACTTATAGAGATCCTCGCGCGTCTGCATGGTCGACACGGCGGCTTTTTGCGTGCCGTCGCGCTTGACCGTCTCGTAGAAGTTCAGCGCCGCCGCGTTCATCGCACGATACGCGCCGCAGCAGTAGAGCGCGATGTCCACGTTCGCACTGTTGAGCTCGTCGGTCGTGAAAAACGGCGTCGAGCCGAACTCGGTCAAATTCGCGAGGATCGGCACCTTCACGGCCGCGCGGAAGCGGCGGTAGTCGTCGAGCGTCTTCATCGCTTCGGGGAAGATCATGTCCGCGCCCGCTTCCACGTAGGCGATGGCGCGCTCGATTGCGGCGTCGATGCCTTCCACGGCGGCCGCGTCGGTGCGCGCCATGATCACGAACTGGTCGTCGGTGCGCGCGTCCACGGCGGCCTTCACGCGGTCGACCATTTCGTCGGTGGAAACGACTTCCTTGCCCGGGCGATGACCGCAGCGCTTCTGGCCCACCTGGTCTTCGAGGTGCACGGCCGCCACGCCCGCCTTGATGAACGACTTGATCGTGCGCGCGATGTTGAAGGCGCCGCCCCAGCCCGTGTCGATGTCGACCATCAGCGGAATGTCGACCGCGTCGGTGATGCGGCGCGCGTCGATGAGCACGTCGTCCATCGTGCTGATGCCGAGGTCCGGTACGCCCAGCGAGTTCGCGGCCACGCCGCCGCCGGACAGATAGACGGCCTTGAAGCCGGTCTGCTCGGCGAGCTTCGCGGCGTAGGCGGTGATCGCGCCGACGACTTGCAGCGGGTGTTCGGTAGCCACGGCGGCGCGGAATTTCGCGCCGGCGCTCGAGGGGGATTTGCTGTTCATGTGTTGATTCTCCGAGGGAACGGGCGCAGATACTGCAGATACCGTGCCAGCGCGAAGGCCTGCCGCTAACGCGTTGATTTTGCGCCGGATCGCGGCGCGTGTCGCTCACGCCCCGATTTCACAAGTGAAATGTCGATTTCAAATTTGAAATAGAAGCGCAATAATGAAAAGAATCTCGTGAAATCCGCCGCAACCCACTCATGAACCGCTTTCCCGCACCTTCGGAATTCCGCCCGCGCGTCTGGGCGATGGGCATCAGCCGCCTGCGCGACCTGTTCCGCGACATCGCGCGCGAATACGACGACCGCGCCGACCTGCGCGTGGTGCCGCGCGGCTTCGAGGAGGCCGCCGCCGAGATCGCCGCCGCCGCTCCGGGCCAGCGCCCCGACGTAGTGGTGGCGGCCGGCTCGAACGGCACGTATCTGAAGTCGCGCGTCGATTTGCCCGTCGTGCTCGTGCAACCCACCGGTTTCGACGTGATGCAGGCGCTCGCCCGCGCGCGCCGCGAGGCCGATCTGGTCGCGCTCGTCACGTATGGCGAGACGCCCAGCGAGGTGCGGCGTTTCGCGAGCGCCTATGGCATCGACGTGGTGTTCGCCTCGTATCGCACTGTGCAGGACGCCGAGGCCTGCGTGCTCGATCTGCGTGACCGCGGCGTGGGCGCGGTGGTCGGGCCGGGTCTCGTCAACGATCTCGCGGCGCGGCTCGGGCTGGTGCCGTTCTTCGTCTATTCGCGCTCGTCGGTGCATGCGGCGTTCGGTAACGCGCTCGAAGTCGTGCAGGCCACGTGGCGCGAGACGCAGCGGCGTCAGCGGCTCGACAGCGTGTTGCAGCATCTGCGCGACGGCGTGGTCGCGCTCGACGCGCGCGGCCGCGTGGAGGCGATCAATCAGCGTCTCGCGGGCGTGCTGGGCATCGATCCGTCGGCGGCGGCGGGGCAGCCGCTCGCCGCGCTCGCGCCCGACATCGCCTTCACGCTGCCCGACGCCGACGGCGAATCGCTCGAAACCGTGCGCGGCGTGAGCTATGTCGTGCATCGCGGGCCGCTGGTCGACAACGGCGTGACCACGGGCGCGGTGCTGACGTTCCAGGAATCGCGCGCGGTGGAGCGGCTCGACCGCACGCTGCGCTCGCGGCAGCGCACGCAGCAGTTCGTGGCGCGCTGGCGCATCGCCGATCTGAGCGGCGCGACGCCCGGCATCGCGCGCGTGCGGCAACTGGCGCAGCGTTACGCGAAATCGGATGCGACCGTGCTGATCCGCGGCGAAAGCGGCACCGGCAAGGAGGTGGTCGCGCAGGGGCTGCATCGCGAAAGCGCGCGGCGCGATTTTCCGTTCGTCGCGATCAATTGCGGCGCGTTTCCGGAGGCGCTGCTGGAGAGCGAGCTGTTCGGCTACGAGGAGGGCGCGTTCACGGGCGCGCGGCGCGGCGGCAAGGTCGGGCTGATCGAGGCGGCGCATCGCGGCACGCTGTTTCTCGACGAGATCGGCGAGATGCCGTTGCCATTGCAGAGCCGCTTGCTGCGCGTGTTGCAGGAGCGCGAAGTGGTGCGGCTGGGCGCGACGGAACCGACGCGCGTCGACGTGCGCGTGGTGGCCGCGACGCATCGCGCGCTGACCGAGCAGATCGAGACCGGCGCGTTTCGCGCGGACCTGTTTTATCGGCTGAACATTCTGAATCTGGCGATTCCGCCGCTGCGCGAACGGCATGCCGATATCGAGCCGCTCGCCGCCGAACTGCTGCTGCAATCGGCGCGACGCGAACCGCGCGTGGCGCTCAGAATCCGCACCCAGGACGATGCGGCGCGAGCGCTGGCGCCGATCGGCGGCGCGCTCGAACGCCATGCGTGGCCCGGCAATGTGCGCGAGTTGCAGAACGTGGTCGAGCGGATCGTGGTGGAACTCGCGGATTCCGATGTGGACGTGATCACGCCCGAGGTGTTGCGCGCGATCGCGCCGGAAGTGTTGGCCGCGCCGCGCGAGGCGTCGGCGGGCGATGCGTCGCGCGACGTCGGCATCGATACGCCGCCTGAATCCGGCGACGCGCCGCCGACGCTGCGCGAGCGCACCCTGAGCGCGCAGGCCGACGAAATTCGCGCGGCGCTCGACGCTTGCGACGGCGATCGCGAGCGCGTGTGCGAACAGCTCGGCATCAGCAAGACCACGCTGTGGCGGCGCTTGCGGGCCGCGAAGCGCTGATCGTGTGCGCTAACTGACGCGCGCAACCCAGGCGCGCCGCGCGGCCTCAGTTCTTGATGCCGTTGAGCAGTTGCGCGACCGCGCCGTGCAGATGCAGCACCTCGGGGCTCTTTTGCAGCAGCGCCTGATAGCGCTCGTAGAACTCCTTCGATTCCTCGCCCGAGAACAGCCCGGACACGCCTTCCACCGCGCCCACGCGGTCCTCGGGCTTGGCGTCCTTGGCGTCGAGCGTTTCGTCCACGTTGGCGATCACCGTGGAGAACGGCGTCAGCCAGCGATAGCCCGTCCCGTTGATCAGCGCCTGCAAGAAGGCCGCGGGCGTGGTCGCGCCGAACTCGCGTTCGTACTCGGCGCGCTCGTGGTCGAGGATGGCCTTGTGCAGCGTGAGCAGGGGCTTGCGGATCTCGTTGAGAAATTGAATCGCGCGGGCTTCGTCCATCGTGGCGGCTCCTTCGAAAGTGGGCGACACGGCGCGCAGGCGCCGTCGCAATCTTGAATTAATCGATGGTAGCGCAAGGGCCGCCTGCGTGTCGTGATGATGCGGCGCGCATGCGCCGACGCTTGCCGGCCGCCGGTGCTCCGACGTCTCGACGACACGCTTGTCGGCAGGTCTTTAAAGTCGGCGCTACACTCCGCGAATCCTCGCCAGGCCGCAGGGCGTGCATTCGGTGCCACGTCCGCGCGATTTGCGCGGCGCACCGGAACAACGCGCGCGCCAGGCCTTCGATTGATCGACGATAACCGACAAATCCCCACACCGGAGAGCCGCCCCCATGACGACGTTAACCATTAACGGCGAAACCCACACGATCGACGCGCCACCCGACATGCCGCTGCTCTGGGTGCTGCGCGACATCGTCGGCCTGACCGGCACGAAGTTCGGTTGCGGCATCGCGCAATGCGGCGCGTGCACCGTGCATCTCGACGGCGTCGCGGTGCGCTCGTGCGTGCTGCCCGTCGCGGCGCTCGAAGGCCGCAAGATCACGACGATCGAAGCCGTGGGCGCGACGCCCGCGGGCCAGAAAGTGCAGAAGGCGTGGCGCGTGATCGACGTGGTGCAGTGCGGCTACTGCCAGTCCGGGCAGGTGATGTCGGCGGCGGCGCTGCTGGCGGCGAATCCCAACCCGAGCGATGCCGACATCGACGCCGCCATGACCGGCAACATCTGCCGCTGCGGCACCTATAGCCGCATCCGCGCGGCGATCAAACAAGCCGCGAAGGAGGCCTGAGATGTCACAAGGTCTTCTCGACGCGCAAAACGGCGTGGCGCACGCGCGCGCCGCTCAATCGCAGGTTTCGCGCCGCGCGTTTCTCAAGCTCGGCGCGGCGGCGGGCGGCGGTCTGCTGCTCGGTTTCAGCTTCTCGGCGGGCGCGCAGGGCGATAGCGCCGCGCGCCGCTCGGTGGTCGGCGGCGACGGCAACGAGACGCCGCAGTCGGGCGTGTTCGAGCCGAACGCGTTCATCCAGATCGACCGCGCGGGCAAGGTCACGCTGATCATCCCGAAGGTGGAGATGGGGCAGGGCGTGTACACGTCGATTCCGATGCTGATCGCCGAAGAACTCGAAGTGCCGCTCGACAGCGTGACGCTCGATCACGCGCCGCCCGACGCGAAACTGTTCACCGATCCGCTGCTCGGCGGTCAGCTCACCGGCGGCTCGACCTCGATCCGCTATGCGTGGGAGCCGATGCGCCAGGCGGGCGCGACCGCGCGCGCCGCGCTGATCGCGGCGGCGGCGCAGCAATGGCAGGTCGATCCGGCCAGTTGCCACGCGAAGAGCGGCCAGGTGCTGCACGACGCGAGCGGCCGCCGCGCCGCCTACGGCGAACTCGTGGACGCCGCCGCGAAGCTGCCGGCGCCGCAGAACGTGGCGCTCAAGAGCCCGAAGGATTTCACGCTGATCGGCAAGCCGACCCGACGCCTCGACTCACCCGAGAAGGTGGACGGCTCGGCGCTGTTCGGCCTCGACGTGCGGCTGCCCGGCATGGTCTACGCGGCCATCGTCAATTGTCCGGTGTTCGGCGGCACGCTCGTGCGCGTGGACGACACGCACGCGCGCAAGATTCCGGGCGTCACGCAGATCGTCAAGATCGACAACGGCGTGGCCGTGATCGGCGCGCACACGTGGGCCGCCAAGCGCGGCGCGGCGGCGCTCGTGATCGAATGGAGCGAAGGCGCGGCGGCGAATCTGTCGATGCGGCAGATCGTCGGCGATCTGGCGAACGCGGCGCAGCAGCAGCCGGGCGCGGTCGCGCGCAAGGACGGCGACGTGCAGCAGGCGTTCAACGGCGCGAAAACGCGCGTCGACGCCGTGTACGAGCAGCCGTTTCTCGCGCACGCCACGATGGAGCCGATCAACTGCACCGTGCACGTGCGCGCCGATGCCTGCGAGATCTGGGTCGGCACCCAGGTGCCCACGCGCGCGGTCGATGCGGGCGTGGCCGTCACCGGTCTCAAGCCCGAGCAGATCGTGCTGCACAACTATCTGCTCGGCGGCGGTTTCGGGCGGCGTCTGGAAGTCGATGCGATCACCCAGGCGCTCAAGGTCGGCAAGCAGGTGAGCACGCCGGTCAAGGTATTCTGGACGCGCGAGGAGGACATCCAGCACGATATGTACCGGCCGTATTACTACGACCGCATCTCGGCGGGGCTCGACGCGAACGGCAAGCCGGCGGCGTGGCAGCACCGCATCGTCGGCTCGTCGATCATGGCGCGTTTCGCGCCGCCCGCGTTCAAGAACGGCGTCGATCCCGACGCGGTGGAAGTGGCCGTCGATCTGCCGTACGACCTGCCGAATCAGCTGATCGAATACGTGCGCCAGGAGCCGCATACGGTGCCGACCGCGTTCTGGCGCGGCGTTGGCCCGACGCGCGGCACCTTCGTGGTCGAGAGCTTCGTCGACGAATGCGCGGCGGCCGCGAAAACCGATCCCGTGACCTATCGGCGCAATCTGCTCGGCAAGTCGCCGCGCGCGCTGGGCGTGCTCGACGTCGCCACGCGCGCGGCCAACTGGGGACCGCCGATGCCGAAGGGGCAAGGGCGCGGCGTCTCGGTGATGCACGCGTTCGGCAGCTTCTTCGCGATGGTCGCCGACGTGACCGTGACCGACGGCGAGGTGCGCGTGAATCGCGTGGTCGCGGCCGTCGATTGCGGCATGGTCGTGAACCCGACCACGATCGAGGCGCAGGTGCAGGGCGGCATCGTGTTCGGCATCACGGCGGCGCTGTATGGCGAGATCACGATCGAGCGCGGCCGCGTCACGCAGACCAATTTCACCGACTACCGGATTCTGCGCATCGACGAATCGCCCGTGATCGAGGTGCATATCGTGCCGAGCACGGAAGCGCCGGGCGGGATCGGCGAACCGGGCACGGCGGCGCTCGCGCCCGCGGTCACGAACGCGATCTATGCGGCGACCGGCACGCGGCTGCGCAAGCTGCCGGTGGGCCGTCAGCTCATGAACACGAAAACGGCTTGAGGAGGCGACGACGATGAAAACGATCCACACCGCCTCGATGACGCCCGTCGTGCGCTCCGCTGTCCGTTCGACCGTGCGCTCCGTCGCGCGCATGGCCTTTGCCGCGCTCGCCTGCACGCTCGCGCCGCAGTTCGCGCATGCGCAGGACAACGCCACGTCCGCGGACAGCGCGCTGATCCAGCGCGGCGCTTACCTCGCCGCGGCCGGCGACTGCGCGGCCTGCCACACCGCGCCGCACGGCAAGCCGTTCGCGGGCGGCCTGCCGATGAGCACGCCGCTCGGCCACATCTACACGACCAACATCACGCCCGATCCGGATACGGGCATCGGCGGTTATACGCAGGAAGATTTCGCGCGCGCGCTGCGCGAGGGCGTGGCGAAGGACGGCCACAATCTCTATCCGGCGATGCCGTATCCGTCCTATGCGAAGGTGCGCGACGACGACGTGGCCGCGCTCTACGCGTACTTCATGCACGGCGTGCAGCCCGTGAAGCAGGACAACCGCGACAGCGACATCAAGTGGCCGATGAACATGCGCTGGCCGCTCAAGATCTGGAACGTGTTCTTCCTCAAGAAGGGCCCGTACCAGGACAAGCCGGGCAAGGACGCCGCATGGAATCGCGGCGCGTATCTCGTGCAAGGGCTCGGCCATTGCGGCTCGTGCCACACGCCGCGCGGCGTCGGCTTCAACGAGCAGGCGCTCGACGAGAGCGGCAACGCGTTCCTTACCGGCGCGCTGCTCGACAACTGGTACGCGTCGAATCTGACGGGCGAGCACAACACCGGGCTCGGGCGCTGGAGCGAGGCCGATCTCGCGCAGTTCCTCAAGACGGGTGCGAACCAGCACGCGTCGGCGTTCGGCGCGATGACGAGCGTCATCAACAACAGCACGCAGGCAATGAACGACGCGGATGTGCAGGCGATGTCCGCGTATCTGAAATCGCTGCCGCCCGCGGGCGGCGACGGCGCGCCCGCCTATGCGTACGATCCGCAGGCGACGAAGGTGTCGCTCGGACGCCCCGCGAACGATGCGGGCGCGCGCGTCTACACGGCGTTCTGCATGCACTGCCACGGCGCCGACGGACGCGGTTTCGCGCCGATGTTCGCGCCGCTGGCGGGCAATCCGAACGTGCTGGAAAAGGACGCGTCGTCGCTCATCAATGTCACGCTCAACGGCACCGGCGACCTCGTGATCCAGGGCATCCCGGCGCCGTATCCGATGCCCGCGTATCGCGACCAGCTCAGCGACCAGCAGATCGCCGACGTGCTGAGCTTTATCCGCGCGGGCTGGAACAACAAGCGCGGTGCGGTGGGCGCGGCGGATGTCGCGAAATTGCGCGGCGCGACGCAGTCGAGCGAGGCGGCGCGGTGACGCGGCGCGCGGGCGGTGTCAGCGACGCCGCGCCGCCCGCGCGTTCCATCGTGGCGCTCGCGCGCGACGAACTGCCGGTGGATACCGTGGCGCTCGCGCGTTTCATGGTCGGCAAGTATCTGGTCCACGATCTGCCCGAAGGCCGAGTGAGCGGACGGCTCGTGGAAGTGGAGGCGTATCCGGTCGGCGATTCGACGGGGCACGCGTTCATCGGTCCGCGCGGCTGGAACGCGTCGCTGTTTCTCGCGCGCGGGCACGCGTACGTGCGGCTCACGTACGGCGTCTCGTGGATGCTCAACATGTCGAGCGAGGCGGCCGGCGTGGGCGCGGGCGTGCTGTTTCGCGCCGTGGAGCCCCTCGAAGGGCTGGCGTCGATGGCCGCGCGGCGCGCCGATGCGCCGCTGCGCGAACTCGCGCGCGGGCCGGGACGGCTCACGCAGGCGTTCGGCGTCGGCGCGGCGTTCGACGGCGTCGATCTGTGCGGCGGCAAGGGGCTGTGGATCGGCCGCGACCGCGACGCGGCGCACGCGGCTGCATCGCTCGCCATCGGTGCGACGACGCGCATCGGGCTGTCGCGCGAGATGCACCTTCCGCTGCGCTTTTATGCCATCGGCAGCCCGTATGTGAGCGGGCCGCGCAAGCTGCTCGTACCGGCGTGACGCGGTTCCGTATGGAATCCGAAAGTCGGACCGGAAAGATAGGATTCCACCCCGTTTTCGAGGATTGTTGCGCGGCCTGTATTGTTGTCAAGAACGAAACTGTATTTTGGGGAAATAGGTATTTCCCCTGATCTGCTGTCTCAATAAACTGAAGTCACTGGTCGGCGAACGCCAGATGTGCCGTTAGACGCCGACCTGAAAACAAGTGATGGAGGTTAGTAACCATGAATACCCGTACGCTCATTCAAGCCGCGGCTATCGCCGCGCTTCTCGCCGCTCCGGCACTCTCGTTCGCTCAAGACCAGACCAACGCGCCGAAGACGCGCGCGGAAGTCCGTCAGGAACTCATCCAGATCGAGCAGGCAGGCTATAACCCGGCGACGTCGAACGACGCCACTTATCCGCGTGACATTCAGGCGGCCGAAGCGCGCGTCGCGCAGCAGCAGGATGTGGCCCGGACTCAGCAGCCGGTTGCCGATACCAGCTATGGCGGCGCCCCCGCGGGTTCGACGCAGTCGGGTCAACCGGCCCATCTGGCGCCGTCGCAGTCGATTTACTTCGGGAATTGAGTTGCAACTGAGCGGTAAACCTCCGCTCAGTCACGTCGATTCATCGACGCAAGCCGTTCAGATCGCCACGCCGCGGCGTCGGGATTGATCCGGCGCGCGGTGGTGCGTCGAGCCGCATGACTGGATAAGTGTCCAGCACCCCTATCCGGCGAGCCGGCGCGGCGCAACGAGCCGCCGCGCCGACCCGCGAGAGATCGCGCGTTTTTTCATGCGTGGAACCTCCGCCGCCGCAAGGTGGCTTATGCCCAACCCGCGAAGGATTGGGCTTTTTTTGCTGCGTGCGTCGGTGTGCGTTCGCCTGCGTTTGCGTGCGCGTGCGCGTGCGCGTGCGCGTTTGCGTGCGTTTGCGCGCAAGGGCGGGGTGAAGCGCTGTAAGGCGTCAGGTGCCGGGACCGCCGGTGATGTAGTGCTCGAGCTGCTCGATGGTGAACTGCTGCTCGGCGATGATCTCCTTCACGAGGTCGCCGATCGACACCATGCCCACGAGCTCGCCGTCCGCCAACACCGGCAGGTGGCGCATGCGTCGCTGTGTCATCAGCGCCATGCAGTCGTAGGTGGTCTGATCGAGTTCCACGAATCGCACGTGCGGGCTCATGATGTCGCGCACGGCCGTCGTCTTTGACGAGCGGTCCATCAGCACGATCTTGCGCGCGTAGTCGCGCTCCGTGACGATGCCGACGATATCGGGGCCGTCGGTGACGACCAGCGCGCCAATCTGCTTGTCGGCCATCAGGCGGATGGCGTCGTAGACGGAATCGTCAGCGGCAATCGTGTAGACCACCTGTTCCGGCTTGGATTTGAGTACCTGTGCAACGCTCGTCATAGGGCGACTCCAGTTCGTCCTTCTTGTCTTCGGTCATTGCCTGGTGCGGCGCAGGCGAGAGAGCTGCGCCGTGCGTGCCTTCGTCGAAAGCCATGAAAGCCATTCCAGTATAGGCGGATGGGCGCGGCGGAGCCGTCGGGGTATGCGCGAAGTGTGCGCCCGCCCGCCGTGCGGCCCGGCGGCGATGCGCGACGGATTGAGGCAGGGCGCAGAGCGTTTTGCGGCGCCTTGCGCGCCTCCGTTCGCGCGGACGGCCCGGCGCACGCACGGATGCCGCCCGCAGGCGAGCCCTTCAGCCGACTGGCGCGGGCGCGGCCATGCGGGGCGGCGCGCCGCAATTGGCGGTACACTCCGGTTCCTAACTCCAGTCCGGCTTCGCGCCGGTTTTTGCCAGACCTCTGTTCCACATCATGCCTACGCTTCAAGAGCCGTCCTGCGCGGACGGCGATAACGCCAACGAATGCGTCGTGCTTGACGCGAGCGCGACCCTGCCGACCCGTTACGGCACCTTCGAGTCCTACGTCTATCGGGTAAAGGATGGCGGCGCCGAGCACGTTGCGCTCGTGATGGGCGACGTGGGCAGCGGCGAGCCGGTGCTCGCCCGCCTGCATTCCGAATGTCTGACCGGCGACGTGTTCGGTTCCTACCGCTGCGACTGCGGCGAACAGCTCGATCTCGCGCTGCGCTACATCGCGGCGGAAGGCCGCGGCGTGCTGCTGTATCTGCGTGGCCACGAAGGGCGCGGCATCGGCCTGTCGAACAAGATCCGCGCGTATCAGCTGCAACAGCAGGGCCGCGATACGGTGGAAGCGAACCTCGATCTCGGCCTGCCCGACGACGCGCGCGAATACGATTCGGCGGCGGCGATCCTGCGCCTGCTGAAGGTCAAGTCGGTGCGCCTGATGAGCAACAATCCGAACAAGTTCGACACGCTCTCGAAGCACGGTATTCCGACGATCGAACGCGTCGCGCTGGCGATTCCGATGCGCGAGGAAAACGAGCGCTATATCCGCACGAAGCAGGTGAAATTCGGGCATTACTTCGAAGAAAACGAGTAAGGCACGAATTTCAGGAACGGAATATGCTATCCGCTCGGCATGAGTCGAAACAAAAAGGGGGGAGCATGTCCACCATTCCAATGAAGATGGCGCTGTGCGTGGCCGCCGGCCTCGCGATCGCGGCGCCCGCCGCCCAGGCGCAGTCCCAGGCCTACACCAGCGAGCCGGTCGATCTCTACGCGGGGCCGTCCGGCGACTATCCCGTCGTGAGCGAAGTCGGGCCGAGCGAGCCGGTCGTGGTGTTCGGCTGCGTAAGCGATTACTCCTGGTGCGATATCGGCGCCGAGGGCGTGCGTGGCTGGGTCTACGGCGGCTATCTGACATATCCGTATCAGGGCAGCTACGTGCCGCTCGCCGGTTATGGCGCGGCCATCGGGCTGCCGATCGTGAGTTTTTCGATTGGCGCGTACTGGGGCAGCTTCTATCGCGACCGTCCGTGGTACGGCGAGCGCGATCGCTGGACGCATGCGCGGCCGCCGGGCTATGGTCCGCGTCCGCCTGCGCCGAACTGGCATGGCGGCCCCGCGCGGCCGTTGCCGCCGCCGCAGGCTGGCGGGGGGCGTCCGCCCGGCAACGGCGGTCCGCCGCCGGGAGCCAGGCCGCCGGGTGGCATGCCCGAGGGCGGTGGCCGTCCGCAAGGCGGCCCGCCGCCAGGGAATGCGCGCCCGCCGGAGAATGCCGGCCGTCCGCCCATGAACGGGGGCGAGCGCACCGAAGCGCCGCGGGCGCCTCAGCAGGCGCCGCAGATGCCTCCGCAAGCGCCGCGTCCCGCGCAAGCGCGTCCGGCCGAGCCGCCGCGTCCGCAAATGCAGCAGCCCAATGCGGGGCGTCCGCCCGAGCCTGCGTTCAATCGCGCGCCGGGTCCCGGCGGTCCGCCGCAGGGCGGGGGCCGTCCGTCCGGTCCGCCCGCCGGCCGGCCCGAAGCGCCGCAAGGCGGTCATCCGTCCGGCCAGGGCGGCGGACACGGCGACGAACGCAAGCAGAACTGATCCGCCAACGCTTTCCACCCTGCAACGGGCGCTCGATGTGAGCGCCCGTTTTGCTTTATCGGCGCAAGGCGGGGCGCGTTTTATCTCGTTCGAGATGCTTTTTAAGAGTTTTCGTGTGGCCCGCCCGATTGGGGCCGAATACCTTAGACGGGTGATTTTTATCTCATACGCTGGCGGTGCACGAAGTCGCCGGTGTCCGGATTCAAGTCAAATCAGTTAGGCATGCGATTGATCTGGATTGATCTGGCTTGATCCGGCAACCGTTGAATGGCCTGTCCGGCGACGTTTCCCTCGTCGAGCCTGATTGGCCGTTCGCGTGTTCGTGCTCAGGGTGTCGGCAACATTAGCCATTCGGCCAGGTGATTTCCCGCGTCGGTTGAAGCAAGAATGAGAGTGTCTGGCACACGTCGGTTCGTCGTGTGCGGCCAGGTCACAGCTATACGTTTTGGATTCCGAAGTAAAGAAGCGTGGAGTTGCCCGATTGAGGCGGTTCCACGTCAGCCCCATTGAAACGACCAAGGAAGCGTATGAACAAGGCTTATCGATCTGTCTGGAACGAGTCGGCTGGCGCGTGGGTGGCCGTGCAGGAAAACGCACGCAGTCATGGCAGCGGCGGCGTGAAGGCAGGCGTGGTGAACGCGGCGCAGGCCGTTGCGTTGCTCGGGCTGGGTGGCATCGCGCTCGCGGCGAACGCTGCGGACGCGCAGCCGGAAGGCGCCACGGCGCTGCTCGGCATGGCGGCGAACGAGCAGGCCGCGAGGGGGAGCGAGAACGCGAACATCAGTTCGAACTTCGGCGCGCTCGCGCCCGCTGGCACGAGCGACGTGCAGAACGCCCTGCTGCTCGCCTCGCTGGGCGTTCAGGGCACAGGGGCTGCCGCGTTGGCCGCTGCGTCGTCGTCGGCTCCTGCGAGCCCGGTCGAAATGGCCGCGGCCGCTCCGCAAGGCGCTTCGCTGATGGCAACGGCCGCCAATTCCGGCGTCGACACGACCGGCCTGACCACCGCATTCAGGACCGCCGCCTGGTACGCGCAGGTCAGGGGTATTGCCAATGCGTCAGGGTCGACGGGGCCAACCGATATGGCGCGGGCGAATGGCGCAGGCAGTATCGCCATGGGCTCGAACACGCAATCCGACGGCAACGCCAGCCTCGCGCTGGGCATTCAGTCGCGTGCGATGGGCAACGATTCGGTGGCGCTGGGCGCGGGCTCCGTGGCGAATCAGGCCAATACCGTATCGGTTGGCAGTGACGGTACGCAAACGCACGTCGTCTACGACGCGGACAATGTTGCGACCACGCTGCCGAGCCTCGCGAACACGCGCCGCATCGTGAACATGGCGGCGGGCCAGAGCGACACGGACGCCGTGAACGTCGCGCAGCTCAAGGGCGTGACGAGCGCGCTCGGCGGCGGCGCGGGCGTGGGCGGCGACGGCTCGGTCATGGCGCCGAGCTATGTACTGGGCAACCAGACCTATGGCGACGTCGGCACGGCGTTGAAGGCGGTGGAAAGCACGGCGATCACGGGTTCGGTGGACGGCGTGAAATACGACACGTCCGCGCATACGCGCATTACGTTCGATAGCGCCGACGCGGGCACGGTGTTGTCGAACGTCGCCAATGGCAAGGCGGACCGCGACGCGATCAACCTCGGCCAGTTGAAGGCGGCGGGCCTCGACGTCGACGGCAACGGCAACGCCACGAACAGCTTCGTTGCTTACGACGACACGTCGCGCGCCACGGTCACGCTCGGCGGCGCGAGCGGCACGCGCATCACGAATCTCGTCGCCGGCAACGTGGCGGCGGGCAGCAGCGACGCCGTGAACGGCGCGCAACTCTACGGCGTCGCCAGCGGCACGGCAAAGGCGCTGGGCGGCGGCGCGGGCGTCAACGCAGACGGCTCCCTGAGCGGCCCCGGCTATGTGCTGGGCGGCTCGACCTACTCCGACGTCGGCACCGCGCTCAAGGCGGTGGAGAACACGGCTGCGTCAGGCCCTGTAGATGGCGTGAAGTACGACACGCCAGCGCACGCGCGCGTCACGTTCGACGGCGGCGACGCCGGCACGGTGCTCTCGAACGTGGCCAAAGGCACGGCGGACCGCGACGCGGTCAACCTCGGCCAGTTGAAGGCGGCGGGTCTCGACGTGGACGGCAACGGCAACGCCACGAACAGCTTCGTCGCTTACGACGACACCTCGCGCGGCACGGTCACGCTCGGCGGCGCGAGCGGCACGCGCATCACGAATCTCGTCGCCGGCAACGTGGCGACGGGCAGCAGCGACGCCGTGAACGGGGCGCAACTCTATGGCGTCAGCAGCAGCACGGCAAAGGCGCTGGGCGGCGGCGCGGGCGTCAACGCAGACGGCTCCCTGAGCGGCCCCGGCTATGTGCTGGGCGGCTCGACCTACTCCGACGTCGGCACCGCGCTGAAGGCGGTCGAGAGTTCGGCTGCGGCGGGGCCCGTGGACGGCGTCAAGTACGACACGCCCGCGCATCAGCGCGTCACGTTCGACGGCGGCGAGACGGGCACGGTGCTCTCGAACGTGGCCAAAGGCACGGCGGACCGCGACGCGGTCAACCTCGGCCAGTTGAAGGCGGCGGGTCTCGACGTGGACGGCAACGGCAACGCCACGAACAGCTTCGTCGCTTACGACGACACCTCGCGCGGCACGGTCACGCTCGGCGGCGCCAACGGCACGAAGATCACGAATCTCGCCGCGGGCTCCGCGTCCGGGGACGCAGTGAACGCGGGCCAGTTGCGCGCACTCGCCGGCACGCTCGGCGGCGGCGCGGGCCTCGCGTCGGACGGCAGCATCCTTGCGCCGAACTATCACATGCAGGGCGGCACGCAGACGACCGTCGGCAGCGCGCTCGATACGCTCGACACCGGCCTGAATTCGCTGCAGCAGAAGATTTCGGATTCGGGCCTCGACCTGGTGACACAGGATGCCACCAGCCGTGCGATCAAGGTCGGCGCGGGCACGAACGGCACGGTCGTCAATTTCGCGGGCACGGCGGGCAACCGCACGCTCACGGGTGTGGCGGCGGGCGCGGTGAATGCCGCGAGCGCGGACGCGGTCAACGGCGCGCAACTCTACGCCAGCGTCGCGCATGCGGCAGCCGCCTTGGGCGGCGGCGCGAGCGTGAGCGCAGACGGCACGCTTGCCGCGCCGTCCTACACCATCGGCGGCACGACGCTCAACAACGTCGGCTCGGCGCTGACCAATCTCGACGGCCGCGTCACGCAGAACACCACCGACATCACGAATCTGCAGAAGTCGGTCACCAACATGGCGGGCTCCGTCGCGAACGCGGTGCAGTACGACTCGTCGGCGCATGACTCGGTCACGTTGGGCGGGACCGGCGAGGCCGTGAAGCTCAGCAATCTCGCCGACGCCGTGCTGAGCGCGAGCAGTACCGACGCGGTCACGGGCTCGCAGCTCTTCGCGACCAACATGCAGGTCGCGAGCATCGAGCAGGCGGTGCAGAACGTGGCCGCGAGTGCCTCGATCTACGTGGCCGCCAACTCGCCGAACGGCGCGGCAACGGCCAGCGGTTCGAACACGCTGGCGGCCGGCGGCGGCGCTGTCGCGAGCGGCACCGCGTCGACCGCGATCGGCGACCAGGCGCACGCCACCGGCACGAATGCCGTGGCGCTCGGCGCAAATTCGGTGGCTGACCGCGCCAATTCGGTGTCGGTGGGCAGCATCGGCAACGAGCGGCAGATCACCAACGTCGCGAACGGCACGGCGCCCACCGACGCCGTGAATCTGGGCCAGCTCAACAGCGCGTTCAGCGGCGTCAACAGCCGTATCGACGACGTCGATCGCGACGCGCGGCGCGGCATTGCGGCGGCGTCGGCGCTCAACGTCGTCACGCCGTATCTGCCCGGACGCACGACCATGAACGCGGGCGTCGCCGCGTATCGCGGCCAGGCGGCGCTCGGCATCGGCGTCTCGCGCTGGAACGAGAAGGGCAGCGTCAACTACAACCTCGGCGTCTCGTCGGCGGGTGGCAACAGCACCATCGTCCGCGCGGGTCTTGGCATCGTGTTCGGCGGTTGACGCAGCGGGCAGCGCCCCTGGCGGCGCGGCCGGCGCAATGCCGGCCGCGCACCTCACGCGGCACGCCCCGCGCTTTCCAACCGCACGGGCGGACCGTGCGGGCCTTTCCATGGGCAACAACCAACATGAAAATCATCGCCATGGCGATCGCGGCTTCCGCCGTGCTCGCCGGATGCGCGTCGCAGGCGACGCGCGATTCCTTGCAGATTCAGGACCCCACCGTGCTCGAAGAGGGGCTCAGAGCGTCGCAGAGCGAGCAGGCCGGCGCGGCCACCGACGCCTGGGTCGGCGCCTATCCGGCCAGCGTGGGCCGCGCGCAACTCGACGACGAACAGCACCGCCTCCAGGCGCTCGGCGCGAAGCAGGCCGGCTATTTCGGCGCGAAGGCGCAGTGCTGGATTTACGCCGCGCGCGAGGAGCACGCGCAGTACAACCATTGGGGATTCGTCGAAGAAGCGGCGCATCAGGCCGACCAGTTGATCGGCGCGCTCGAGGGGCGCGGGCAGGCGTCCGTCGAGAATCCGAAGCTGCGAACCGCGGCCATCGTGCGGCCCGATCTGTGGCAGCGGCTGATGGCGGCGAAGTCGTCGCCGGCGTTCGCGTCGTGTCAGCCCGCGCAGGAGCGCGTGGCCTGCGCCGAGGTTGAACTGACGCACGCCGGTCATGAGGCGTGGACACATTCGTTCGACGCGAGCGCGCAGCGCGTTGCCGAAGTGCAGCAGAAGATCGCCGATCTTCCCGCCGTGCTGAACGCCTGCCAGCCGCCGCGAAAGGAACCGCCGCCGCTGCCGAGCAGCATCACGTTGCCGACCGACACGCTGTTCCGTTTCGATCGTGGCGATCTCAACGGTCTGTTGCCGCAGGGCCGGGCGAGTCTCGATGCATTGGCGCGCGATCTTGCCGCAGCGGGCGATGTCACGGCGGTCCGCACGGAGGGCTATACCGACCGGCTGGGCAGCGACAGTTACAACATGCGGCTTTCGCGGCAGCGCGCGGAAACCGTCGCCGGGTATCTGCGCGAGCGTAGCGAGGCGAATATTGCGATGAGCGCGGTGGGCCGCGGCAAGGCGAACCCGGTCGTGCAGTGCAATGAGCGCGACCGCGAAGCCTTGATTGCCTGTCTTGCGCCCAATCGCCGCGTCGAGCTTTCGATCGCGCGCAAGTCGTCAGGCGCACAGGCCGCCGCGCGATAAGTTCTGCGCAGCAAGTCGGCGCATTCGCTCCTGTGTCCGCAGTTCGCGGCGACCTGCGCATGCGCCCACGCGCCCGCCGTCTTATACGGCGGGCTTTCTGTCTTTCCGTTCTGACTTCCAATCGGCTTTCCAATCGGCCTTTCAATGCGACTTTCCATCGCACTTTCAAGCGGCTATTTCGTGCGCTTTCATCATCGCGGAAAGCTCGTTCGAACTGCCAAATAGCGCCCGTCCAGCACGTTCGCCTCCTTCACGCCCACAATCGACGACCACGCCCGTCCATCGCGCTTCATTGCGTCTTTTCCCTACGCCTTCCTGCGTCGATTCCGACAGATTTAACAATCCCTGACAGTAGGTTTTTCCGCTTGCGACGACAATAGGCCGTCGCGGCCCAACAAGTCATCGCGGGCATGATCCGCATGACGGCCGGCATCGAGCCCGAGTGGATCGACGCGCACGATACGACGGCATGGACGCCATGCCCGTCACGCACGACATACACGGAATTCGGCTACGGGGGCTGGCGCGATCGGGACACGGCGACGCGCCGGTGCGTGGAAGGCAGAGCGGACTCGAGTTCGCCGCATAACGCTGGAAACAGCGCCTGGTAGTAGGAGTGGCGATGGCGGTGAGCATGACGCCATGCAGTGAGATCGGTTGCGGCCAGCAGGCGGACGTCGGGCGGTGATGTCCGCCCGCGTGCGACGCGCCGTCGAGGTGGCGTCGGCGCCCGCGCCGGTGGTCCTGGTCCGGGGGCGAGGGCTGCCGGAGACTACGCGGTGCGCGACTGCGGCCATCGTCACTCGTTTTTCAATCTTTCAAACAGGCACGCGCGCACGCTTGAGCACGCTCAAGTACGTCCGGGACGGGCGCGCCCTGGCATCACATGACACACGACGTCCGGTAGCGCCGGCGGCTTCGATGAGCGGCCAGGCGGTGCGCGAACGGCGGCGTTGGTCGGCGACAAGCGTTAGCGACACGAGGTTTTCATGTTTTTCCGCTTCGGCAGCACCCGGTTTCCGCCCGCTTCCCGCGTCAACGCTTCGGGTGGCAGTCGCGATCTCGACCGCGTCGAGCTGGACCTCGCCCGCGACCGCCACGCGCGCGCCGCCATGGAGGCTTACGCCGATTCGTGCGAGGCCGAATTGCCCTGGCTGAGCGAGGCGCTGCGTCAGTCGCGCTATGGCCGTTCGGACAAGTTGACGCAATGTTCCGCGACTGTGCTGCGCGCATTTGTGCTTGCGCAGGCGCGCGCCGCCGCGCAGCCCGACTATGCGCATGCCGCATGGGAGCACGTACGCATCCATCTGGCCGCGCTGCTGTCGGGCGATCCGCCGGCCGCCGCGGAGCATGACGGACACCACGGCCAGCCCGGCGATCACGCCCGGCGCGCACAAACGGATGCACATACGGATGCACAGCCAGACGCAAAAACGGACGCAAAACCGGGCGCGCCCTCGGCCGACGACGTGTTCGTGCCTTTGGGCCAGCGTCCGGCGCCGAGATAGTCGGTAATCGGGACGATCACAGGCCGCGCGTCGCATGCGAGCGTTTTCGTCTACCATGAGCGGATTCCGCATCCCCGGTCCGGAGGCGCGCTTGCCGCTCCCGTTTATTTCGAGACGCTGCGAAAGTGGCGGTTTGCGCGCGCGGCGCGGGTCGCGCGCAACGGGGTTGGGGAGGGATTTCGCCAGCGCCGTCGGCAACGCTGGCGGGACCGCAGGGTGGATCCATCCCGAGAACATGAAAAACGATACTGGGTGCGGGGCACTATGAGAATTGCAGTACTGGATGACGATCCGGCACAGACCGACTTCGTCTGTCAAACCTTGATGGCGGCAGGCCACGTCTGCCATGCGTTCGCCAAGGGCGGCGAACTGGTCCGGCAACTGCGCCGGCAGACTTTCGACCTGCTCGTGCTCGACTGGAACGTGCCGGACATGGCCGGCGACGAAGTTCTTCATTGGGTGCGGCAAAGCCTGTCCACGCGTCTGCCCGTCCTGTTCATGACGAGCCGCAGCCGCGAGGTGGACATCGCGCTGATGCTCAACAGCGGCGCCGACGACTACGTCGTCAAGCCGGTGTCCGCGCCGGTGCTGCTCGCGCGCGTCGGCTCGCTGCTGCGTCGCGCGTATCAACTGCAACCGCCCGCGCAGAAGGAAGTCTTCGGCGAATACGAGTTCGATCTGAAGTCGCGTCAGGTGACGGTGACCGGCAAGGCGGTCGCGCTCACGCAGAAGGAATTCGACCTCGCGCTGCTGCTGTTCCAGCACCTGAGCCGCCCGCTGTCGCGCGCGCACATTCTCGACGTGATCTGGAAGCAATCGGACGACATCCCGTCGCGCACCATGGACACGCACGTGTCGATGCTGCGCTCGAAGCTCGGCCTGCGTCCCGAAAACGGCTATCGCCTGACGCCGATCTATGGCTACGGCTACCGCCTCGAGCGCATCGAGGGGGACGCCGCGTGAGGGGCGCCCGCGCGAGTCGCCCCGTTGCGGGCGCAAGCCTGGCGCTGGCGCGGCCGTTGTTCGCCTGTGCGCTCGCGCTGAGCCTGCTGCCGGTCATGCGCGGCGCGCAGGCGCGTCAGCCGGGCGCGCCGCTCGCGCAGCCGCGGCCCGTCGCGACGGCCATCTACGTCACGCGCGCCGGCGACTCGCTCTACGACATCGCCGCGCGTTATCTGCGCGATCCCGCCGACTGGTCCCAGCTCGCGCGCCTGAACGGCGTGAGCGCGCCGCGCCGTCTCCAGGCGGGCGTGCAACTGCGCGTGCCGGTCGCGCTGCTGCGCCAGGACGGCTTGAGCGCGCGCGTAATCGCGACCAGCGGCCCGGCGAGCCACGCTTTCGGCCAGGCGCCGCTGCTGCCGCTCGCGGTCGGCACGAAGCTCGTCGAAGGCGACCGCGTGCAGACGGGCAACGAAGGTTTCGCCACGCTCGAACTCGGCGACGGCTCGCATCTGATCCTGCCGCCCAACACCTCGCTCGACCTCGCCACGCTGCGCCAGACCGCGCTGACGGGCGCGACCGATCGCGTCGTCAATCTGCATGGCGGCGAAGTCGATACCGAAGTCACGCACGCCACGAAGAAGGACGATCGCTTCCAGATCCGCTCGCCTTCGGTGGTCGCGGGCGTGCGCGGCACGCGCTTTCGCGTGAACTACAACGGCGACAAGGGCTCGACGGCGGTGGAAGTGCTCGACGGCGCGGTGGGCGTCGACGCCTCGGCGCGCGGTCACGCCGCCGCCGTCGCGCCTGCGCCGGGCACGCCGCTCGCCGCGTCCACGCAACTGGTCGCGGCCGGTCACGGCAGTCTGACGCAGGCGGGCGGTGCGGCCGGCGCGCCCGTCGCGCTGCTCGGCGCGCCGGATCTGCGCAATCCCGCCAGGGTGCAGGACGAGGCCCACGTCGCTTTCGACATCGCGCCATTCGACGGCGCACACGGCTATCGCGTGCAGATCGGCCGCGATGCGGGTCTGTACGACATGATCCGCGATCAGCGCAGCGACTCGCCGCGCGTCGACGCGGGCGCGCTCGACGACGGCACGTATTTCGTGCGCCTGTCCGCGATCGACGCGAACGGCCTCGAAGGCATGCCGTCCACCTACGCGTTCGAGCGCCGCCGCCTCTCGCTCGACGCCACGGCTGGCCGCGTCGACGACTCGCGCGACTACGCGTTCCGCTGGTTCGTCGACCGCGGCGCGCAGAGCACGCGTTTTCGCTTCGTGCTGGCGAAAACGGAAGATCTGCGCGCGCCGCTCGTCGACCGCACCGATCTCCATGACGGTGAGGCCGTGGTGCGCGATCTGCCCAAGGGCACCTATTACTGGACCGTGATCGCCGAGCAGTTCGAGGGCGGCCGCTACTACCAGAAAGCCAGTCCGGTCCAGTCGTTCCGGCTCGACTGGTGACGCAGACGCGCATGAGCGTGAGCCCGCCCACGCCGCTCGGCCGTCCGGTCGGGCGGCGCTTTCTGTTCGAATGGGCGGGCGTGGCGTGCGCGGGCATTCTCGTCGTGCTGCTGAGCGTGCTGGGGCAGTGGACGCTGGGCGCCGATCATCTCGTCTACGACCGCCTGCTGACGCTGCGTGAGCGGCCGGTTTCGCCCGACATCGTGATCGTCGAAATCGACAATGCGAGCGTGGCCGCGCTCGGCCGCTGGCCCTGGCCGCGCAGCGTGCATGCGCAGGTGGTCGACCGGCTCGCGCAGGCGGGCGCGGCGGCCGTGGTCTACGACGTGCTGTTCACCGAGCCGTCGATCGACGACGTGCGCTTCGGCGAGGCGCTGCGCAAGCGGCCCGCGTATCTCCCCGTGCTGCTGTCGCCCGCCGACGAGACCGACGGCGGCCGCCGCACGGTCGACCAGCCCGTCGCGCAGCTTGCGCAGGCGGCGGCCGGGATCGGCCACATCAATCTCGAAGTCGATACGGACGGCATCGTGCGCAGCGTCGCACTGTTCGAGGGCGACGCCCGGCAGCGCTGGCCGCAACTCATGGTGCCGCTGTGGCGCGCGGTGCGCAGCGGCCAGGTCACGCTCGCGCACGCCGCTTATCCCGCCGACGCCGCGCGCCGCGACGCCAGCCTGCTGCACGCGGGCGGCCCGCACAGCGAGGCGCGTTTCCTCGTGCCGTTCAGCGCGAGCGTCGAGCACTACCGCAAGGTGTCGTTCGCCGATCTGCTCGAAGGACGCGTGCCGCCCGGCCTGCTGCGCGGGCGCGTGGCGCTCGTGGGCGTGACGGCGTCGGGGCTCTACGACCGCTTCGCCACGCCGCTCTCGGGCACGCTCGGGCCGCTGCCGGGCGTCGATATCCACGCGCTCGTGCTCGATACGCTGCTCAACGGCACCGCCATCGAACCGGCCGGACCGCCGACCGTCGTGCTGGCTTCGCTGCTGCCGCTCGCGCTGCTGCTGGCCGGCTTTCTGGTGTTCGCGCCGCTGCGCACGCTGCTGCTGCTGCCGTTGCTCGCGCTGCTTTCGCTGGCCGCGAGCGCGGCGCTGCTCTACGGCGCGCGCATCTGGCTCACGCCCGTGCCGGCCATCGTCGCGCTGGCCGTGGCGTATCCGCTCTGGAGCTGGCGGCGTCTCGAAATGACGATGTCGTATCTGCGCAAGGAGTTGCAGCAGCTCGCCGACGAACCCTACCTGCTGCCCGAGGCGCCCGCGCCCGGACGCGAGTACGCGGGCGACGCGCTGGCGCAGCAAATGGCCCTGATGGCGCAGGCCGCGCAGCGCTTGCAGGACATGCGCCGCTTCGTCTGGGACAGTCTCGATTCGGTGCCGGAGCCCTTGCTGGTCGCCGACCTGCGCGGCATCGTGCTGATCGCCAATCACGCGGCGCGTGCCTATTTCGCGCGCCTGAACGTGGGCGCGTTCGAGGGGCGCTGGGTGCAGGACGTGTTCGGCGACCTCGCGCTCGTCAAGCCGATCGATCCGAATCCGGAGACGCTCGCGTTCGCGCATGCGCACTGGCCCGCGCCGCTCGATCCGGCGCGCGGCGAATTCGCGCAGTTGATGGAGCGCGGCGTGGAAGTGCGCGCGCGCGACGGCAGCGACTATTTGCTGCGCTACGCGAGCTGCACCAATGCGCAGGGCCAGGCGGTAGGCTGGATCGCCGGTCTCGTCGACGTGACGGCGCTGCACGACGCCGAGCGTCAGCGCGAAGATGCGCTGCGTCTGCTTTCGCACGACATGCGCTCGCCGCAGGCGTCGATCGTCGCGCTGGTCGAAACCGAGCGCGAGCGCGGCACGCTGGCGGCCGCGCCGGTGCGCGAGGTCATGGACCGCATCGAGCGCTACGCGCGCCGCTCGCTCACGCTGGCCGACGACTTCGTGCAGCTCGCGCGCGCGGAATCGCAGGTCTATGCGCTGGAGCCGACGAGCCTCGCCGAACTGATGATCGACGCCAGCGACGAAGTGTGGCCGCAGGCGAGGGCGAAGCGCATCCAGATCGAGACGGCGTTCGAGGGCGACGAAATGGGCTGGATCAACGCCGACCGCTCGCTGATGACGCGCGCGCTCGTGAACATTCTGAACAACGCGGTGAAGTACAGCCCGCAGGACACGCGCATTGTCTGTAGTATCGCGATCGCGCAGAGCCGGCCGCCGCGCGTGATCTGCTCGATCCGCGATCACGGCTACGGCATTCCGCTCGAAGATCAGGCGAAGCTGTTCGAGCCGTTCCGGCGTTTTCATGCGGGCAAGCGGCCCGAGGTGAGCGGCGCGGGGCTGGGCATGGCGTTCGTGAAGACGGTCGTGACGCGCCACGGCGGCGAGGTCCACGTCGAAAGCGAGCCCGACAAGGGCACCACGTTGACGATGTCGCTGCCTGCGCTCGATGCGCCGGAATAAGCAGCGAAGTTACGCGAAGTCACACGGGAGTCAGCCCGGATGGAGCGCGCAATGTGCGCGCGTTTTGCCGGAACGCAGCGCCGTGCGCCGCGTCCGGACGATGAGATGCGATGAGATGCCGCCGGCGTTGGCCGGCCAGGATTCCGATGGAGTATGTCCCGTGAAGATCCCGATGACGATCTGCGCCCTGACGATGGCGGGCGCGCTGGCAGGTTGCGCGAACCCGAGCGCCGACGTGCGCGCGCAAGGCGGCCTCGCCGAGACCGGTGCGCCGGGCGCGAGCTACCGTTTCGCGCACACGCCCGCTGAAGACGAGCAGGCGGCCAGGACCGCGCAATCCGGCGCCGATGCGCCGCTGTCCGCCGAGCCGCTGCTGCGCGCGGCGCTGGCGCAGCGCGGTTTCAAAGAAGCGCCGCCGGTTCAGGCGGGTGCGTCCGATACGGCGCACTATCTGGTGTCGGCGGCATGGGCGTCGCGGCCCGCCGATGTCACCGTCGCGGACGGTCATTGCGTGGGCGGCTGCGTGCCGGCGCAAGCGCCGTCGCTGCCGTGGTTCGGCCATCCTTATGTGCACTCGCTGACGCTGCGCTTCTTCGCGCTGCCCGACGGTCACGAAGCCTACAAGGTGAGCGCGGTCAAACGCGACCGTAACGCCGATGCGCAACAGGCGCTGCCGTATCTCGTCGCGAGCGCGCTGGCGCAACTGCCGTATGCGGGCGCGGCGCAATGGCGCGTGACGATGAAACCGCATGAGGGGGCGCAAAACGACGCGCAACACGCGAATCAGGCGATGCCCGACGTGATCTCGGTAAAGCCACAAGCGCAGTGACGTAAGACCGCCGCGCACGCGAATCTGCTTTCGCGTGCTGCGGCAACGGACAGCGTGCGGTATCGGCGACGGCCGGCCCGGATTGCGGCCCGGATTGCGGCGCGACTCCGCGCCCGATTATGACGGCGCCTTTCTCATCACCCCCGACAACAACAACGTCGAGGCGGTCTGCTTCGGACTTTAGCCCTTGTTTTGCGAGTCGCCGGGCGCGTCGCCCGCCTGAGCCGCATCCGGCCAGCGGTTTTCGTAGACGCACTCGCCGAGCGCCTTGCGCTGCGCCCAGCGTTCCATTTCGAGCATCGGCCGTGGATAGAACTCCGCGACGTGGCCGACGCAAAGAATCGCCACCGGTTTCGCGCCGGGCGGCATGCCGAGCAGCGCGTGCACTTCGTCGACGTCGAAGATCGATACCCAGCCCATGCCGAGCCCTTCGGCGCGCGCCGCGAGCCACATGTTCTGGATCGCGCAGGCCACCGACGCGAGGTCCATTTCCGGCAGCGTGCGGCGGCCGAAAATATGCGCTTCGCGCCGATCCATCAGCGCGACGACGAGCAGTTCGCCGCACTCGCGCATCCCCTCTACCTTGAGCTTCATGAACTCTTCGCGACGCTTGCCGAGCGCGTCGGCGGTCGCGAGGCGCTCGCGCTCGACGGCGTCCTGCAACTGCGCGCGCACGGCCGCGTCGGTGATGCGCACGATGCGCCACGGCTGCATGAAGCCGACGCTCGGCGCGTGATGCGCGGCGTCGAGCAGACGCGTCATCGTCGCCGGATCGACGGGACCGGGCGCGAAGTGGCGCATGTCGCGCCGTTCGTAGATCGCGCGGTAGACCGCCGCGCGTTCGGCTTCGTCAAAGGGCTGTGCCATGGAAAAGTGCGGCTGCGAAGGCCGGATTGGAAGGCCAGTAGGCGTGCATATAAGTCGCGACGATCGTGCCGTGCCGATAGACCGGCTCGCCCGCCGCGCCGGTGTGCGCGTGGCGCGCGTGCAGCTCGGCGTCGAGCGGCGTGCTCACGCGCGAGTAGTGGAACGTGTGGCCCGTGAGCGTGCCGTGGCGCGCGCTGTCGAGACGCTGCATGCCGAGCGCGGCGAAGCGCTTTTGCATGACCGCCGCGCCGGGCAGCAGGCCGAGCATCGGCGTGCACGCGCCGTCGGCGGACGTGAGCGTTTCGAGCAGATAAAGCATGCCGCCGCATTCGGCGACGAGCGGTCGCTGCGCGGCGACGTGCGCGCGCAGCGACTGCGCGCAGCGCGCGTTGGCCGCGAGCGTGGCCGCGTGCAGTTCGGGATAGCCGCCGGGCAGATAGAGGGCGTCGGCGTCGGCGGGCGCGGCTTCGTCGGCGAGCGGCGAGAAGAAGCTCAGGCGCGCGCCCAGCGTTTCGAGCAGCGCGAGATTCGCGGGATAGATGAACGAAAACGCGGCGTCGCGCGCGATCGCGATGTGCAGGCCGTCGAGCAGGCGCGGCGCGCGCGCGGACGCGGCGTTGGCGTCGGCATCGGAGGACGCATCGCCGGATTCAACGTCGGATTCAACGTCGGACGCAACGTCGGGCAGCGCGAATTCGACGGCGGGCGGCAGGGCGGCGAGCGCGGTGGCTTCGAGCGCGTCGGCGGCGCGTTCGATGCGCGCGTCGAGGTCGCCGATTTCGTCGGCGCGATGCAGGCCCAGATGACGCTCGGGCAGCGCGAAGGCCGCGTCGCTGGCGACGTGGCCGAGCCAGCGGATATCGGCCGGCAGCGCTTCCTGCAACATCTGTGCGTGGCGCGGCGAGCCGACGTGATTGGCGAGCACGCCGTGAAACGGCACGTCGGCGCGAAAGCGCGCGAGGCCGAACGCAATCGCGCCGAAGGTCTGCGCCATCGACTTCGCGGAGATCGCGGCGGCCACCGGCACGCCGAACGTGGCGGCGAGATCGGCGCTGCTGGGCGTGCCGTCGAACAGGCCCATCACGCCTTCGATCAGGATCAGGTCGGCTTCCTGCGCGGCCTGCGCGAGCAGCGCGCGGCAGCCCGTTTCGCCGACCATCCACAGGTCGAGCGAGAACACGGGCGCGCCGCTCGCGCGCTGGAGAATCATCGGATCGAGAAAGTCGGGGCCGGTCTTGAACACGCGCACGCGCCGCCCGGCGCGCCGGTGCAGACGCGCGAGCCCTGCCGTGAGCGTGGTCTTGCCCTGGCCCGAGGCGGGCGCGCTGATGAAGAGCGCGGGGCAGGCCACGCGCGCCGCCGTCTTCGTCTTCGTCGCCGTCGCGTTCATCGCGTCAGAACTCCACGCCCTTTTGCGCCTTCACGCCCTGCTCGCGATACGGATGCTTCACGAGGCGCATTTCGGTGACGAGGTCGGCGGCTTCGATCATTTCGTCGGCGGCGTGACGGCCCGTGACGACGACGTGCTGCATCGGCCCGCGCGCGGTCAGCACGCCGAGCACTTCGTCGAGCGGCAGATATTCGTACTTGAGCACGGTGTTCAGTTCGTCGAGGATCACCATGCCGTATTCGCCGCTCTCGATCATGCGCTTCGCGGCGTCCCAGCCCTTGCGCGCGGTGGCGATATCGGCGTCGCGGTTCTGCGTGTTCCAGGTGTAGCCGTCACCCATCGTGACGAAGTCGCAGTGCGCGACGCTGGCGAGAAAGTCGCGTTCGGACGTGTGCAGCGCGCCCTTGATGAACTGCACGACGCCGAGCTTCATGCCGTGGCCGAGCACGCGCACGGCCATGCCGAAGGCCGCCGTGCTCTTGCCCTTGCCGTTGCCGGTATTGACGATCAAGAGGCCTTTTTCGTGCGTCGCGGCGGCCTGCTTTTTTTCGTGGCCTTCGCGGCGGCGCTGGGTCATGCGTTGGTGCGATTCCGGGTCGGTTTTCATCGTCGCGAAGCGTCCTGTTGTGAATGCAATGAGTGTCGGGTGATGCGTGTTCTTGCGATGCGGGCGTCGGGCGTCCTGCATCAGCGTCGTGTATCGGGCGCGATGGCGGCGAGCGCCACCGTCACGCCGTCGAGCGCGAGCTTGCCGCGTAGCAGCGCGCCGCCATCGGCCGCGAGACGCGCGCACGGTTCGCACACGCCCGGCACGCCGAAACGCGCCAGCGCCGCCGCGCTCGGAGCCGAATCCGCCATCGAATCCGATGCCGACGCCGACGCCGATGCCGATGCCGATGCCGATGCCGATGCCGCTTGCCGCGCCGTCGCCTGCACCTGCTCGCGCGTGAATCCCCGCAACGGCAGCCCGTGCGCCGCGCAAAACGCGCGCAACGCGGGCTCGGCGGTTTTCGCATCGAGCGTCGCCACGGCGCGCACGTGCGCGAGCGGCCACGCGCCGAGCGCGGCTTGCACGGCGGCCTCGATCTGCGCAACCGAGACGCCCTGGCGGCAGCCGATGCCGATCGCGAGCGCGATCGCCTGGGCGAGCGGCGCCGCATTGTCCGCTGCCGGGGCGGCATCGGGCAAGCAGTCGGCGGGCGGGGCGGGAGTCACGGAGCGCGGAAAGTCGGGGGCGTAATGCGTGGAAAAAGCGGAAATCGGCCGAAAACGGCGTAAATTCGCGCATACGATAGCACAGGCATTTCGCGCCTCGCGGCTCGGACAGGCGGCCTCGCGGCTCCAGCCGGCCTGGGCGAAACGATCCGGAACGCGCACGGAACCGGCGCCGCCCGCATGCCACAAGGACACCGCACGGACACCGCACGGACACCGCCCATCGCCGCAACGGCCCGCGCCCGTCGCCCGTCCAGGTTGACGCGCAGCGCACCCGCGCCTACACTCGCACGCACTCTGGTGCTCGCGTGCGCGTACGTTTCGCACGCAGTTAAACGGGAATCAGGGAGCCATCCCGCCACGGGCACGGCCAACCTGAACTGCACCCGCAACGGTACAACGAGCGCATCGTCCGCAAGGTCGATGCAAGCCGCTTCATCGCATGCGCCGCATGCATGGCCACTGTGCGACGCGCGCCTGAATGGCGCGCCGCGCGGGAAGGCGAAGCGGCGTGACTCGTCAGTCCGGATACCGGCCAGATACGCGGGACGCGCGCTGCGGGGTTGCGGCGCCGCGTCCATGATTTCATGCGTCATGCCGGGCCTCGCCCGTGGCGCGTCCAGACCGGTTGTATCGTCCGTATCGTTACCGATGGCGTCATGCAGCGCGCCGCGATCCTGTGCTTCGTGCACGTCGCGAACTACGCTGATTGCATGTGCCGTCATGCACGCCACGCGACGACCCACCCGCCAGGACGCTCACGCGCGACGCGCACGGCGCGGCGCACCTCACCTGCGGCCCATGCGCCGAAGGAGCTTCCTCATGCAGATGCGCAAAATCCCCGTCACCATCGTCACGGGCTTCCTCGGCAGCGGCAAAACCACGCTGTTGCGCCACATTCTTCAGCACGCAGGCGGCCTGCGCGTCGCGGTCATCGTCAACGAATTCGGCGAACTGGGCATCGACGGCGAAATCCTGCGCGGCTGCGGCATCGGTTGCGACGAGAACGGCAACGAAACGGAAGGCCAGCTCTACGAACTCGCCAACGGCTGCCTCTGCTGCACCGTGCAGGAAGAATTCTTCCCGGTGATGGAGCAACTGCTCGAACGCCGCGCCGACATCGACCACGTGCTGATCGAAACCTCGGGCCTCGCGCTGCCCAAGCCGCTCGTGCAGGCGTTCAACTGGCCGTCGATCCGCAACGCCTTCACCGTCGACGCGGTCGTGACGGTGGTCGACGGTCCCGCCGCCGCGAGCGGCCAGTTCGCGGACAACCCGCAAGCCGTCGATGCGCAGCGCAAGGCCGATCCGAATCTCGATCACGAATCGCCGCTGCACGAACTGTTCGAAGACCAGCTGTCGGCCGCCGATCTCGTCATCCTGAACAAGACCGATCTGATCGACGCCGCCGCGCAGGACGCGCTCATCGAGGAGCTGCGCGAAGAACTGCCGCCGCAGGTGAAGATCGTGCGCGCGCAGCACGGCAAGCTCGACCTGCACACGCTGCTCGGTCTCGAAGCCGCGTCGGAGGAAAGCATTCATCTGCGCCACGATCACCACGGTTCCGCCGACGACGCCGATCATCATCACGACGAGTTCGATTCCGTCGTGGTCGAGGCGCAGGTGTCGTCGCGCGACGCGGCGGTCGCGGCGCTGCAAACGCTCGTCGATACGCACACGATCTATCGCGTGAAGGGTTTCGCCGCGCTGCCGGGCGCGCCGATGCGCCTCGTGATTCAGGGCGTGGGCCGCCGCTTCGACAGCTATTTCGATCGCCGCTGGAACGTGCAGGAAAGCGCGGCGCAGCCACTCGCGAGCCGCTTCGTGCTGATCGGCGAGGAGCTCGACGCCGCCGCGCTGCAAGGCGCGTTCGACGCCGCGCTGGCCGCGGCGCAAACCGCAGGGCAAAACGCGGCGCAAACCGCATCCGCGCAATAACACCGAGCACGCAGTTCAACGAGCGACACCCATGCATTTGCTGCGCACCACGCCGGGCGGTTTCGTCGACGACACGCAGGGCGTGATCCGCATCGATCAGCAGCCCGCCGAGATCGTCGTACTGAGTTCGGCGGACACCACGCTCGCGCTGCTGGCGAGCGTCGTGCCGCGCCTGCCCGAAGGTTTTCCGGGCGTGCGGCTCGCGAACGTCACCTATCTGCGCCAGAACGCGTCGGTCGATTTTTATATCGACGACGTGCTCAGGCATGCGCGCGTGGTCGTGGTCGATCATCTGGGCGGCGAAGCCTACTGGCCGTACGGCATCGAGCAGGTCGTGTCGCTCGCGCAGCAGCGCGGGCAGCTGCTCGCGATGTTCTCGGGCGACTTGCAGGAAGACCCGAACCTGATCGCCAGGAGCCGCGCCGAGCCGGATTTTTGCCGTCTTTTGTGGCGCTATCTGCGCGAAGGCGGCGCGGCGAATGCCGAAGGTTTTCTGCGCGCGCTCGCGTGGCGCGCGTTCGACTGGGGCCGCGAGCCGGCGCCGCCGGTCGTGCTGCCCGCCGCCGCGATCTATCATCCGGCGCGCGACGTGGCCACCGTCGACGACTGGCGCGCGCGCTGGACACCCGGCGCGCCCGTCGTCGCGATCCTGTTTTACAAGGCGCATCTGCAGGCCGCGAACACGGCCGCGTTCGATGCGCTGATCGATGCGCTGCTCGCGCGCGGACTCAATCCGCTGCCGCTTGCCATCACCTCGCTCAAGGACGCGATCAGCCGCGACGTGCTCGACCGTCTCGCGGCCGAACACGACATCGCGCTCGTGCTCAACACGACGGCGTTCGCGGCCTCGGCGCTCGACGACCCCGAACCGCTCGCGCTCGCGGGCGACGCACCGGTGTTGCAGGTGATCCTGAGCGGCGGCAATCGCGACGACTGGGTCAAGGACAATCACGGCCTGAATTCGCGCGACATCGCCATGCATATCGCGCTGCCGGAAGTGGATGGCCGCGTGATTACGCGCGCGATCAGCTTCAAGGGTCTCGCGTATCACTGCAAGCACACGCAGGTCGACGTCGTGCGCTATCAGCCCGATGCGGAGCGCGTGGCTTTCGTGGCCGAACTCGCGCGCCGCTGGTGCCACCTGCGCACGCAGCCGAACGCGCAGAAAAAACTCGCGCTCGTGCTCGCCAACTATCCGATGAGCGAAGGGCGCATCGGCAACGGCGTGGGGCTCGATACGCCTGCGTCGGTGGTGAACATCCTGCGCATGTTGCGCGACGCAGGCTATCGCGTCGCCGAGCTGCCCGAGGACGGCGAAGCGCTCATGGACACGCTCACGCAGGGCGTGACCAACGATCCCGACACGCGCGCGCTGCGGCCCGCGTTTCAGAGTCTCGCGCTCGACGACTATCGGCGCTATTTCGCGCAACTGCCCGTGGAGGCGCAAAACGCGCTGATCGCGCGCTGGGGCGCGCCCGAGCAGGACCCGGGCGTGCGCCGTGGACGCTTCATGATTGCGGGCTGGCGCTGCGGCCAGGTGTTCGTCGGCATTCAACCGTCGCGTTCGCGCGGCGACGACAGCTACGCGAACTATCACGACGCCGACCTCGTGCCGCCGCACGCGTATCTCGCGTTCTACTTCTGGCTGCGCGAGACCTTCGGCATCGATGCGATCGCGCACGTCGGCAAGCACGGCAATCTCGAATGGCTGCCCGGCAAGAGCGTCGCGCTCGCGCACACGTGCTGGCCCGACATGGTGCTCGGCCCGCTGCCGCATCTGTATCCGTTCATCGTCAACGATCCGGGCGAGGGCAGCCAGGCGAAGCGCCGCGCGCAGGCCGTGATCGTCGATCACCTGATGCCGCCGCTCACGCGCGCCGAAAACTACGGCCCGTTGCAGGATCTCGAACGTCAGGTCGACGAGTATTACGAAGCCTTGATGGTCGACCCGCGCCGCGCGAAGCTGCTGCGCAAAACCATTCTCGCGACGATTGTCGAGCACAAGCTGCACGAGGAATTGAGCATCGACGCGCCGACCAGCGCCGACGCCGAGGACGCACTGCTCACGCGCGCCGACGCGTATCTGTGCGAGCTGAAGGAAGCGCAGATTCGCGACGGGCTGCATACGTTCGGCGTGTCGCCGCAAGGCACGCAGCGGCGCGACACGCTGCTCGCGCTCGGCCGTTACGCGTGCGGCGACGGGCAGGGCGCGAATGCTGGGCTGATCGATGCGCTTGCGCGCGATCTGCGCATCGATCATCTGCTCGATGCCGCGACGGTCGATTGGGCCGCGCCGTGGACCGGCCCGCGCGCCGACGCGCTCGCGCGGCTCAGCGACGCGCCGTGGCGTCACGCGGGCGATACGCGCGAGCGGCTCGACATGCTGGCGGCGCGCTTCATCGCGCATGTGTGCGGCGACGCAGGCGCGGAGATCGATGCCGAAGTCTGGCCGCAAGCCGCGCGCGTGCTCGCGCGTTTGCGCGACGACGTGCTGCCGCGTCTCGACGCCTGCGGCCACGAAGAATTGCGTCAGCTCCGGCGCGGTTTTGAAGGCCGTTTCGTGCCGCCCGGCCCGAGCGGTTCGCCGTCGCGCGGCCGTCCCGACGTGCTGCCCACGGGGCGCAACTTCTATTCGGTCGACACGCGCGCGGTGCCCACGCAGGCGGCCTGGTCGCTCGGCATGAAGTCGGCGCAGCAACTGATCGAGCGGCATCTGCAGGAGCACGGCGATTATCCGCGCGCGATCGGGCTGTCGGTCTGGGGCACGGCGACGATGCGCACCGGCGGCGACGATATCGCCCAGGCGCTCGCGCTGATCGGCGCGCGGCCGAAGTGGGCGGCGGGCAGTCAGCGCGTGATCGACTTCGAGATCATGCCGGTGGAAGCGCTCGATCGTCCGCGTATCGACGTGACGCTGCGCGTGTCGGGCTTTTTCCGCGACGCGTTTCCCAACGTGATGCATCTGTTCGACGCCGCCGTGCAGGCCGTCGCCGAACTCGACGAGCCCGAGCATTTGAACCCGCTGCGCGCGCGTATCCAGCGCGAGCGCGACGCCTTGATCACCGACGGCATGGAGGCGGCCGAAGCGCGTCGCCGCGCGGGCTGGCGCGTGTTCAGCGCGAAGCCCGGCGCGTATGGCGCGGGTCTGCAATCGATGATCGATCATCGGCAATGGCAGAGCGACGCCGATCTCGCGCTGGCCTACGAAGCGTGGGGCGGTTACGCCTACGCGCAGAAAAGCGCCGGCGACGAGGCGCGCGACGCGTTCCGCAAGCGCCTCGCGACCATCGACGTGGTGCTGCAGAATCAGGACAACCGCGAGCACGATCTGCTCGACTCGAACGACTACTACCAGTTCCAGGGCGGCATGGCCGCCGCCGCGCGCCACTTCTCGCAGGCGCAGCCCACGCTCTATCACGCCGACCACAGCAATCCCGCCGCGCCGCGCATTCGTCCGCTGCACGAGGAGATCGCGCGCGTGATCCGTTCGCGCGTGGTCAATCCGAAATGGATCGACGGCGTGAAGCGGCACGGCTACAAGGGCGCGGCGGAAATGGCCGCGACCGTCGATTATCTGTTTGGGTACGATGCGACCGCGCGCGTGGTGGGCGATCATCAATACGCGCTGGTCGCCGACGCCTACGTGCACGACGACGACACGCGCGCGTTCATGGAGCGCCACAATCCGCATGCGCTGCACGCGATCTGCGAACGTCTGATCGAGGCGATGCAGCGCGGCTTGTGGCAGCAGCCGGGCGAGCATCGCGAGCGCGTCGAGCAGCGTTTGCTCGAAGCCGGGCAGAAGATGGAAGGGCGATGAGCGAAGCACAATGAAGGAATCCGAAGCATGAGCCGAATCATGAACGAAGCGGGGACCCGTCCCGCCTTTCCCTTCACCGCGCTGGTCGGCCAGGCGCCGTTGCAGCGCGCGCTGCTGCTCGCGGCGATCGACCCGGCGATCGGCGGCGTGCTCGTGAGCGGCCCGCGCGGCACCGCGAAATCCACGGCGGCGCGCGCGCTGGCGGCGCTCTTGCCCGATGGCGCGTTCGTCACGCTGCCGCTCGGCGCGAGCGAGGAGAAGCTGATCGGCACGCTCGATCTCGAAGCCGCGCTGCGCGAGAACGCCGTGCGCTTCGCGCCGGGTCTGCTCGCGCGCGCGCATGACGGCGTGCTCTATGTCGACGAAGTGAATCTGCTGCCCGATGCGCTCGTCGACGCGTTGCTCGACGCCGCCGCGAGCGGCGTGAACACGGTCGAGCGCGACGGCGTTTCGCACACGCACGACGCGCGTTTCGTGCTGGTCGGCACGATGAATCCGGAAGAGGGCGAGCTGCGTCCGCAATTGCTCGACCGCTTCGGCTTGATGGTCGAGCTGGAGAATTGTCACGATGCGAGCGAGCGTCAGCGCATCGTCAAGGCGCGGCTTGCGTTCGATGCGAATCCGCAGGCGTTTTGCGCGTCGCACGAAGCGGCGCAACACGAACTCTCGCAGCGTTTGCGCGCCGCACGCGTGGCGCTCGATGCGCTCGCCTGGAGCGATGCGGTGCATGAACGCGCGGCGCAGCGCTGCGTGGACGCGGCCGTGGACGGCTTGCGCGCCGATCTCGTGATGCTGCGCGCGGCGCGTGCGCTCGCGGCCTTCGAAGGCGCGGCGCAGATCACGCCGGATCACGTCGATGCGGTCGCGGACGCGGTGCTCGCGCATCGCCGTCGCGCGATGCCGGAGCCGCCTGCGCCGGGTGGAAATGCGCAGGCGCCGGAGCCATCGCGCGATGCTTCTGATCATCAGCGCGAGTCCGAGATCAAGACCGATTCTGATGTCGATTCTGATGCCGATTGGGGCGAGCTTGCGCCCGAGCCGGTCGCCGCGCGCCAGGTCAAAGGCGTGATCCCGCTGCCCGCAAAAAAACGCTGAGCCGCCGGGCAAGGGCCGCCGCCCAGGCACAGGGCGGTGCACGGCGGCGTGATGGCCCCGGACGCGCGCAGGCGCGTCTCACACGCGATGCCGCGCCGAACGCGCGCATCGCCTGGCCGCCCACGCTCATGGCCAAACGCGGCGAAGCGCTGCGCGCCGCGCATCTGCGCTATGCGCCGCGCAAAACCGGCAGCGGCGCGCTGCATTGCTTCGTGCTCGATTGTTCGGCGTCGATGCTCGCGCGCGGTCAACTCGCGCTCGCGAAAGGGCTGCTGATCGCGCTATTCGATCGCGCGCGCGGCGAACGCGTGGAAGTGGCGCTGATCTGCTTCGGCGGCGCGCGCGCCGAACTGCGTTTCGGTCCCGCCGTGCCGCGCTGGTGGAACGAGCGCTGGATCGAGCCCGTGGGCGCGGGCGGCGGCACGCCGCTCGAAGCGGGCCTCGCGCGCGCGTCGCAACTGCTTGAACGCGCCGCGCGCCGCGATCCTGGACGCGCGCGTCATCTGTGGCTGTTCAGCGATGGCCGCACGACGCAATTTCCCGCGCGTCCCGCGCACGCCGATCACGTGACCGTGGTCGATTGCGAGGCGTCGGCGCTGCGTCTCGGACGCTGCCGCGCGCTCGCGCAGGCGTGGGACGGCGCGTGCATCGACGCCGACGCAATGCTCGCCTGAAGGCGGAACGGCGCGTTCAGCGCGCTCAGCGCGCCGCGCCGGTCCAGTAGAGCACGTCGTCCTGGCGATCGAACACGTAGACCTTCATCGCCATCTGCTCGGCGGGCGTGAGGCCGTCGAGTTCGAGGCCGAGCGTGCTCAGCGGCGGCGTGCCGTCTTCCTGCTGCACGTTGCGGATCACCGCGCTCGATTCGATCATGGTGTCGAGATCGCCCGAACGCAACCGGAACGCCACGCGCAGCCGTTCGCCCACTTTGCCGAGCGCCCACGGCGCGGCAATCGAGAGCCCGAGCGCGCTGATGCCGCGCGCGAGCGCGACGCCCTGATAACCCTCGCTGTCCGCGCCGATGCCGTAACGCACCGGAAATTGCGCGCGCACGCGAATCGACTTGCGCTCGCGCAGCAGGCGGATATTGGCGGGCTTCGAGAGCACCAGATAGCCGAGCGGCGCCTGATAGATCGCGTGGATCGTGCAGACGAAGCGATACACGGCCTGGCTCGCGATGGCGACCAGTTCGACGTTCTCGCCGGGCGTGATCTCGATCGGGCGGCCATCGGCATAAGGCAGCGTGACGAAGATCGCCTCGTTTGGCGCGAAGCCAATCAGCTTGCACGGATGCATGGGCGCGCCGCTCGCGCCTTGCTGCGGGCGCAGCCCCATCAGCGCGCCGATGTTCAGATGCAGATCGCGCACGCTCGGCAGCGTGGCCGGCGGTTCGTCGCTTTTGGGGGCCGCGGCGGGCGTGGCGGACGGTCCGGCGGCGGACGCGTCGAGGTCGCCGCGGCGGGGCGCGAAATGGCGGAACAGGAAGTCGCGTTCGGCGTCGCCGACCAGCGACGCGCCGCGATCCAGCAGCAGCGTGCCGTCCTCGTCGACGACGGGCCAGTCGAGCGGCTGGCCGACCGGTAGATCGGCGGGCGTGAGCGGCGTGGCGTCGTGGGGAGAGGGGGAAGCCGCAGCAGTCGCAGATGCGATTTCAGAAGCGACTTCGGAAGCCGCAGCGGAAGCGGTGGCAAGAGTGTCGGTCATCGGCGCGCCAGGGTGAGTAACAGATTCCCTGCGTTAACGGCGCGCCGCGACAAAACTTCAGTGCGGACTCAACGAGTCGCCTTGCGATTTATTCCGCATAGAAACGCGGCGTGTAGACCCATTCGCGCAGCGCTTCCTGCGCGCCGCCGCGCGGGAAGCCGCGCGTGGTCGAGGAACCGACGATCACCATCGTGCGCATATCGACATCCGACGATTGCAGTTCGCCGAGCGTCGTCGTGCGCAGCGTCTCGCCTGGGCGGCCGACGTCGCGGCCCAGCACCACGCGCGTCTCGGGCGAGCGCACCGCGCGCACGATCTCCAGCGCGCGGTCGAGCTGCCACGGACGCGCGCGCGAGATCGGGTTGTAGAACGCCATCACGAGGTCCGCGAGCGCGGCGTGATGCAGACGCTTTTCGATTACCGACCACGGCTTCAGATTGTCCGAGAGCGAGAGCATGCAGAAGTCGTGGCCGAGCGGCGCGCCGGCCTGAGCGGCGGTCGCGAGCGCGGCCGAGACGCCCGGCACGATCTGTAGTTCGACGCGCTGCCAGCGCGGATCGTCGGCGCCTTCGAGCGCTTCGAGCACGGCGGCGGCCATCGCGAACACGCCGGGATCGCCCGACGACACCACGGCCACATGGCGGCCTTCGCACGCGAGTTCGAAGGCGTGACGCGCGCGCTGCAATTCCTCGCGGTTGTCGGTGGCGTGGCGGCGCTGGCCGGGGCGCGGCGGGCCGGCCATGTCCACGTACGTCGCATAACCGACGATGTCGGTGGCGTCGTCGAGCGCGGCGCGCGCCATCGGCGTGAGCAGGTCGGCGCGGCCCGGCCCGAGGCCGAGCACCGTGAGCTTGCCGCGCGCCTGGCCGAGCGTGGCCGCGTCGAGCGGCGCGCGCGCGACGGCGAGCGCGATGCCGTGCGCGTCGTCGGCGTGCGGCGTGGCGTCGTGCAGTTTCAGGGCGTCGATCAGGTGCGCGGCACGCGCGTGATCCGCGTCATGGGCGAGATCGACGAAACGCAGCGGCACGCGCAGCACCGTCGCCGCCTGCGTGAGCGACGCGTCGCCCATCAGCGCGGCGGGCGCGAGCAGCGCCGCGAGCGAGGCCGTCGCGAGACCGTGCTCGTCGAGCGCGGCCTGCACGTGATCCGCGAGCCGTTCGTGCGCGGCGCGCACGGCGGCCACGACGCTGCGCGGATGAATCACGAGTTGCGCGGGATCGCCGTCCCAGACGTGCGGACTCACGCGGATCGCATGCGCGGCCGCAGCGTCGCGCGGCAGATCGACGTGATCGAGCCAGGGCGCGTCGCCTTCGATGCGCGTGGCGTCGCCCGCGAGCAGATCGGACACGAAACGTTTGCCCTGCGCGAGACTCGACAGCGCATAACCGTCGGGCGGATTGAGCAGGCAGGTGCCGAAGCGCAGCTCGCCGCTCGTCGTGATGGCGGGCGCGATGCCGAGCGCCGCGCCGATCTCGCGCGCCATCACGTTCACGCCGGTCAGGCCGCCGAGCAGCGGCACGACCGCGCTGCCGTCCTCGGCGAGCGCGAGCACGGGCGGCTCCGCGCCCTTGTTCGCGAGCAGCGCCGCGAGGCAGCGGATCACGATGCCCGCCGCGCACAGCGCGACGAGCGGCGTGCCGCGCCGGTACAGCTCGCGCAGATGCTCGCCGAGTTCGCTGAACGCGATGTCGCCCGGCGCGCGGTCTTGCAGCGCATGAATCTGCGCGCCCGCGTAGCACGCCTTCACGCGCTGCGCGGTGGCGAGCGCGCCCGGGCCGAGCACGATCACGGCGGGCGCGCGCAGTTCGGCGTTCATGCTTGCCATTTTTCCCCCGGCACCACGAGCAGCGAAAAATACGGCGAGGCCATCGGATCGACATCGTCGAGCGGCACGATGCGCTGGTTCGCCATGGTCGCGCGCTCGACGTAGAGCGCGCGCTTCGCGAGCCCGAGATCGGCGAGCACGCGGCGCACTTTCTCGAAGTTGCGGCCGAGCTTCATGATGACGGCGGCGTCCGCGTCGGCGAGACGGCGGCGCAGTTGATCCTCGGGCAGCACGCCCGAGAGCACCGCGAGACTCTGGTTGCGGTACACGAGCGGCGAGCCGAGCACCGCCGCGCCGCCGAGCATCGAGCACACGCCGGGCACGACGTCGACTTCGTAGCGCGCGGCGAGGCGGTCGTGCAGATACATGTACGAGCCGTAGAAGAACGGATCGCCTTCGCAGATCACGGCCACGTCGCGGCCCGCGTCGAGATGCGCGGCCACGGTGCGCGCCGCGTCGTCGTAGAAGTCGGCGATGATGGTCTCGTACGAGAGCGGCGGTTCGAGCGTTTCGGTCGTGACCGGATAGACGAGCGGCAGGCGCTCCTGCTCCGGGCCGAGATGCGCTTCGACGATGCCGAACGCGTTGCCCTTCTTGCCCTTGGCGACGAAGTAGGCGAGCACGGGCGCGGCCTTGAGCAGCCGCAGCGCCTTCAGCGTGAGCAGTTCGGGATCGCCGGGACCGACGCCGATGCCGTACAGCCGGCCGGTGCGCGGCGTGGGATTCGGTTCGTGCTCGAACATTTATTCGATCTCCGAAGCGAGTGCGTTGACGGCGGCGGCGGCCATCGCGCTGCCGCCGCGCCGCCCGTGGACGACCACGAACGGCACGCCGAGCGTCGAGGCAGCGAGCGCGGCTTTCGATTCCGCCGCGCCGACGAAGCCCACGGGCATGCCGAGGATCAGCGCGGGGCGCGGCGCGCCGGCCGCGATCATGTCGAGCAGATAGAACAGCGCCGTGGGCGCGTTGCCGATCGCGACGACGCTGCCTTCGAGATGCGGACGCCACAGTTCGAGCGCGGCGGCCGAACGCGTGTTGCCGAGTTCGCGCGCGAGCGCGGGCACGGATGGATCGTCGAGCGTGCAGATCACGGCGTTGTCGGCGGGCAGGCGCGCGCGCGTGACGCCGAACGCGACCATTTTGGCGTCGCAGAGAATCGGCGCGCCGTGCGCGAGCGCGCGGCGGCCGGCGTCGCCCGCGCCCGGCGAGAACGCGAGGTCGGCGGCGACGTCGACCATGCCGCAGGCGTGAATCACGCGCACGGCGAGTTTTTCGAGGTCGGCGGGAATGTGCGCGAGATCGGCTTCGGCGCGGATCGTCGCGAACGATTCGCGATAGATCGCCTGGCCGTCGCGGATGTAATCAGACATCAAAAAGGCTCCGGGGCGCGCTGCGCGATGGTGTGCGCGGCGGCGTCGAGGGTCAGGTGGCGCGCGACGAGGCGGCCGAAACCGGCTGCGCTCGCGTCGCGCTCGTAAAGGTCGTAATGCGCCGGCGCGGCGGCCAGCAGCGTGAACGGCGCGCGGTGCGCGGCGGCGCAGGAGCGCTCGCAGCCGCTCAGGTGCGCCTGCACGTGCGGCGGCAGATGCGGCGCGAGGCGCAGCGCGTCGGCCTTGGTGTCGGCGCGGCTTTTCGCGCAACCCGCCGAGCCCGTGCAGGCGATCGTGCGCGCGAGCGGATCGGCGGCGTCGACGCTCAGGCCGAGCGCGCGCAGGGCGTCGAGCACGGGCATCAGCGCCGCGCGCGCGACGTGCGGCACGAGCGCGCCTTGCCACGGCGTGATGCGCAGCGTGGCGTCGCCGTGGCGTTCGGCGAGGTCGGCGAGCGCGTCGAGCGTGGCGGCGTCGAGGCGCGCGAGCGGCGGTTGCGCGCCGACGTAGCCGTCGCCGTTCGCGTGCAGCGCGTGCGCGCCCAGGCGTCGCGTGAGATCGACGCGCGGGCGCTGCCAGTTCGCGGGCGCGTGGTGATCGGCGGCGGGCTGTGGCGTCGGGATCGCGAAATCGGCATGACGTTGCGCGGCGTCGAGCAATGCAGCGGCGCCGTGCGAGGCGATCACGTCGCGCATGCGCAATTGATCGGGCGCGGCGAGATCGAGAAACGCATGCAGCAGCGCGCGGATCAGCGCCTGAACGTGCGTGGCGGCGATGGAGCCGGTCGCGCCGTCGTCCGGACAACCGGCGAGACCGAACGCGAAACGCGTTGCGTCGCCTTCGCGCGTGGCCGCGAGCCAGATATCGTGCGGATGATCGAGCGCCGCGAGTGACTCGCCGCCGTCGATCAGCAGGGCGAATTTCGGCGACAGCGCGGCGAAGCGCGGCTCGTTTTGCAGCATCGCGACGAGCGGCGCGGCGAGCGTCGTGGTGTCGAACAGCGCGTGCGGATCGAGGCCCGCGAGCGGGCTCAGCATCAGATTGCGCAACTCGTCGGCGGCGCACAGATTCGCGGGCGTCTGCACGCCGTTCGCGGGGCCGAGGCCGCCGGCGATCAGCGCGGCCGTGAGCGCCGCTTCCTGGCCCGCGCGGACGCCGCGAATCTGCACGTTGGCGCGGTTGGTCAGTTCGAGCGTGCCGTCGGCATCAGTGCGCGCCGCGTGCGCGATGGCGCGCGCCTGGGCGGCGCTCAGCACGCCGCCGGGCAGACGGATGCGGCACAGTCCGCCGTCACGCGCCGCGACGACGCGCACGAGCCCCGGACACGCCGAGCGGCGCGCCTCGGCAAGCGTGGCAGGGGACGAAGCGGGCTGCGAATCGTAATTCAAGGGACACCGTGGTTGCGTCGCGCGAGTCGGAGCGCCCCGGCGCGGTGCGCTGGCGGGACGATGGCCGCCGGTACACCCCGCCCGGCATGGGCTCGCACGAACAGTCGTTCGGCCGGCAGGTCTCCTGGCTCGCAGGTCGGCGGCCGCATCGGCCTTCCCGGTAAAACCAGTGGCTCGGGTGGATGCGGTCTCGCTGCTCACAGTCGCGGGGGCGGCCACAGTTTTGCTGTGTTCCCTTTTATGCCGTCGAGGTTTTCAGGCCCGTCCGGCGCCGGCGGAAGCGGTATTATGCCCGTTTTCCAGCGTGCTCCGCGAGACGAAACGGCGCGCGCGCAACCCGGAACGGAGATCGGATGCAGGGCAGGCGGGCGTGGCTGACGGTGATCGGCATAGGCGACGACGGATACGCGGGACTCGGACGCGCCGCGCGGCGCGCGCTGTTCGAGGCGGATGTCGTGACGGGCGGCGAGCGTCATCTCGCGATGCTGCCCGCGCGCGTGGGGGCGCGCCGCGAGGCCTGGCCGCAGCCGTTCAGCGTCGCGCCGCTGCTGGCGCTGCGCGAATCGTCGCAATCGCAGTCGCGCGTATGCGTGCTCGCGAGCGGCGATCCGATGTGCTTCGGCGTGGGCGCGACGCTCGCGCGTCATGTGCCGATCGATGAAATGGCGGTGCTGCCCGCGCCGTCGTCGCTGTCGCTAGCGGCGGCGCGGCTCGGCTGGGCCTTGCAGGACGTGGCGGCGGTGTCGCTCGTCGGCCGTCCGCTCGACGCGCTGCGCCGCCATCTGTTCGCGCGCTCACGCGTGCTTGCGCTGAGCGCCGACGGCCGCACGCCCGCCGCGCTCGCGGCGCTGCTCGCCGCGCAGGGTTTCGGCGCGACGCGCCTGAGCGTGTTCGAGCATCTGGGCGGTGCGCTCGAACGTCGCATCGAAGGCCGCGCCGATGCGTGGCAAGTGGACGAATGCGCCGCGCTCAATCTGGTCGCGTTCGAATGCGAGGCCGACGACGCCCGGCGTGCCGATGCCTGGACGCTCACACCCGGCCTGCCCGACGACGCCTTCCAGCACGACGGCCAGCTCACCAAGCGCGATGTGCGCGCGCTCACGCTCGCGCGCCTCGCGCCGACGCCGGGCGCGCTGCTCTGGGACGTGGGCGCGGGCAGCGGCTCGATCGGCATCGAATGGATGCGCGCGCATCCCGCTTGCCGCGCGATCGCGATCGAAGCGAACGCGCAGCGTCAGCGCTTCATCGAGCACAACCGTAACGCGCTGGGCGTGCCCGCGCTGCAACTGGTGGCGGGCCGCGCGCCCGATGCGCTCGCGGGCCTCGCCGCGCCGGACGCCGTGTTTATCGGCGGCGGCGTGACGGTGCCGGGCGTGCTCGACGCCTGCTGGGAACGGCTCGCGCCGGGCGGGCGGCTGGTCGCCAACGCGGTGACCGTGCAGAGCGAGGCGGCGCTCGTCGCGTGGCGCGCGCAGCACGGCGGCACGCTCACGCGCATCGGCATCGGCGAGGCGGAACCGCTCGGGCGTTTCGATACCTGGCGCCAGGCGCTGCCCGTCACGCTCTACGACGTGCGCAAGCCATGAGCGCGCGCGCGCCTCGTCTCCTGTTGCTCGGCGGCACCGGCGACGCGCTGCGCATCGCGCGCACGCTCGCGCCCGAGCATGTGTACAGCCTCGCGGGTCTGGGCCGCGTGCCCGCCGATCTCGCGTGCGCCGTGCGCGTGGGCGGCTTCGGCGGCGCGCCAGGACTCGCGCGCTATCTCGCCGACGAAGCGATCTCGCTCGTGCTCGACGCCACGCATCCGTACGCCGCGCGCATCAGCGCGAACGCGGCGCAGGCATGCGCCGACGCGCGCGTGCCGTACTGGGCGCTGCGCCGCGCGCCGTGGCAGCCGGAAGCGGCCGACGATTGGCGTTTCGTCGACGGCTGGACCGGCGTGACGGACGCGCTCGCACCGTTCGCGCGTCCGCTGTTCACGCTGGGCCGCGAACCGCTCGCGCATCTCGACGAGATTCCCGCGCATCAGCACTGGACGATCCGCTGTCTCGATGCACATCCCGGCCACGCGCGCGCCGAGGTGATCGACGCGCGCGGGCCGTTCACGCCCGAAGGCGAGCGCGCGCTGTTCGCGGCGGGGCGCTTCGATGTGATCGTCAGCAAGAACAGCGGCGGGGCGGCCACCGAAGCGAAGCTCGCGGTCGCGCGCGAACGCGGCTTGCCCGTGGTGATGATGCGGCGTCCGACGCTGCCGTCCGCACAGCGCGAATTCGACGCGCCGCAAGAGGCCATCGACGCGCTCCGAGCTTTCGATTCACCGATTAACACGCAGGATTTGAACGCATGACCGTCTACTTTATCGGCGCGGGTCCGGGCGATCCCGAACTGATCACCGTGAAGGGCCAGCGCCTCGTGCGCACGTGTCCCGTGATTCTCTACGCGGGCTCGCTCGTGCCGCCCGCCGTGCTCGACGGCCACCGCGCGCAGCAGGTGGTGGACACCGCGCCGCTCACGCTCGACGAGATCGTCGCGCTGCTTGATGGTGCGCATCGCGCCGGACACGACGTCGCGCGCGTGCACTCGGGCGATCCGTCGCTGTACGGCGCGATCGGCGAGCAGATCCGCCGTTTGCGGGAACTCGGGATTCCTTATGAAATCGTGCCGGGCGTCACCGCGACGGCGGCCTGCGCCGCGACGCTCGGCAGTGAACTCACGCTGCCCGGCATTTCGCAGACGCTGATTCTCACGCGCTACGCCACCAAGACCGCGATGCCCGAAGGCGAAGCGCTCGGCGATCTCGCGCGCCATCGCGCAACGTTGGCGATTCACCTGGGCGTGCGGCATATCGCGCGCATCGTCGAGGAACTGCGTCCGCATTATGGCGACGATTGTCCGGTGGCCGTGGTTTATCGGGCAAGCTGGCCCGACGAGGAACGCGTGACGGGCACGCTCGCGGATATCGTCGCGAAAGTGCAAGCCACCGATATCGAGCGCACGGCGCTGATTCTGGTCGGCCGCGTGCTGGGCGCGGAGGGATTCGCGGATTCGACGCTGTATGGCGCGGGGAAGCGATAAGGCCCGCATTTCCCCGCATTTGACGGGTTCGAGCGTGATTCGAGCTTGACTTGAGCGACGACAATGCAGTTGCATTGCCTAGGCAATGCAACTGCATTACCATTGCATGTATGACGAACGGATGCAATGGGAGTCGATCATGGCCTCTTCTTTTGTGCGCGACGCGGACCTGATGGTCGAGGCGGAATCCTCGCTGACCGACCGCTATCAGACTACGGTGCCGGAGCCGATCCGGCGCGCGCTGAAACTCGGCAAACGCGACAAGATTCATTACAGGGTCAAGTCGTCGGGCGAAGTCGTGATGGAGCGCGCCGCGCCCGAGGACGAAGAAGATCCCGCGTTCGCGCCGTTTCTGGATTTTCTCGCGCGCGAAATCCAGCATCGGCCGGAGACGCTGCGCTCGTTTCCGCCGGCCTACGTGGCGCGTGTCCGGACGTTGACGCAAGGCGTCGAGATCGACCTCGATGCGGCCCTTTCCCCGGATGACGAATGACCACTGCCGGGGCGGCACACGCGCAGACACCGATACTCGTGGTCAATGGATGGGCGATCTTCGCCCATCCGTGCTTTCTCGATCAGCTCGAATCGTTGTTGGAAGAAGTCGAGGCGCTCAAGCGTAAGCTGCCAGAAGATTACCTGACGAAGAACGCGACCAGGCGGCTCGCGGCCATCGCGAAGCTTGCCTGGGAACTGATCCCCGACGATCCGGAGAAGGCGGAATACCGGCAAGGCGACACCTTGGGCGATGCGCGCAAACACTGGTTCCGCGCGAAATTTTTCCAGCAATATCGCTTGTTTTTTCGCTTTCACAAACCGAGTCGAACGATCATTCTTGGCTGGGTGAACGACGATCGGACCCGGCGCGCCTATGGCTCGGCGAGCGACGCCTACCGGGTGTTCGGCAAGATGCTGGACCGCAAGCGACCGCCGGACGACTGGGACACGTTGCTGGCCGAAGCGCGCGCCGCCATGCCGGGACTGGCGAAGGCGACGGGTTCTTCGAGCGCTGCTGCGAAGTCAGCAAAATAAAAAAGGCCGTCGCAAGACGGCCTTTTTTGCATGCGGCGCCAGCCCGTCAACCCCCACCCTCAATGCGCCCCCGCATGCTCGTGATCCGCGTGCGTGCGCGGCTGCGTCACCACGCTCACGGCGGCGAGCACGACGATATTCACGCCGAGCGCCAGGAAGCCGATATTGATGTCCTTGAGCGCATCGGGCGCGAAGGGGATCAGTTGCGCGACGCTCACGTGCATCAGCGTGGTCAGCGCGACCACCAGCGCGCCCGCGAGAATCCCGCAGAACGCACCTTGTTTCGTCACGCGATTGCGCGGCGCGAGGCTGCACACCAGCGCCGGGAACAACTGCGTCACGAAGTTATAGCCCATCAGCAGGAGCGCGACGATCGTATCGCCGCCCTTGAGCGTGAAGCCGACCGCCACCAGCGCGATCACCGGCACGAACATGCGCGCGAGCCGCGCGACGCGTGCGTCGTCGGCGGTTTTCATCATCGCGCCGCGATAGACGTCGTTGGCGAGCAGCGTCGATGCCGTGGTCAGGATCATCGAGCCCGGCACGAGCGCTGTGAGCACGCCCGCCGCGCCGATCACGCCGACGAACCACGGGTCGAAGGTTTGCAGCGAAAGCCGGAACAGCGAGAGATCGATGTCGCCGCCCTTGAGGCCCGGCACCTTGAGCACGGCGGCGAATCCGCAGAAGAACACGAACAGCAGGATCAGCTGATACAGCGGCAGGATCATTGCGTTGCGGCGGAAAATGCGGTCGTCCTTCGCGGTGTAGACCGAGCCGAACGTATGCGGCCACATGAAGAAGCCAAGCGCCGTGAGCAGCACCGTCGACTGGAACCACGTCACGCTCTGGCCCTTCGCGGGGAAGGTGAGGAAGCCGGGTTTGGCGGCGTCGATGGCGCGGAACATCTCGCCGAGGCTGCCGTAATGATGGATCGGCAAATAGATGCCGAGGAACACGGCGATGGCGAGAATCATCGTGTCCTTCACGACGGAATTCCACGCGCAGCCGCGCACGCCCGAGACGATCACGTAGGCCGTCACCACGGCCGCGCCGATCCAGATGGCCGCCGTCGACGAAATCGCGCCGTACGAGGCCGTCGTCACGATGATGCCGAGGCCCTTCAGTTGCAGTACGAGATACGGCACCAGCGCGAGCACGCCCACGCACGCGACCAGCACGCCGAGCGCGGGGCTGTTGTATTTGCGCGCGAAGAAATGCGGCTGCGAAACGAGGCGGTGCTGCTTCGCGAAGCGCCAGATGGGCGGCAGCATCCAGTACGAGAGGATGTACGCGAGCGTCGCGTAAGCGAGGATGTAATAGACGGGCGCGCCCTTGCCGTACGCGAAGCCGCTGCCGCCGAGAAACGTGAACGTGGTGTAGATCTCGCCCGCCATCAGCAGGAACACGAACGCGGTGCCGAAGCTGCGTCCGCCCACCGACCACTGTTCGAGATTCATGTCGTGGCCGCGCCGCGCGCGCATGCCGAGCGCGAGCGCCACGATCGCAATCGCCACGATGATGAGAAGCGCGCTCATGATCGCACCTCGCGCGGCAGGTCGGATTCGCCGTCGAGCGCGACGCGGTTCGACGGATCGAGCCGGTAGACGATCGCCATGATCACCGAGGTCAGCACGACCCACATCACGATCCACGCCAGCACCAGCGGCATGCCGAGCACGAGCGGCTCGGTATGGTTCACGAACGGCACGCCCAGCAGGATGCCGATGAAGGGCAGGGCGGCAAGCAACCTCAGTGACATGGCGACTCCTTGGGAAGAAGGCAAACGTTGCGTCCGGGTGCGGTCCCGCCACTCTATTCCCGCGAACGCGCCCCGTAAAGCTGCCAAAAATCCCTGATCTCCCGCCTGCGGCGCGCGCCGGTGCGCGGGTATCGTTGTTGCGTCGCATCAAGCGTGCGGCGGCCCGCGCGCGGGCAGGCACCGTCGGGACACGCCGCGCATCGCTTTGGGTACACTGCACGCAGCCTGGCCCTCGTGGGGCCTTACCGGATTGCCTTCATGATCGAGAGCCTCATTTCCGACATTCTGTTCGGTTTCACCGGACTGATCAGCATCATCAACCCTATCGGCATCGCGTTCGTCTTTCTCGACCGCACCTCGACGCTCACCGACGAGGAGCGCCGCCTGCTCGCCAAGCGCGTCGCCACCAACGCCTGTTTCGTGCTGCTCGCGGCCTTTTTCGTCGGCACGCCGATCCTGCATTTCTTCGGCATTTCGATGGAGGCGCTGCGTATCGGCGGCGGTCTCGCGGTGGCCGTTTCCGGCTGGCAGATGCTCAATGCGCCCGAACCGGAGCCGCCCGTGGCGAACGATCCGGCGGTCAAGCCGGTGAGCGCGTGGTCGGCGACCGGCAAGGCTTTCTTTCCGCTGACGATTCCGCTCACCACCGGTCCCGGCTCGATTGCCACGGCCATCGCGCTGAACGCGAACCGCACGCACAAGCTGTCGGCATGGCTGCTGTCGAGCATCGCGTCGGTGGCGATTTCGGTGCTCGTGATGGTCGTGATCTATTACGTCTACAGCCGCGCCGCGCGCCTCGCGCACTATCTGGGCGTGGAAGGCACGCGCGTGGCGATGCGCGTCTCGTCGTTCCTGTTGTTGTGCATCGGCGTGCAGATCATACTCACCGGACTCACGGGTTTTCTCACGCCGATTGCCGGGCTTCACGTCGCGAACTGAGCGGGCGAAAGCGCCCGGCGCGGCCGCCCTCATCGACATCGTCAGACGAAGGAGTGACTCCATGTGCCGTTGGCTCGCCTACACGGGCAACGCCGTGCCGCTCGAAACCGTGCTGTTTCGCGCGCGCCATTCGCTGATCGACCAGAGCCTGCATTCGACGCTCGGCGCCACCACGACCAACGGCGACGGCTTCGGTCTCGGCTGGTATCAGCACCCGCATGACATTCCGTATCGCTATCGCAGCGTGCATCCGGCCTGGAACGACCGCAATCTGCGCGAACTCGCGCGCGCCGTGCAGGCGCCGATGTTCCTCGCGCACGTGCGCGCCGCGACGCATACGCCGGTGCAGGAAACCAATTGCCATCCGTTCCGGCATCGGCGCTGGATGTTCGCGCACAACGGGCTGATCGAGAGTTTTCCGCTGGTGCGGCGCGAGTTGCTGGTCGCGATCGATCCGGGCCGCTTCAATGCGCTCGAAGGCTCGACCGATTCGGAGGCGATGTTCTATCTGGCGATGACTTTCGGTCTCGAACTCGATCCCGTGCTCGCGCTCGAACGCATGGCGGGTTTCGTCGAGGCGACGGCGAAGGCGCACGGCATCGAGCCGGCGCTCAACATGACGGTGTGCGCGAGCGACGGCGAACAACTCGTGGCGGTGCGTTATTCGAGCGAGCGCAATTCGCGTTCGCTGTTTCATAGCACGTCGTTCAAGCATCTGCACGAGCTGTATCCCGACGATCCGCGCATCAATGCGGTCGGCGAGGATGCCTATCTGCTCGTCTCGGAGCCGATCGTCGATCTGCCGGACGCGTGGGCGGAAGTGCCGGAGTCCACCGCGATCGTCGTACGCGGCGCGCAGATCGAGTATCGGGATTTCGTGCCGAAAATGCCCTGAAATACGGGGCGCGAAGTACGGGCCGGGAGCGCTGTAACGCTCAGCTCGACGGCGGCAGTTCCAGCGGGCCGAGCGGCCCGAGCGGTCCCAGCGGCGCGAGCGCGGCGCGGCGCACGGCGGCGCGCGCGAGCAGCTCGTCGAACAGCGCGGCGTCCACCGGTTTGACGAGATGCATCTCGAAGCCCGCCGCGCGCGTGAGTTCGACGTCGGCGGCCTGGCCGAAACCGGTCATCGCCGCGAACAGCGTGTGCGCGAGCGGCGGGTGCGCGCGCAGAAAACGCAGCGCCGCATAGCCGTCGATCTCGGGCATGGCGATGTCGATGAGCGCGGCGTCGGGCGTGAAGTCGCTCACGCATTCGCGCGCCTGGGTGGCGCTATAGGCCACGCGCACGTCGTGGCCCTTCAACTCCAGCAGCATCGCGAGGCTGTCGGCGGAATCGCGGTTGTCGTCGACCACGAGCACGCGCAGCGGCGCGGCCGCGTCGTGCGCGCTCGCGATCGGCTCGACGGTGCTGATCAGGCCGTCGCCGAGCGGATTCGCGCCCGCGCTCTGCGCACTCGCGCGCGACAGCGGCAGGCGGATCGTGAACGTGCTGCCCATGCCGGGCCCGTCGCTCGCCGCCGAAATCGTGCCGCCGTGCAGCTCGATGAGCGAGCGGCACAGCATCAGGCCGATGCCGAGTCCGTTCTCGCTCGGTCCCGGCATCGAGCGGTCCTGGCTGAAGAGGCCGAAGATCGACTCGAAGGTGTCGGGCCGCAGGCCGCGTCCTTCGTCGCGCACCTGGATCTGCACCGTGCGCGCCGCGCTCTGCGTGTCGATGACGATGCGGCTCTCGTCGGGCGAAAACTTCGAGGCGTTGTGCAGCAGATTCTGCAGCACCTGCACGAGGCGCGTGTGGTCGCCGGTCATGGCGATCGGCGCGTCGGGCATATGCACGTCGACGCGCTGGCGGCGCGCCGCCGTGAAGGGCCGCGCGGCATCGACGGCATGGCGCATCACTTCGCAGAGATCGAGCGGCGCCTCGCGCAATTCGATCTTGCCGGAGGTGATGCGGCCCACGTCGAGCAAATCGTCGACGAGCCGCGTGAGATGCACGATCTGCCGGTCGATCAGATCGCGCGCCTGGTCGATTTCGGGGCTCGCGCCCGGCATCAGCCGCATCGTGGCGATGGCGTTGCGCACCGGCGCGAGCGGATTGCGCAGCTCGTGCGCGAGCATGGCGAGGAACTGCTTCATCTGCTCGCTCGAATGCTCGAGTTCGTCGGTGCGGCGGCTTTCGGTCATATCGCGCGTGACCTTGGCGAAACCGGTCAGGCGACCGTGCATGTCGTGAATGGCCGTGAGCGTGACGTTGGCCCAGAACATCGAGCCGTCCTTGCGCACGCGCCAGCCTTCGTTGATGCAGCGCCCCATTTCGGCGGCGCGGCGCAGTTCGCGCTCGGGCGCGCCGGCGGCGGCTTCCTCGGGCGGATAGAACACGGAAAAATGCTGACCGACGATTTCGGCGGGGCGATAGCCCTTGAGGTTGGTCGCGCCGCTGTTCCAGCTCACCACGCGGCCTTGCGGGTCGAGCATGAAGATTGCGTAATCGCTGACGCTTTCGACCAGCAGGCGAAAGCGTTCTTCCGACAGGCGCAGCGCCTCGACCTGGCGGCGCTCGGCCGTGAGGTCGCGCGTGACCTTGGCGAAGCCGGCGAGCGAGCCGTCCTGTTCGCGCAGCGCCGTGATCACGACGTTGGCCCAGAACATCGAGCCGTCCTTGCGCACGCGCCAGCCTTCGTCGTTGAAGCGCCCGTGCAGCGCGGCCTGTTCGAGCTCGTGCTCGGGCCAGCGGCGGCCGTTGGCTTCGTCGGTGTAAAAGCGCGAGAAATGCTGACCGATGATCTCGTGGGCCTCGTAGCCCTTGATGCGCGCCGCGCCGTTGTTCCAGCTCACGACGTAGCCGCGCGGATCGAGCAGGAAGATCGCGTAGTCCTCGATCGGCTGCACGAGCGCTTCGAAGCGGCGTCCGCTATGGCCTTCGGCGGCGAGGCCTGAGTCGGGTTGCAGGGCGGAGCCGGACGTCGTCATGGTCCTTGTTTCGCGTTGAGGTCTCTCAGATGATCGGGGCGCGCAAGGCGCGCGCCCGCGGCCGGCGCCCCTTGCCGGGGCGGCACTGTTCGCGCGCAGCTTACCACGCACGCTGGCCCGCGCGGTCGTACTTTTCGGCCACGGCGGGAATGCCGGCGCGCACCTGGCGCTCGGCGCGGCGTACCTGGCGGGTGAGCTGTACCACATGCGCGGGCACGCGGCGGCGGCGTCCGAGGGTCCAGAACACGCCGCGCAGCAGCGCGAAACCGGCGGGTCCGAGCGAGCGCTGACGCGCGAACACGGCCAGCGCGCGGCCGGTGGCGGCGAGCGCGTCGCGCATCGGCAGACGCATCCAGGCGACCCACGCGGCGTTGCGCGCGAGCGCGCAGTGCTGCGCGCGCGTGAAGCCGCGATAGAGCGGTTCGCGATGCGCAAGCGCCTGCTCGCAATAGACGATCGCATGGCCGGCGGCCAGCAGGTCGAGCGCGGCCAGTTCCTCCGCGCCGCCGTGCGAGAGGCGCGTTTCATAGCCGCCGAGCGCGCGGAACACGGCGGTGCGGACAATGCACGCGCCCGCCATGTAGCCCGCGAGCGTGGGGCCGGGCGGCTCGTCGGCGGCGGGCGAGGTGGCGTGCAGCATCAGGCAGGCCGGGTGGATTTCGCGTTCGTCGTCGCCGACGACGCGGGCATTGAGCACGGCGACCTGCGGATGCTCGTCGAGCAGCAGCGCCGCGCGCGCGAGCGCGCCGGGCGCGAACCACGTGCTGTCGTCGCAGCAGGCGACGTACTCGGTCGGCGCGAGCGAAATGGCGCGATTGAAGCCCGCCATGCCGAGGTCGCCGAGCGCCTGAACGATGCGGACCTGCGGAAACAGCGACGCAAGCAGGCCGACGGTGGAATCGGTCGAGCCGTTGTCGGCGACGATCACGTAGGGGCGTTCGGGCAGCGCGGTGAGGCGCGCGACGGTGTCGATGGTCTGGCGCACGTGATTGCGCGTGAGCACGACCACGGTGACGCGCGGTCCTGTGCGGGGACCGGGTTCGGCGGCGGAGGCGGGATCGGAGACGTTCATGGCGGTTCGGACGGCGCAAGCCGGCTGCCAGTGTGCAGATTGCTCTGCGGTCATGAGGTCGAGCATACGCCGAAGGCGCGCTGTATGCACGCTGCGGCCGGTTTGGCGCGGTGGCGTGGGCGCGTCGCACATCGCGCTGCACGGACGCGGTGCATGGGCCGATGCTGCATTGCGGGGCGTTTTTGCGTGCCGAGCCGTGCGGACCCGTGCAGACAGATACGGCGCGCGGCCCGAATCGTTTCAGATTGTGGCGTGGATGGCGCGGCGTCTGTTCGCTGCTACGCGTTGCGGTGCGAACGGCGCTTGGGCTGGATTGATCGGCGATTCATGCGCATCAGTCCGCATCAGTCCGCGCCAATTGCGCGCGGCGATTTCGTCGAGATGCGCGAACAGGTCGGCGGGATCCTCGTAGACGCGCCGATTCGCTTGTGCGAGATCGGCGCGAATCAGCGTGAATCGGTGCCCGAATCACTGAGCCGGAATCGTCGCGCCTTCCGTATGCGGATACATCACGAGCAGCGCGCGCAGCACGCCGTTGGTCCAGCCGAAGCCGTCCTGCAGCGGATATTCGCCGCCGCCCGCCGACGACGCCTTCGCGGCCGCCGCGCTCACGTCGTACTTTTCGACGAGCTTGACGGTGCGTCGGTAATAGACGAGGTCGGTCGCGATCCAGCGCGTGGCGATGGTCTGCGCGAGCGCGCGTTCGCCGTAGCGGCGCAACCCGGCGATCGCGAGATATTGCAGCGGCGCCCAGCCGTTCGGTTCGTCCCATTGCTGGCCGCTCGACACCTGCGTGGTGGCGAGTCCGCCCGGCCGCAGCAGCCCCGCGCGCACGGCGGCGGCCACCTGGCGCGCCTGCGCACGCGTGGCGACGCCCGTGTAGAGCGGATAGACCGTCGCCGCCGTCAGCCGGTGCGTGAGCGTGTGATGCACGAAATCGTAGTCGCTGAACGCGTGCAGTTGCGGGTCCCAGAGCACGCGTTCGATGGCCGCGCTGCGTTGTTGCGCGCGCCGGGTCATCGCCTGGGCTTGCGCGGCGTCGCCCTTCAGGCCATAGGCTTTCGCGAGCGTGCGTTCGAGATCGACGAGCAGCGCGTTGAGATCGACGGGCACGAGCGAGGTGATGTCGATGGTCGCGAGCGTGTGGTTGTCGGCGAACCAGCGCGAGCTGAAATCCCAGCCGGTTTCGCCGCCCGCGCGCAGATTGCGCCACAGGTCGGCGGCGTCGCGCTGCGGCGCGGCCTGGGCCGTCAGCACGTCTTCGCGGTAAGACTCGTCGCGCGGCGTGGCGCGCGCGTCCCAGTAGCGGTTGAGCAGCGTGCCGTCCGCGAGACGCACGACGTGCTGCGCGGCTTCGCCGGGCTTGAGCGTGTCCGCGCCCGCCATCCAGTAGTCGTATTCCTTGCGCAGTTCCGGCAGATAGCGCACATAGACGGCGTCGCCGTCGCGCTGTGCGACGAGCGCCACCATCTGCGCGAAAAAGGGCGGCTGCGAGCGGCTCAGGTAATAGGTGCGATTGCCGTTCGGAATGTGGCCGTAGCGGTCGATGAGCGTGGCGAAATTGTCGAGCGTGTCGCGCGTGAGATCGTGCCGCCCGCTCGCTTCCAGGCCGAGCATGATGAAGTACGAATCCCAGTAGTAAATCTCGTTGAAACGGCCGCCCGGCACCACGTACGGATTCGGCAGCGGCAGTAGCGACGAATAGGGTTGCTGTCCCGCGTCGGGGTTGCGGCGCAGCACGTCCCAGAGCGTGTCGATATGGCTCACGACGTTCTGGTTCGGATCGGCGACATAGCTGTCGGTGGCGACTTTCGCGGCGGAAAAATGCTGCTCGACGAACTGCCGCAGCGCGGTTTTACGCGCATCGGCGTCGGTGATGTTCGCGTGCTCGGTGCGCCAGCTTGCGTAGGCCTCGACGATGTTGGCGGGCGCTTCGTTTGGCGTCATGTCCGCGAACGTTTTGCTGTCCGGATAGACCTGCGCAAGTTCGACGTCGCGATAAAGCTGGCCGTAAAGCTCGGACGGCGGCAGCGGCAGAGCGGTCGTTTCCTGCGCGGTTTGCGGTGCTGTTTGCACCGTTGCGGCCGCGGCGGTTTGCGACGCCGTTTGCGGTGCTGTTTGCGTCGCTGTTTGCGCGAACACCGCGCCGTGTGCGCCGCATCCGAGTGCGAGCGCGATGCAGAGCGCGGCGGCGCGGTGTTTCAGCTTCGTGTGCGTTTGTTTCCGATCGGAAATTGGGAAAACACGCGGAAAAACTTCGTTGACGGCAAGGCGACGAGAGGCGAACGAATTCGGCATGGCGTTGAGATTGTTTTTCGAAGTGGTCGGTAACAAGGCGTTGGCGCGCTGCAGCAAATTCCATTCCGTCCGACGCGTGCGCGCCGCGCGTGTTCGGCCTGCGTTTCGGCCCGTTATTCGCAATCGAGATAGTCCCTATTCTCGATATCGCGTTGCGCGATATCGCCTGCGCCCGCCAAACTTGCGCAAAATCAACATGCAAATGGAGACAACCCGCATGCGCACTCAAGTTGGCATCATCGGCGCCGGGCCCGCAGGCCTGCTGCTTTCCCACCTCCTTCATCTGCGCGGCATCGACTCGGTCGTGCTCGAAATGCGCGGCCGCGAGCAGATCGAATCGACAATCCGCGCGGGCGTGCTCGAACAAGGCACGATGGACACGCTCAGCGAAGCCGGCGTCGGCGCGCGCATGAAGGCTGAAGGCGCGCTGCATCACGGCTTCGAGCTGGCGTTCGAAGGCAAGCGCCGCCGCATCGATCTCACCGATCTGACCGGCAAGTCGATCACCGTCTACGCGCAGCACGAAGTGCTCAAGGACCTCGTCGCCGCGCGCGTGCAGGCGGACGGCAAGCTGTTCTTCAACGTCAGCAACACCTCGATTCACGGCATCGACACCGATGCGCCGTCGATCCGCTTCGACCACGCCGGCGAGCAGCACACGCTGCATTGCGACTACGTGATCGGCTGCGACGGCTCGCAAGGCGTGTCGCGCGCCGCGATTCCGGCGGCCTTGCGCCAGGATTACGAACGTGTGTTCCCGTTCGGCTGGTTCGGCATTCTCGTGGAAGCGCCGCCGTCGTCCGACGAGCTGATCTACGCGCGCCACGACCGCGGCTTCGCGCTCGTCAGCACGCGCTCGCCCAACGTGCAGCGCATGTATTTCCAGTGCGATCCGAAAGACAACGTCGACAACTGGTCGGACGACCGCATCTGGGCGGAACTGCATGCGCGCGTCGATTCGCACGACGGGCATCAGGTGGTGGAGGGCAAGATCTTCCAGAAGAACATCGTCGGCATGCGCAGTTTCGTTTCGACGACGATGCAGCACGGCCGCCTGTTCCTCGCCGGCGACGCGGCGCATATCGTGCCGCCGACGGGCGCGAAGGGCCTCAATCTCGCGGTCGCCGACGTGCGTGTGCTGACCGCCGCGCTCGTGGCCTTCTACAAGGAAAGCCGCACCGATCTGCTCGACGCGTACAGCGAAACCGCGCTGCGCCGCATCTGGCGCGCCGAGCACTTCTCGTACTGGATGACGCGCATGATGCACCGTCTCGACGATGCGTCGCCGTTCGAACAGCGTCTGCAGGTCGCGGAACTGGAGCACGTGACCACGTCGCGCGCGGCGGCCATGGCGATGGCCGAGAACTACGTCGGCGCGGTCGCGGTGTGATGCGCGGCGCGCGAATCCGCCAGATACTGCTGGAAATGCAGCGGTAAAACACAAGGGGCGCTCAGGCGCCCCTTGTTTCATGGTCGATTCGCCGATGCATACCGCCGCTGTACGTCGCGCGATGCGCATCGCGCCGCTCAGATCGCCGCGAGCGGCGCGACGCCGAACTCCGCCGCCAGATCGCCGAACGGCTTGCGCACCGAATCGGGCAGATCGATCGTGGTCTGATGCAGCGCGCGATTGTGCGCCTCGTACTCGCCCGGATACTGCACGGGTTGCGTCGGGTCCTGCGGCGGGCAGCTCAGCAGATAGTCGAGAAACGAATCGACTTCCTGCGAACGCCACGTCGCGTTGAAGTCCACCTGCGGATCGAGCACGAGCGCGAACATGTTGTTGTGCGCCACGCCGTTGCTCGGATTGTCGGGATGAATCGTGCCGCCGCCCGAGAGCACGCCCGCGAGCAGTTCCGCCACGAGGCCGAGCGCATAGCCCTTGTGCGCGCCGAACGGCAGCAGCGCGCCGGGCGGCTCGGCGAGCAGCACGTTCGGGTCGGTGGTGGGCTGGCCGTCGGCGTCGATCAGCGCACCGGGCGGCGCCTGCAGGCCGTTTTCCGCGAGCACGCGCGCCTTGTTCACGGCGATCGCGCTGGTCGCGATATCGACCACGAAGGGCGGACGCCCGCCCGGCAGCGGCCCCGCGAAGCAGAGCGGATTGGTCGTGAGGCGCGGCTCGCGTCCGCCGAACGGCGCGACGATCGGCGGCCGGTTCACGACGTTGGTGAACGCGAGCAGCACGAAGCCCTGTTCGGCGACCATTTCGCCGTAATGACCCATGCGGCCCAGATGGTGCGTATGACGCAGCGTGACGATGCACTGGCCGTGGTCGCGCGCGCGGGCGATGGCATCGTCGATAACCACCTTGCCGACGTGCTGGCCGAAGCCGGTATGGCCGTCGTAGGCGATCAGCGCGCCGCGGTCGACCACGCGTTCGGGCCGTCCGTCGGCGACCACGAGGCCCGCTTCGAGACCGCGCCGGTAGTTCGGCAGGATCGACAGGCCGTGGCTCGCGTAGCCCACGCGGTCGGATTCGATCAGGTGGTCGGCGATATCGGCGGCGATGTCGGCGGGCACCGAGAGATGCGTGAGCACGTCCACGGCGAAGCGGCGTGCATCGGCGATTGCGACTTCCATGTGCGGCTCCTGATTGCGTGAGGCGGCGCGCCTGGCCGCGAGCGGCGGCGCGCCGTGTTGTCTTGATGTCGATCGGACGTGCGCTCAGATCCAGCCGAGCCAGCGCCACCACGTCGCCGCGAACAGCAGCAACAGCAGATAGCCGACGATCGTGAGCACGATGCCCACTTTCGCGAACTGTTTCGCGGTGAAGGTTTCGGTGGCGAGGCACACCATGTTTTGCGGCGCGTTGATCGGCAGGATGAAGCCGAAGCTCACCGTGAAGCCGAGCAGCATCGCCACGCCGAGCCGGTTGAAGTCGCCCGACATCGATTGCAGGACCGCGATCAGGATCGGCAGCATCGCGGACGTGAGCGCGGTCGCGCTCGCGAAACCGAGGTGGATCACGATCAGGAACGCGGACAGGATCGCGAAGGCCATGAACGGACCGGCCGTATCGAGGCCCGTGTGATGCGCGACGAGGTCGCCGAGCCACTGGCCCGCCTTGGTCGTGAGCAGCGCGGTGCCCAGACTGATGCCCACGCCGAACACGATCACCGTGCCCCAGGGAATGCGGCTCTGCACGGTCTTCCAGTCCATCACGCCGAAGCGCGGCAGCAACAGCAGCACGAGGCCCACGTAAGTCACCGAGGTGGTGTCGAAGGGGTGCAGCTTGCCCTCCGTGGCCCAGAAGCACAGCAGGCCGATGGAGACGCCCAGCAGGCGCTTCTGCGGCCCGGTCATCGGCCCGAGTTCGCGCAGCGACTTCTCGACGGCTTCCTTGCCGCCCGCGATGGCGTCGGTTTCGGGCGGCAGCATCTTGAGCACCAGCACGAGCAGCACCACCGACATGATGATCGCCCACGGCGCGCCCGCGATCAGCCAGTCGAGCCAGGTCACGCGCGCGCCGAGCATCTTGTCCATGAAGCCCACGGTCAGCAGGTTCTGCGCGGCGGCCGTCTGGATGCCGATATTCCAGATGCTGGTCGCTTCCGCCACCACGATCATGATACCGGCCGCGATGTTCGAGCGCTTGTCCACGCCGAACGCCGAGATCACGCCGACCATGATCGGCACCACGCAGGCGCTGCGCGCGGTGGCGCTCGGCACCACGAGCGAGAGCACGATGGTCACCGCGATCGCGCCGATCAGGATGCGCCGCGTGGTCGTGCCGATCAGCGAGAGCGTGACGAGCGCGATGCGCTTGTCGAGCCCGGTCACGGTCATCGCCGCCGAGATGAACAGCGCGCCCGCCACCAGCGCGAGCGCCGAGTTCGAGAAGCCGGCGAGCGCCATGGTGATGGCTTTGGAGGTGCCGTAGTAGACAGTCGGGTCTTCGATGGTCGGCGCCGTGCCGACCAGAAACGCCATCAGCGAGGTGATGATGATCGCGCTCGCTTCGTAGGAGACGGCTTCGGTGAGCCACACGACCACGACGAAGGCGAGGATCGCGAGCATGCGCTGGCCCGCGACGGGCAGGCTCGCCGGCAAGGGCAGCAGCAGCACGATGACGAGCGCGACGACGCCCGCGATCAAGCCGATGGGGATGCCTTTTTTCGGCGTCGACTCGGGTTTCGGCGGGGTGCCGGCCTGCGGATTCGCTGCATTCATGACGTGGACTCCGGGTGGAACTCGCGGGCCGTCATGCGCGAGGAGCGGGCGGCGGCGGGCGAGGCGAATCGTGTCGGTGCGTGCGGCTCGAACAGCCTGGATATCGGTGATCGGGTCGGCGCGGGTCTGGCCCTGCGTCACGCGATGGTTTGGCCGATGGCGGAAAAGATCGTCCCATATCGGGCACGGCGATGCGCTGAAGGTGCGCGCGAAACGACTCGTCGGCGGGCGCGATGGCGCGGTTCGTCATCGTGTCGATGAGGTGTTGGCGTCGTCGCGGGATCGCGAAGAGGCTGGAAAAAGCGGGGGGAAATGCGGCGCGGCGGTGGGCGGAGAAGGGCGTGGTGCGCGCTGGGTGCGGCGATCGAATGGCGCTGGATCGGTGCGGGATGGGTGCGAGATCGGCGCGAGATCGGCGCGAGATCGGCGTCCGGTCGTGTTTGAAAACGGAAACCGGCCGACCGCGCCGGTTCCCGTGCACACGCGTTACTGGCTCGCGCCTGCGGCCGCGGCGGCTTTCTTCTGTGCGTCCTGGATGTTTTGCGGGTAGTTCGGGTCGTTGTTCGCGGGCTTGTAGCCGGCGTCCTCGAGCTTCTTCAGTTCCGCGTTGTTCTTCGCGCGGGCGGCCTTGCGTTCGGCCTTGTGCTGCGCGCGCGCTTCCTTGCGTTTCTGCGCTTTCTGTTCCTTGGTGAGCGGCGCGGAGGCAGCGGGCGCGGCCTGCGTGGCGGCCGGCGCGCTGGCATCCTGGGCGAAGGACGGCGCGGCGACGCCGAGCGCGAATGCGGCGACGGCCGCGGCGAGAGTCAGCTTGCTGGTGGTGGAGCGCATTGATACCCCTCTTGGTTGATTTGTACCGCTGGTTTAGGGCTTGTGATGCAAGGATGCGAGAAGCGGTGTCCGAGCGAACGCGGACGCCGTCGACGGGCCCTGACGGCCCGCGACCCAATGTATACGATCCGTGCCGAAGACGGTAGCAAGGCCGACCCTGGCTTGCCGCGCGGTTTTTGCGCTGTGTTTATCGCGTGCTGCGCAGGGCCGCCGCGTGAGCGCGCACGGACGCGGAGGACTCCGCTCATGCCGTTTATGCCCTCCGCGCGGCGCGGGTGTTGTCAATGTCGTTGATGTCGCTGATGTCGATCAAAGCGCGCGCCCGGACGCGAGTTTCGCGGCCGCGCGCTCGACGAGACGCGTGCGCTCGGCCAGCGATGCGGCGTTGAGCGCGCGCACACGCTCGACCACGGTGGCCGGCGCGGTGGCGGGGTTGCCCGCGTCGAACGGCGGCGCGGGCGCGTATTCGAGCTCCAGTTGCAGGTCCTGCGCCGCATCCACGCCGATCAGTTCCGCCGCGAGCGTCAGCGCGAAATCGATGCCTGCCGTGATGCCGCCGCCGGTGATCAGGTTGCCGTCGCGCACCACGCGGTCCTGCACGGCGATCGCGCCGAACGGCTCCAGCAGCGTGTGAAAGGCCCAGTGCGTGGTCGCGCGGCGGCCGCGCAGCAGGCCCGCCGCGCCCAGCACGAGCGCGCCGGTGCAGACCGACGTGACGTAGCGCGCGCCGCTTGCCTGGCGGCGCACGAAGTCGAGCGTGACGTCGTCGTCGAGCAGCGGGCCGACGCCGCTGCCGCCCGGCACGCAGATCACGTCGAGCGGCGGGCAGTCGTCGAAGGTCGTGTCGGGCGTGAGCCGCAGGCCCGTCGCGCCGACCACTGCGTCGCGCGTCTTGCCGACGAGCCGCACCGAGGTGTCGGGCATCGAGGCGAATACGTCCCACGGACCGCAGAGATCGAGCGGCTGGACGTTGGGGAAAAGAAGAAAGCTGATCTGGAGCGCCATGCTGTTTTCCGAGAAGTGAGTTGAACCGGGCGTGAGGGCGTGGAACTTCGCCAACGCGCCAACGTGATCACTTTAGGCAGACGCGCATGCGCCAGAGCGCCAAAAATGGCGCAAAAGCTGCCAGCGTCACCGGACGCTTATCAAAAATGCGGAAGAGGCTGCGGCGCACGGGCGTGGTGCAAGGCGCGGCGAAGGCGGTGAGAAGAGCGCCCCGCACGGGCCTTTCCCGCGCGCTGAAACACGGTGCACGTCATGCGCGGACACGGTGCGGATCGAAACGCAGCGCCACGGAGCACGGGCAACGCACAGGCAACGCGCAAGCAACGCGCCATGCCGCCCGCACATGCGTACAATCCGGGCCACCCCAGTTTTTGCGGAACTCGTCATGACACCACCCATCTCACAGACGCGCTCCTTTACGACCGTCTTTCTGATCGAAATGTGGGAGCGCTTCGGCTATTACGGCATGGCCGCGCTGCTTGTGCTCTTCATGGTCGGCCAGGTCGGCTTTACCGACAGCCAGGCCAATCTCACCTGGGGCGCCTTCACGGCGCTCGTCTACGCCGCGCCGGCCATCGGCGGCTGGATCGGCGACCAGGTGCTCGGCGCGCGCCGCACGATGGTCGCGGGCGCGGTCGTGCTCGCCATCGGCTATCTGATGCTCGCGCTGCCCAACGACAGCCTGCACCACATGTTCGCGTCGCTGGGCGTGATCGTGGTCGGCAACGGGCTGTTCAAGTCGAACGCCGCCAACCTCGTGCGCCGTATCTACGAAGGCGACGACGCGCGCCTCGACAGCGCGTTCACCATTTACTACATGGCCGTGAACGTCGGCTCGACCGTGTCGATGCTCGCCACGCCGTGGATCAAGGATCATTGGGGCTGGCACGCGGCCTTCGCGGTGTGCTGCGCGGGCATGGTGTTCGGCGTGCTCAACTTCTTGCTGATGCGCCGCACGCTCGCGCATATCGGCACCGCACCCGACGACGAACCGCTGCGCCTCGGCCGCGCGGCGCTCGTGGCCGTCGGCGGCGTGGCGCTGGGCGCGGCCACGCTGTTCGTGCTCCAGCACAAGGATGTGGCGGTTGCCTGCGTCTATGCGGCGGGCGTCGTCGTGCTGCTGGTGTTCGTCTGGATGCTGGTGCGCTGCGAACGCGCCGAACGCGCCGGCCTCGTCGCCGCACTGATCCTCGTGTTCCAGGTGATTCTGTTCTTCATCTTCTATCAGCAGATGTCGACGTCGCTGACGCTGTTCGCGCTGCGCAACGTCGATCCGCAATTCTCGTTGTTCGGGCACGCGCTCGTTAGCTGGAGCCCGGCGCAATTCCAGGCGCTCAATCCGATCTGGATCATGCTGCTTTCGCCGCCGCTCGCGATGCTCTACACGTCGCTCGCGAAGCGCGGCCGCGACGTGCCGGTGGCCGTCAAATACGCGATCGGCTTCGCCGTGGTCGCCGCGGGCTTCTTCGTGTTCGCGGGCAGCGGACGCTACGCCGTGGACGGGCGCGTGTCGTCGTGGTTCATGGTGGCGGGCTACGGGCTCTATTCGCTCGGCGAGCTGCTCGTGAGCGGCCTCGGCCTCGCGATGGTCGCGCGCTACGTGCCCGCGCGCCTCGGCGGCTTCATGATGGGCGCGTATCTGGTGGCCACGGGCATTTCGCAGTATCTGGGCAGCGTGGTGGCGAATCTCGCGCAGATGCCGTCGGGCGAACTCGACGCCGTCACGTCGCTGCCGCTCTATACGCGGCTGTTTACGGGGCTCGGCTGGCTCGCGGCGCTCGGCATGCTGATCGCCGTGCTGCTGCTGCCGCTCATGCGCCGTCTTTCGCGCGAGCATCACGCGAGCAGCGTCAAGGTCGAAGGCGACGCACGCGAGCCTTCAGCCACTGCTTAACACCGGACGCTGCCGCATTGCGGCGCGCGCGAACGCAACGCCCGGATGTCGTGCACGTCCGGGCGTTTTGCATGGCGCGCGCCATTCGCGTCACGCCGTTCGCGTCATTCTGGCAATATTTCAGATGCTCACTCCGGCCGGCGGATCGGCATCGTCACGACGACCGCGCCGTTCATCCGCATCGACCGCTTTCGTGTTTCTCGCATGGATCTCCACGTCACCGTTTCAGGCCGCCGCGACCTCGCCGGGCAGATCTACCGGCAACTGCGCGAGCGCATCGTCGAAGGGCGGCTGGCGGGTGGCACGCGCCTGCCGTCCACGCGCGATCTCGCGCTGCAACTGAAGGTCTCGCGCAAGACCACGCTCGACGTGTTCGAGCGTCTGCTCGCCGAAGGCTATCTGGTCGCGCGGCGCGGCTCGGGCACCTTCGTCGCCGATGCGCTCGAACGCCTGCCCGCGCGTGCGCCCGTGCAGACGAATGCGCAGATCGGCGCGGCGCAGGCCGCCGATACGAACCACCCCACAAACCAGCCGACGAGCCGCCAGGCCCACGCGCCGACGGGCGTGCAGGCGCAGCCGTGGTGGCGTGTGGAGGACGGCGCGCGCGACGGCATGCTCGCGTTGCCGCGTCCCGATGCGCGGCTCCTCTGCGATTTCGCGGGCGGCGTGACCGACAAGTCGCGCTTTCCGTTCGACGCCTGGCGGCGCTGCGTGAACGAGGCGCTGCGCGTGCAGGCGCGCGGCCACGGCGCGTATCGCGATCCGGCGGGCGAGGAGCGTCTGCGTCTCGCGATCGCACGTTATCTTGCGTTCAACCGCGCGGTGGAGAGCAGTGGGGACGAGGTGATCGTCACGCAGGGCGCGCAGCAGGCGCTGACCTTGCTGGCGCGCGTGATGCTGCGTCCCGGCGATACGGTGGCCGTGGAGGATCCCGGTTATCCGCCCGCGCGCGACATCTTCGCGTCGCTGGGCGCACAGGTCGTGCCGGTGCCCGTCGACGGCGACGGTTTGATCGTCGGCAAGCTGCCGAAAACGGCGCGCCTCGTCTACGTGACGCCGTCGCACCAGTTTCCGCTCGGCATGCCGATGAGTCTCGCGCGTCGCGTGGCCTTGCTCGAATGGGCGCAGGCGCGCGGCGCGCTCGTGATCGAAGACGACTACGACTGCGAGTTCCGCTTCGAAGGGCGCTCGCTGGAGCCGCTCAAGAGTCTCGATCAAGCCGGTTTCGTGGCCTACGTGGGCACGTTTTCGAAGACGATTTTTCCCGAGTTGCGCGTGGGCTACATGGTGCCGCCCGCCGCGCTTGCGAGGCCGCTCATGCGCGCGCGCCAGGTCGCCGACTGTCACGGTTGCGCGCTGACGCAGACGACGCTCGCGAACTTCATGCTCGACGGTCATTTCGCGCGCCATCTGCGCCGCATGCATCAGACCTATGCGGCGCGGCGCGCGGCCTTGCTCGCGCATTTGCAGGGGCCGCTCGCGCGCTGGCTCGACCCCGTGCTGCCGAACACGGCGGGCCTGCATCTCGCCGCACATCTCGCGCCGGGCGCCGACGAAACCGCATTCGTGGCGGCGGGGCGCGCGGCGTCGATCGGTCTGCATCCGCTCGCGCCGTTTCATCTGCACGCCCCCGCGCGGCACGGTTTTTTGTTCGGCTATGGCGCGGTGGAGGTCGAGCAGATCGACGCGGCGCTCGGTGTGCTCGCGGCGCGCTTGAAGACGTCGTAAAAGCTGTTACGGCACATTGCGGACGGAGCTTTACCCCGTCGACGCGCTTTTTACACGACGCAAAAACGGCTCGAGCGTCGCGAAAACGCCATACGTGTGGCGTTTTCGCGCCATTGCGGCTGTGTCGCGCGGACGCGGGCGCGTCGCATGCGGGACGTGCGAGAGCGCGTTTACCCCTGTAAACAGGTGTCAAAGTGCGTCAGGCAGTCAGCGCGGAGCAACAAATTTGCATCTGCGATGCAAAAGAATCACGCAAAACGCTTGCACGCTTGTAGAATCCGCCGTTGAAGCATTTGCATCCCGCTGTGCTTCGTCGACTCACTGACCAACACTGGTAGGAGAAACATGCCGACTTCCGCAAAGAAAGTGGCCAAAAAGGCAGCAGCCCCGGCCACCAAGAAAGTTGCCGCAAAGAAAGCGCCCGCCAAGACGGCCGCAGCTAAGAAGGTCGCCGTGAAGGCGTCCGGCGTTTCGTCGCCGATCAAGGACACCTTCACGAAGGCCTCGCTGGCTGCTCACGTTGCTGAGCGCGCTGGCGTCGAGCCGAAGGCTACGAAGGCTGTGCTCGCCGCGCTGGAAGACACGATCCTGGGTTCGGTCCACAAGAAGGGCGCCGGCGAATTCACGCTGTCGGGTCTTCTGAAGATCGTCGTTCAGGCCGTGCCGGCGAAGAAGAAGCGCTTCGGCAAGGACCCGTTCACGGGTGAAGAGCGCTGGTTCCCGGCCAAGCCGGCATCGGTTCGCGTCAAGGCACGCGCACTGAAGAAGCTGAAGGACGCAGCAGCAGGCTAAGCGCCTCCGCCGCGACTTCGCGTCACGGCTTGCGTCAGCATTGCGGTAGTACCCAAAGAATCCCCGTTGGCATCGCGCCCGCGGGGATTTTTATTTGTGCGCGAGAAACGTGGGGCGAGGTCACGCGCGTATGATGTATGTTCAGATGTTATCGATTGAGATGGCGATTTTGGACCGTTTTTTAAAGAACGATAACGCCAATCGCCGTGATGTTCGATAGCTTGAATCTGTCGTTTCTAATTTATTCATGTTCCCGTGTTATGCCTGATTCCGAACCCAGCATCCGCCAGATCGAAGCGTTTCGCGCGCTGATGCAGACGCGCACCGCGACGCGCGCGGCGGCGGCCCTCGGCGTTTCGCAACCGGCGGTGAGCCGACTGCTCGCAGACTTCGAAGCCGGCGTGGGATTTGCGCTGTTCGAGCGTCGCAACGGACGCCTTTGGCCAACCGCGCACGCGCATGCGCTGCACGAGGAAGTCGAGCGGGCCTTCACGGGATTCGAGCGCGTGATTCAAGCGGCGGCGCAGATTCGCGAGCAGCGTCGGGGTGCGTTGTGCATCGCGGGCGCGCCGGAGTTCGGCGCGGATTTTCTGCCGCGCGTGGCGGCGGCGTTCGCGCACGAACACGAGGGCGTCGACGTGGCGCTGCTCGCGCTGGAGCCGTTGCTCGCGCTTGAACGCGTCGCCGCGCGGCGCTGCGATCTGGCGTTCGTCGGCGCGGTGGCGGCGCCGCGTTCGGTGCGGCTCGAACCGCTCGGCGAGTGGCCGATGCGCTGCATCGTGCCGCGCGGTCATCGGCTTGCGCGCAAGCGAGCGGTGAGCGCGGCGGATTGCGAGGGCGAGGCGTTCGTTTCGTTCGCGGCGGGTACGGAGGCGCGTTTGCGTATCGACCGTGCGTTTTCGGAGGCGGGCGTGACGCGCCGTCTGGGCGTCGAGGCGAGCCTCGCGCAGGCGGTCGTGACGCTCGTGGAAGCGGGGCTGGGTATCGCGCTGATCGATCCGCTCACGGCAGCGGCCGCGAGCGCGCGCGTGGCGGTCAAGCGCTTTACGCCCGCGCTGCCGGAGCCGCTTTACGTGGCGCATCATGTGGACGCGGCGCGCGCGCCGCTTGCGCAGGCATTCGTCGATCAGGCGGTGGCGGCGTTGGGCCGGCTGCGTTGAGCGAACGCGGCACGGCCTGGCTGTGCGCTCGCGCAAACCGCGCGGTCTGACGCGAGTCAACAACGCTGGTTCAATGGCGAGCAGGCAATAAAAAAGCCAGCCCGGCTTTCGCCTGAGGCTGGCTCGTGCAGCGTGTGATTTTTAGCTGCGAGGTCTCGTCGCGCTGCCGGGCTCGCGCCCGGCCAGGCAGACTGATTAGAACTTGTGGCGGATGCCGAGGCTGACCAGCTCTTGCGAGCTCGAAGCCGAGTTGTAGCCGTACGAGCCGATTGCCGCGCCGGCCGTCGACGTCGTGCCGTCTGCGTTCAGCTGCGTGCCGTTGGCGTGCTGGTAAGCAGCCAGTGCGTACAGGTCGGTGCGCTTCGACAGGTTGTAGTCCGCGCCGATCGACACCTGGTGGTACGTGTTCGACACGTTGCCCGCGCCGTGCGTGTACGTGTAGCCGAGGCCCAGCAGCATGGCCGGCGTCACTTGATAGCCGAGGAAGCCGGCAGCGATGTTGTAACGCTCGGTCGAAGCGAAGCCCGGGTTCAGAGCCGTCGAGTACGCGTCCGGCTTGAACTGGACGTTGCTGTAACGCACGCCGAACGTGAACGGACCGGCGACGTATTGCGCGGCCACCGAAGCGATGCCGAGCGACTTGGCCGTCTGGAAGCCTTCCGTGATCTGGTTGTCGAACACGGCGCCCGAGGTCGACACCGTGCTCCATGCCGACGTCGAACGGTCTGCGAAGCTCGACGAGTTGTCGGCGCGGAAGTAGCCCGCTGCGATGTTGAACGAACCGATGCCGTACGTGGCGGCTGCCGCCCACGTCTGGCCCGAACCCGTTGCGCCAGCGACGCCGCCCAGTGCGTACATGCCTTCGAACTGGAAGCCGCTCAGAACCGGCGAGACGTACTTGATCGCGTTGTTGGTACGCGAGCTGTTGTCGTTGTTGTCGATGTCACCCGGCGTCGTGAACGTGCTGCCGAAGTAGTTGTCGGCGGTCAGCGGCTGAACCATGTCGACCAGCGGGTCGTACTGGCGGCCCAGCGTCACGGTGCCGTACTGGTCATGCGTCAGACCGACGAATGCCTGACGACCGAACATACGGCCACCCTGGCCGGCCGCGCCGGTGTTCAGGTCAAAGCCGTTTTCCAACTGGAAGATGGCCTTCAGGCCGCCGCCCAGATCTTCCGTGCCCTTGAGGCCCCAGCGATCGCCCGAGATGTTGCCGGCGTACAGACCGAACAGGTTCGCGTTGTTGCCGTTGGCGTCGACCGTGTTGTGAGCCCACTGGATCGATTCATCGATCACGCCATACAGGGTCACGCTGCTTTGAGCGTGTGCTGCGCCCGCTGCGGCCAGCAGGGCCACGGAAAGGGTCGAGAGTGCGATTCGTTTCATCCAGTTTTCTCCACGCAGATGTTTGGTTTAATTGTTGCTGTTGCGCGATGGAGAATAACGCAGGGGTGCAATTCCCTTGAACTGAAAAAAAATCAGTGTCGCAAAAAGCTGACACCACCCCAGGAAGCCTTGTGAGACGGGCTATTGAGCGATTATTCCGGATAATGAAATATTGGATTGTTGACTCTGCATTATTGTCGTTTCTGATACAAGTCGCGAAATGTGCAACCTCGCCCAATGCGGTTTACGGGTAAGTATGGTGCAACTAGGGATGTGCCCTGGTTGCGCTGCAAAGGTTTGAGGTTGTACCGGTCGAGCGCCCGTCTGGCGTGCGGGAAGGAGGGCGCGTGAAGCCGACGGCGCGAGGTCGCCGCCTGGCTCAGTCCTTGCGATGGACGCCGGCGTGACGGCGCCCCGCGGCGGCGGTCATGGCGACCGCCGCGCTCGCGACGAGCAGGACCGAACTCCAGGGATGGCGTTTGACATAGCGATCGGCGGCCGCAACCGTGCGACCGGCCTGGACCAGCGTCAAAGCGGCGGCGTAGGTCGCGCTGTCTTCCATGCGCACGACCGAGCGGCGGATCTGCAGGCTGCCGCCGTGAAGGCGCGCAAAGGCGCCGCCCGTGGCGCGGGCCTTGCCGATCGCGTGCAGCGGCGCATCGGCCGGGCGCGGCGTTTTTCCGGGTTGCACGCTCGCAGCGACGGCGGCGGCATATGGCGGCGCGGCGCCGACCGCGGCATCGAGCGTTGCGCCATCGACGCTGCCGACGCCACCCGCCCCGACCACTCCATTCACGCCTTTCACGCCATTCGCACCTTCCGCCGCCGCGGCGCGCGCCGTCTGCAAGCCTGCCGCCGCTTCGCGCATCGGCGCGATGGTGGACGCGGCCAGCACCGAAGCGAGTTTGGCACGGCTGCCCGGCGGCGTTTCCTCGAGCATGCCCCACGCGCCGCGCGGATCGTGCAGGCGGCCGCGCGCGGCGGAAAATTCCGCGCCGAGCAGCAGCACTGCCGCCGAGAAGTACAGCCACATCAGCAGCACGGCCAGCGAACCGGCGGCGCCGAACGCCGTGGCCATGCCCGCGTGCGCCAGATAGAGCGCGAACAGTTTCTTGCCGACGGAAAAGAGCACCGCCGCGACGAGGCCGCCGACCAGCGCATCGCGCCAGAGCACGGGCGCATCGGGCAGAAAGCGCAGCAATCCCGCGAACGCGACCGCGAGCACCAGCAGCCCGACCACCAGTTGCACGATGTTGCCGATGATCAAGTACGTCGACTCGCCCATCAGCCACTGGCCGACGAAGGTAATGCCCGCGTCGAGCACGAGCGAAACGATCAGAAGAAAAGCCACGCCCAGTACGAGGCCGAACGAGATCAGCCGCACGCGCACGAGCGCGATGACCGACGAGGCGCGCGGCCCTTCCAGCGGCCACACTATATTGAGTGCGGAATTGAGCGACGAAAACGTTGCGGAAGCGCCGATCGCCAGCATCGCCAGCGAGATCAGCGCGGCCACGCCGCCTGCGTCGCCCGCGCGGTGGGCGTTCTGCACGATGGTGGTGATGGCGGCGGCGGCGTCGTTGCCGAGCACGTTGTGCACTTCGCGGAACAACTGGCCGCGCGCTGCATCGGCGCCGAAGAACCAGCCCGCCACGGCGATCACCATGACCAGCGTGGGCGCGAGCGAGAACGCGGAATAGAAGGCGATGCTGGCGGCGAGCGACGGGCAGCGGTCGGCGATGAACTGGCGGCAGGCGCCCACGGCCCACGACGCTTCTTTGCGTGCGGCCGTTTCGAGCCGCTCGGAGGAAATAGTTGCCATGATCGACGTCTCGCGGTTCGTCCTGAAGACAAGGTGACGGGCATGCGGCCAGCGGCAGTGGCGCCCGGTCTGTGGCGGAACACGCAACCGATGCCGCGCGAACCGCACTTCGGCAGTCCGCAGATCCGGCCCGGTCGCCCGCCTCGGGCGCGCCTCGCGCCAGCGCCGGCGCGGCCGGCGGCTCCACGCGCTCGTCACACGAATATAGCAAGCTGGGTGCCCGGGCGCGCCGCACCTGCGCGCGCGGTGCATCTCGCGCGATCCGGAGCCCAAAACGTCTTATACTGAAACGACCCACAACCAGAAAGCCGAGGACGCAATCATGTTGCAGATGTCCCGGCGTCAGTTCCTCAAGGTCACGGCGACGTCGCTGGCAGGATCCAGCCTCGCGTTAATGGGCTTCGCGCCCGCCGACGCACTTGCCGAAGTCCGACAATACAAACTGGCGCGCACCACTGAAACCCGCAATACCTGCCCATACTGCTCGGTAGGCTGCGGCATCCTCATGTACGGTCTCGGCGACGGCGCGAAGAACGCCACCGCGAGCATCATTCACATCGAGGGCGATCCCGATCATCCGGTCAACCGCGGCACGCTCTGCCCGAAGGGCGCGAGCCTGATCGACTTCATCCACAGCCCGAACCGGCTCAAGTATCCGGAATACCGCGCGGCGGGCTCGAACGAGTGGAAACGCATCTCGTGGGACGAGGCGCTCGACCGCATCGCGAAGTTGCTCAAGGAAGACCGCGACGCGAATTTCGTCGAGAAAACGGCGGACGGCAAGACCGTCAACCGCTGGCTGACCACCGGCATGCTGGCCGCGTCGGCGGGCAGCAACGAAGTCGGTTATCTCACGCATAAAGTGGCCCGCTCGATGGGCCTGCTGGCATTCGACAACCAGGCGCGTGTCTGACACGGCCCGACGGTGGCAGGTCTTGCCCCGACGTTTGGCCGTGGAGCGATGACGAACCATTGGGTCGACATTCGCAATGCGGACGTGATTCTGGTGATGGGCGGCAATGCGGCCGAGGCGCACCCGTGCGGCTTCAAGTGGGTCACGGAGGCGAAGGCGCACCGCAAGGCGCGGCTCATCGTGGTGGATCCGCGCTTTACGCGCACGGCATCGGTCGCGGACTATTACGCGCCGATTCGCACCGGCACGGACATCGCGTTCCTTGGCGCCGTCATCAACTGGCTGCTCACGAACGACAAGATCCAGCACGAGTACGTGAAGAACTACACGGACTTCTCGTTCATCGTGCGCGACGATTACGCGTTCAACGACGGCATCTACTCGGGCTACGATCCGGCGAAGCACGCGTATCCGGACAAGGCGTCGTGGAACTACGAAATCGGCGACGACGGTTTCGTGAAGACCGACGACACCTTGCAGAATCCGCGCTGCGTGTATCAGCTGCTCAAGCAGCATTACTCGCGCTATACGCCCGAAATGGTGGAGAGGGTCTGCGGCACGCCGAAGGATAAATTCCTGAAGGTCTGCGAAATGCTCGCGAGCACCGCCGTGCCGGGCCGCGCCGGGACGATTCTGTACGCGCTCGGCTGGACCCATCATTCGATCGGCGCGCAGATGATCCGCACCGGCGCGATGGTGCAGCTGCTGCTGGGCAACATCGGCATTGCGGGCGGCGGCATGAACGCGCTGCGCGGGCACTCGAACATCCAGGGTCTCACCGACCTCGGGCTGATGTCGAACCTGCTGCCGGGCTATATGACGCTCCCGAGCGAGGCCGAGCAGGACTACGACGGCTACATCAAGAAGCGCGCCTCGCAGCCCATGCGGCCCAATCAGCTGAGCTACTGGCAACACTACGGCGCGTTCTTCGTGAGCTTCATGAAGGCGTGGTGGGGCGACAACGCGACCCAGGAAAACAACTGGGGTTACGACTGGCTGCCCAAGCTCGACAAGCCGTACGATCTGCTGCAGACCATCGAGCTGATGAATCAGGGCAAGGTCAACGGTTATATCTGCCAGGGCTTCAACGTGATTGCGTCGGCGCCCGACAAGGCCAAGACGCTGTCCGCGCTCGGCAAGCTCAAGTGGCTCGTCGTCATGGATCCGCTCGCGACCGAAACGTCCGAGTTCTGGAAGAAGTACGGCGACTTCAACGACGTCGATACGGCGTCGATCCAGACCGAGGTGTTCCGTCTGCCCACCACCTGCTTCGCGGAGGAAAACGGCTCGCTCGTGAGTTCGAGCCGCGTGCTGCAATGGCACTGGAAGGGCGCGGAGCCGCCGTTCGAGGCGCGGAGCGATCTGGAGATCATGTCCGGACTGTTCCTGCGCATTCGCGCGGCGTATCAGAAAGACGGCGGCAAGCTGCCCGATCCGATCGTCAAGCTGAGCTGGCCGTATTCCGATCCCGCGAGTCCCACGCCCGAGGAACTGGCGAAGGAATACAACGGCAAGGCGCTCGCCGATCAGACCGACCCGAAGGACGCGACCAAGGTGCTCGTGAAGAAGGGCGAGCAGCTTGCCGGCTTCGCGCAACTGAAGGACGACGGCACGACCGCGAGCGGCTGCTGGATCTTCTGCGGCGCGTGGACCCAGGCGGGCAACCAGATGGGCCGGCGCGACAACTCGGACCCGACCGGCATCGGCCAGACGCTCAACTGGGCGTGGGCGTGGCCCGTGAACCGGCGCATTCTGTACAACCGCGCCTCGTGCGATACGGCGGGCAAGCCGTTCGATCCGACCCGCAAGCTGATCGGCTGGAACGGCGCGGCGTGGACCGGCGCGGACGTGCCCGACTACAAGGTCGATGAAGCGCCCGATCTCGGCATGGGTCCGTTCATCATGAACCCCGAGGGCGTGGCGCGTTTCTTCGCGCGCGACGGCATGAACGAAGGACCGTTCCCCGAGCATTACGAGCCCTTCGAGAATCCGCTCGGCTACAACCCGTTCCATCCCAACAATGCGCAGGCCACCAGCAATCCGGCGGCGCGCGTGTTCCCGGACGACCGCAAGACGTTCGGCACCGCGCAGAACTTCCCGCACGTCGCGACCACGTATCGCCTCACCGAGCACTTCCACTTCTGGACCAAGCACGCACGGCTGAACGCCATCATCCAGCCGCAGCAATTCGTCGAGATCGGCGAGGAGCTGGCGAAGGAAGTGGGCGTGGTCGACGGCGGACGCGTCAAGGTGTCGAGCAACCGCGGGTATCTGATCGCGGTGGCCGTGGTCACCAAGCGCATCAAGGCGCTCACGATCGAGGGCAAGAAGGTGCACACCGTGGGCGTGCCGCTGCACTGGGGCTTCACGGGACTGACGAAACCCGGCTATCTGACGAATACGCTCACGCCGCCCGTCGGCGACGGCAATTCGCAGACGCCCGAGTTCAAGTCTTTCCTCGTGAAAGTGGAAAAGGCCTAAGGGGGGAACATGGCACTACAGTCACTCGACGTCAAACGCCTCTCGGCCACCACCACGCCGCCGCCGGGCGTGCGCGAGCCCGTCACGGGCGCGGTCGCGAAGCTCATCGACGTCACCAAATGCATCGGCTGCAAGGCGTGTCAGACCGCTTGCATGGAATGGAACGACCTGCGCGACGAAGTCGGCATCAACACCGGCGTGTACGACAATCCGCGCGATCTCAGCGAGCACTCGTGGACCGTGATGCGCTTCACGGAATACGAGAACCCGGACGGCAACCTCGAATGGCTGATCCGCAAGGACGGCTGCATGCATTGCGAGGATCCGGGTTGCCTGAAGGCCTGTCCTTCGCCGGGCGCGATCGTGCAGTACACGAACGGCATCGTCGATTTTCACGAGGAAAACTGCATCGGTTGCGGCTATTGCATCACGGGTTGTCCGTTCAATATTCCGCGGCTCTCGAAGACCGAACATCGCGTGTATAAATGCACGCTCTGTTCCGACCGCGTGGCCGTGGGCCAGGAGCCCGCCTGCGTGAAGACCTGCCCGACGGGCGCGATCGTGTTCGGCACCAAGGAGGACATGAAAGTACACGCTGCCGAGCGCATCGAAGACCTCAAGGAACGCGGCTTCGAGAACGCGGGGCTGTACGACCCGCCGGGCGTCAGCGGCACGCACGTGATGTATGTGCTGCATCACGCCGACAAACCGTCGCTCTATCACGGTCTGCCGGACCATCCGCGCATCAGTCCGCTCGTGCGTGTGTGGAAGGGCCTCGCCAAGCCGCTCGCGCTCGCGGGTATCGCGGTCGCGGCGCTGGCGGGTTTCTTCCACTACACGCGCATCGGCCCGAACGAAACGCATGCCGAAGACGAACAGGCCGCCGTGGACGAAGCGCGGCGCATTCGCGAGTCCCGCGGCGAACCTCCCGAGGAGCGCAACGATGAACGATTCTGAACCGCGTCTGATCCAGCGTTACACGGCCAACGAGCGCAGCAATCACTGGATCACGGCGATCACGTTCGTGCTGCTCGCGCTCTCCGGCCTCGCGATGTTTCATCCGGCGATGTTCTGGCTCTCCGCGCTGTTCGGCGGCGGTCAGTGGACGCGCATTCTGCATCCGTTCATCGGCCTCGTGATGTTCGTGTCGTTCATGATTCTCGCGCTGCGTTTCTGGCATCACAACTATCTGGACAAAGCCGACGTTCAATGGCTCAAACAGATGGACGACGTGCTCAATAACCGCGAGGACAAGCTGCCGGAAATCGGTAAATACAATGCGGGACAGAAGCTGTTATTCTTCACGCTGGTGGTTTGCCTCGTACTGCTGCTCGTGAGCGGCATCGTGATCTGGCGTCGCTATTTCTCGTTCTATTTCCCGATCACGGTGATCCGCGTGGCCTCCGTCGTGCATGCGGCCGCGGCCTTCGTGCTGATCGTCTCCATCGTCGTGCATATCTATGCGGCGCTGTGGGTCAAGGGTTCGATCGGCGCCATGACGCGCGGTTATGTGACGTGGGGCTGGGCGCGCAAGCATCATCCGCGCTGGTTCCGCGAGAGCATCAAATAAGGCGCGCGTGCGCTCGCGCATTGCGCGTGGCGCGCGCCGCCGGCAAGCCGCCCGCCTGCGAAGGCGCGGCGGCTTTTTGTTTGTCGGAGTAGGTGTGGGAGAAGACTCGCCGTGACGCAACGCATTCTCGACCCTGAGCAGATTCAGGCACAAGATCCTTCCGCGATTCCGCGCATTCGTCTGCCCGAACGCGGCACACTGTTCAAGGAACGCGCCGCGCGGCTGCGCAAGCTCGCGGACCACAATCCCATCGGCGGCTATATGCGTCTGATGGCGGCGCTCGTCGACGCGCAGCAGCAGGCGCTCGATCATTTCGATGCACGCATGCCCGAGCGCGAGGCCATCGATCACGCGCAACGCCATTCGATGCCGATCCTGCCCGCGCTCGGCGGCGAACGCGATCCGCAATGGCGCGAGGTGCTGCGCCGTCTCGCCGACCGCGTGGAAGCGGCGGGCGCGGTCACGCCCGCGCTTGCGAACGTGCTCGACAGCCTGCGCGCGATGAGCGACGCGCAGTTCGACGCGCAAGCCGACGCGCTGCTCGCGCAGCGTCACGCCGAAGTGTCGCCGGCCACCGCGCCGTTCATCATGGCCGCGCTGCAAGTGGTCTGGACCGATCTCGCGACCCGCCTGAACACGCGCGACGTGCCGTATGTCGATGCGCCAGGCGTGTGTCCCGTGTGCGGCACGCCGCCGGTCGCGAGCATCGTGCGCGTGGGCGGCGCGTTGCAGGGGTATCGCTTCACGCAATGCAGCCTGTGCGCCACCGAGCACCACGTGGTACGCGTGAAATGCACGAACTGCGATTCGACCAAGGGCATCGCGTATCACGGCATCGAAGGCGGCAGTGACGCCGTGAAGGCCGAATCGTGCGACGAATGCCATACGTACCGCAAGATCGGCTATCAGGACAAAGACCTCGACTTCGAACCGCTCGCCGACGATCTCGCCAGCCTCACGCTTGACCTGCTGATGGGCGAGGCCGGTTACCGGCGCGCGAGTGCGAATCCGCTGCTGTATCCCGAAGCGCCTGCCGAGCAATGACGCCCACGCCGCCCATGAGCGAAACGGAACTGCAACACGGGGCTTCGTCCGACAAGTCCGACGAGTCCGGCGAGTCCGGCACGACCGATGCGCGCGCGCTCAACGCGATGCTCGCGCAGATGCCCGCGGTGGAACGCGTGATCGCGTCTGAAGACGCGCAACCGCTGATCGTCGAATACGGGCGCACGCAGGTGCTCGCGGCGATACGCGCGACCCTCGACGGCTGGCGGCGCGAAGCGCAGGCGGGCACCTTGAAACCCGACGCGAACGCCAGCGCCGACGCCGCGCCGTTTTCCATCGCCCGCGTGATCGACGCCGCTTCGATCACCTTGCAGGCGCGCGCACAAAGCGCGCTGCGCGCCGTGTTCAATCTCACCGGCACCGTGCTCCACACGAATCTGGGCCGCGCGTTATTGCCCGACGAAGCGGTGCGCGCCGTCGTGCAGGCGCTCACGCAACCCGCGAATCTGGAATTCGATCTGGCGACCGGCAAGCGCGGCGATCGCGACGATCTGATCGACGAACTCATCTGCGAACTCACGGGCGCGGAAGCGGCGACCGTCGTCAACAACAATGCGGCGGCGGTGCTGCTGTCGCTCTCGGCGTTGGCCGCGCGCAAGGATGTGATCGTCTCGCGCGGCGAACTCGTGGAGATTGGCGGCGCGTTTCGCATTCCCGACATCATGAGCCGCGCGGGCGCGCGTCTGCGCGAAGTCGGCACGACCAATCGCACGCATCTGAAAGACTACGAGGCTGCGATCAGCGAACGCACCGCACTGCTGATGAAAGTTCATTGCAGCAACTATGCGATCAGCGGCTTCACGAAGACCGTCGAACTCGACGAACTCGCGCCGCTCGCGCGTCAGCATGGTTTGCCCGTGGCGGTCGATCTCGGCAGCGGCACGCTCGCGGACCTCACGCAATGGGGCCTGCCCGCCGAACCCACGGTGCGCGAAACCGTGGAAGCGGGCGCGGATCTCGTGACCTTCAGCGGCGACAAATTGCTCGGCGGACCGCAGGCCGGTTTGATCGTCGGGCGCAAGGAACTCATCGCGAAGATCAAGAAGCATCCGCTCAAGCGCGCGCTGCGCGTGGGCAAGCTCACGCTCGCCGCGCTCGAACCCGTGCTGCGGCTTTATCGCGCGCCCGAACTGCTGCGCGAACGGCTCACCACGCTGCGTCTGCTCACGCGTCCCGCGCAGGAGATGCACGACGCCGCCACGCGCGCATTGCCTGCTTTGCAGCGCGCGCTCGGCGACGGCTACACGGCCAATATCGAACCGATGTTCAGCCAGATCGGCAGCGGCGCATTGCCCGTCGATCTGCTGCCGAGCAGCGGCTTCGCGATTCGCCACGCGGGCAAGGGCGGCAGCGGGCGCGCGTTGCTCAAGCTGGAGCGCGCGTTGCGCGCGCTGCCGCGTCCCGTGATCGGCCGCATTGCCGACGACGCCTTGCGTCTCGATCTGCGCTGCGTCGAAGGCGCGGACGAAGCGGCCTTCATCGCGCAATTCGCGGAGTTGCGCCTGTGATCGTCGGGACAGCAGGGCATATCGATCACGGCAAGACCACGCTCGTACGCGCGCTGACCGGCGTCGACACGGACCGCCTTAAAGAAGAGAAGGCGCGCGGCATTTCGATCGAACTCGGCTATGCGTACACGCCGCTCGCGAACGGCGACGTGCTCGGTTTCATCGACGTGCCGGGCCACGAAAAACTCGTGCATACGATGGCGGCGGGCGCGTGCGGTATCGACTTCGCCCTGCTCGTGATTGCTGCCGACGACGGCGTGATGCCGCAAACGCGCGAGCATCTGGCGATTCTGCAATTGCTGGGCGTCACGCACGGTGCGATCGCGTTGACCAAAACCGATCGCGTGGACGCCGCGCGGCTCGCGCAAGTGCGCGCGGAAATCGACGCGTGGCTCGCGCCGGGCGTATTGGCGGGCGCGCCGTGCTTCGAAACGAACGCGACGCAGCCCGGCGACGCGGGTGTCGCGCAACTCGATGCGTTCCTGCGTGAGCGCGCGACCGCGTGGCAGGCGCGCCGCGACGACGGCCTGTTCCGGCTGGCCGTCGATCGCGTGTTCACGTTGACGGGGCAGGGCACGGTGGTGACCGGCACGGTGTTCGCGGGACGCGTGCAGACCGGCGACGCCATGCTGCTCGCGCCCGCCGGCGAAACGGTGCGCGTGCGCAGCATCCACGCGCAAAACCGCGCCGCCGACACCGGACGCGCGGGCGAGCGTTGCGCGCTCAATCTCGCGGGCATCGACAAGGCGCAGATCGCGCGCGGCGACTGGATCGTCGACGCGCGGCTTGCGCAAACGGCGACGCGTCTCGACGTCGAACTGCATCTGCTCGTCGATGCGGGCATCACGCTCACGCACTGGTCGCCGCTGCACGTCCATTTGGGGACGACGCATCGCGTCGCCAACGTCGCGCTGCTCGACGGCGATGCGCTGGGCGCGGGCGAAACGGCGCGCGTGCAACTCGTGTTCGACGCGCCGCTGCATGCGCTGCCGGGCGACCGTTTTATCGTGCGCAATGCGCAGGCGAGCCGCACGGTGGGCGGCGGGCGCGTGCTCGATCCGTTCGGTCCGTCGCGGCGCAGACGCACGCCGGAGCGTCGCGCGTGGCTCGACGCGTTGCGCGTGTGGCTCGACGAAGGACGCATCGATGCGCTGATTGCCGAAGCGCCGCGCGGTCTCGCGTTCGCGACGCTCACGCAGCTAACCGGACAGGCCGCCGATACGCTCGCGTTGCCCGCGGATGCTGTGACGATCGCCGCGCAAGGACGCACCGAGGAAGCGGTCGTGCTCGCGCGCGATCACTGGACGCGTCTCGCGGCGCGCATCGTCGAGGTGCTGGGCGATTTTCATGCGCGCTCGCCCGACGAGCAGGGGCCGGACGCGTCGCGCTTGCGGCGCATGGCGGCGCCGCTGGTCAGCGATACGGTCTGGCGCGCGGCGGTGGATGCGCTCGTCGACGAAGGACGTATCGCGAGAAGCGGGCCGTGGCTGCATCTGCCTTCGCATGCGGTGACGCTGGATGCGCAGGAGGAAGCCTTGGCCGCGCGCCTCATGCCCTTGATCGCGCTAGGCCGCTACGATCCGCCGTGGGTGCGCGATCTGGCGAAAGACGTGCAGGAATCCGAAGAAAAGGTGCGCGCGCTGTTGCGGAAATTGGCGCGGCTGGGCAGGCTTTATCAGATTGTGCGTGATCTGTTTTACGATCAGGATGTCGTGCATGAGCTTGCGCGTCTGGTGGCAAAGCTCGCTCAGGAGCAGGGCGTGGGCGCGGCCGCGTTTCGCGATGCGTCGGGTCTTGGGAGAAAACGCGCGATTCAGATTCTGGAGTTCTTCGATCGCGTTGGATATACTCGTTTCCAGCGCGAACTGCATGTGTTGAGACCCGATAGCCGTATGCATGAATGGCTGTGAAATATGGTCAAAGGGCGATGACATTGGCAGGTTGAGTGGTCACAGGAAGGCAATCGCATCGGGTGGTGCGGCCGGGCTTCAAACCCGGTTGGGGACGTCAGCCGTTCCCGGGATGGTTCGACTCCATCTGCTTTCCGCCAGTTTTTTTGGGTCGCGTGAGAATCGCGCTGCTGCTGAACAGGGCGGCGATCTTCTTCTTTCATATCACATGGTATGGGTACGCGCGCCGTGCGGCTGAGCGCGACCCATCTCTGCAATTCACCGACGGCGTGCCGCTCTGTCTCTTCTTGCACGGAAGAGGTCATGCGCGTCGTCAATCACGACCGAGCTAATTCGAAACGCGACGCCTTGCTGTCCTCGGTGGCCGGTTTCCGGCCGTACCTTCGCCCGCATATCGATGGGGGATCTACTTGACGCGGACTAGGTCTGCTGCACAATGAAGCAGATCCCGCTCCACAGCTTTGGCGTTATCGCGGCTCTCGCGTCCGCGTTGTTGTCATTAAATTCGCCTCTTTCCTACCGGTTTCCGAGCAAGTGTATCAAGCGATAGATAAGCTCTGACCCGTGCCCGGCGTGCTGACTTCAAATCGAACACGCGATGTCGACCCGAAGCGGACAGCGCGCCTTCCACGAGGCGGCCACTCGTCATGATAGGCTAAGGTGCCTACATGGCGAATCTGTAATAGACACCTACGACCGGAGCAAATGGCTGACAGCGTATCCAAAATGGCACGACCTGGTGGGACGTTGCCAATCACGCGAAAAGAATGAGCCTATTTTTTGTTCATCATTCTGATATCCGTCGCAGGCTTCATCACCTTCCTTTGGCTGAGACGTTCCTCGAAGTTCTGGCAAAGCTACGGCAAAACTTCGCATGTTTTGGACGGGGCTATGAGCGGCGCCTCATGGCCGACTTGCGCCCGACGATCAAGCGTGGCGCTCGCCGTGGGCGCGGCCTTTCATGCGAAACCCCGAGCCGGCTTCGTGGCCTGCAAAGCTGAGCGGCAGGTATACGTTGGCAAGCGGTCCACATCGGTTCATTCAACTGCCCGCGGCTTCATGAAAGCCGCGAGACGAGAGGTTTCATTTGCCGACCTGCCACGCAGAGCCAGCAGAATCGCCGACACCCGCAGACTAAGATCGTCGGCAAATAGATTGGCATGTAAGGCCGCGCTAGTAACCGACGGTGAAGCGCGCGCAGCGGTTTTGCGGCTGCTCAAGTTCGTCGACTACTGCAACCGCATAATCTTCAAACGAGACGTGGCTCTTGCCGTCCGCGTCGCGGATCAGATCGTCCTTGCCCAGCCTGAATTTTCCGGTGCGTTCGCCCGGCTGGATCAGGATCGGCGGGCTGAAATAGGTCCAGTCGATCGTCGATGCACGCAGCGCGGCGAATGCCTTCACATGCGAAGTCGCGATCGGCACGTAGGGCGCAGGCCAATGTCCCGATTCGAGCACACGCACGCCCGGCGAGAACTGCAGCGAGCCCGCGCCGCCGACGACGAGCAAACGCGGGATCGCGGCTTGATCGACGGCCGCAATGACACGTTCGGTGACTTCAACCAGCTGATCGGTATAGCTCGTGTCGGTCGTGAAGCGCGGATCGCTGGTCGCGGGACCAAACGCGCTGACGACGGCATCGACGCCCGCAATGATTTGCGCGAGACGCTCGGCATCGCCCAGATCATCGCGGACGACCCGCACGGTTCCCGGAAACGGCTCGGGAAGCTTCGAAGGATTGCGCGCGACGGCCACGACGCTATGGCCGCGTGCGACCAGCTCTGCAAGAATGGTGAGACCGGCGCGACCGGTCGCGGCGAGAAGTGCAATTTTCATGTTCGTTTCCAGATGGATCGGTTGAATGCGGCCGGCAATTGCGCCGCATGATCGTTGGACGTTACGCGTTAGCCCGAGATTTTCGTGAAGTCGGGCTTGCGCTTGTCGGCGAACGCCGCGAAGGCTTCTTTGGCTTCCGCGCTCTTGAGGCGCTTCCTGAAGATGAAGCGCTCGCTGTTGACCTGATCGGTGATCCGGGCCGCGTCGCGCATCAGTCGCTTCATCGCCGTGAGCGAACCGACTGGCTTCGAAGCGAATCGCTCCGCAACGTGTTGCGCTTCCTCACGCAACGTCGCGGCGGGCACCACGCGGTTCGCGACGCCCCATGACACCGCGGTGGCGGCGTCCACCGGATCGCCCAGCGCGAACATCTCGAACGCCTTCACATGGCCGATCGTGAGCGGCAGCAGATAGCTCGACGCCGCTTCGGGAACGAGCGCGAGATTGACGAACGGCGTGATGAGCTGTGCATCGTCGGCGAGCAGCACGTGATCGCAATGGAGCAGCATCGTCGTGCCGATGCCGACCGCCTTGCCGTTCACCGCCGCGACGATCGTGATCGTCGCGTTGGCGAGCGCGCGCACGAAGCGAACGACCTGCAATTCTTCCGGCCCGTTTCCGGCGGATTGCTCGGCAAATTCCGCGAGGTCGTTGCCCGCGGTGAACATGTCGCCGTCTGCCTGAATGAGTACGACGCGAATGGCGTCGTCTTTTTCGGCTTGCGTCAGGGCGTCGGCGAGCGCGCCGTACATATCGTTGGTCAAGGCGTTTTTCTTGTCCGCGCGCGCGATGGTGAGCGTGAGAATGCCCTGCGAAAGTGCCTGTTTTATGTGTTCGACCAATTGCTGTCTCCGATTGCGATGGGCTTGTGGAAGTGCGCTTAAAGCGCGGTTTCGGCGAGTTCCCGATAGTCGGTGTAGCCGTGTTCGGCGCCGCCGTAGAACGTCTTCTGATCGGCTTCGTTCAGGCTCGCGCCACGTTTCAGACGGTCCGGCAGATCGGGGTTCGCGATGAACGGCCGGCCGAACGCGATCAGATCCGCGAGGCCTTCCACGAGCGTGCGCTCCGCGCTTTCGCGCGTGAATCCGCCCGATGCGATCAACGGGCCCTTGAAATACGGGCGGAAAAGCGCGGCAATCGACTTCGGCGTTTCGCGCAGGGTGGCGCTCATGGATGCGGATGCCCAACTTGTCTGCGACTCGATCAGGTGCAGATAGGCGATGCCCCGCTCGGACAACTCGCCAATGACGTATCGATAAAGCGTCTGCGGATCGCTGTCCGCAATGTCACCGACGTTGCAGTACGGGGACAGGCGAACCCCGATTCGTTCGAGCGGCCACACGTCGGCAACAGCATCGATGACCTCGAAAAGCAGGCGCGCGCGATTCTCGATCGATCCGCCGTAGCGGTCCGTGCGGTGGTTGGTCTTGTCTTCGAGAAACTGTTGAAGGAGATAGCCGTTCGCGCCGTGAATCTCCACGCCATCGAAACCCGCGACTTTCGCGTTCTCTGCGGCCTTGCGGAAATCCGCGACGATCGCCGCGATTTCGTTCACGTCGAGCGCATGGGGCGTTTCGTACGGCACGCGCGCAAACGTGCTCGTGAATGCGTTGCCGGCGGGCTGGATGGCGGACGGTGCGACGGGCGGCGAACCATTGCGCTGGAACGACGAATGGGAAATGCGGCCGACGTGCCAAAGCTGGAGAAACATCGCCGCGCCGCGTGCCTTCACGGCCTGCGTGACGCGCTGCCAGGCGACGACCTGATTGTCGGTGATGATGCCGGGCGTCTGCGGATAGCCTTGGCCTTGCTGTGAAATCTGCGTGGCCTCGGCGATAACCAGTCCGCCCTCGCTGGCCCGCTGCCCGTAGTAGGTCGCGGCCAACGGCGACGGCACGCCCTCGGCATCCGCCCGCATACGCGTGAGCGGCGGCATGACGACGCGATGCTTCAGAGGTAACGGACCCAACGCGAAGGGCGCAAACAGTTTCATGTCGAACTCCAATATGACCGGTCGTTTTAGATGGTCTGCAAAAAAAAGCCCGAAGGCTTTTGTGCGTTATTTGAACAGGGTGCTGAAGATGACGCTGGCGAACAGGTCGAGCGGACCGCGATCCTGCTGCACTTTGGCGCGGAGGACCGTGCCTTCCCACGAATTCAGCAGGAACGATGCGATGTCGCGGGCGGAAAGTGCTGGCGGCGTGCGCTTTGCATCGATGGTCTCCTGCACGCAGGCTTCGATCGCGCGGGTCCAGGTTTCGTATAAAGACGCGAGGCGGCTTCGCACCGCTTCATGGTGCGAAGCCAACTCCGTGCTGAAATTGCCGATCAGGCAACCGTAGCGAAAATCCTTATCGGCGATGAAGTCGGCGAGGGCGGCGAAATAGTGGCGCAGACGCTCGACCGGGTCGATGCTGGAATCGGCGAGCACGGCGATCCGGTCCGCGCCGCGTTCCCAGTAAGCGTCCAGCGCGACGAGGGCCAGTGCGTCCTTGCTCTCGAAGTGGTTGTAGAACGAGCCTTTGGGCACGCCCGCCGCACCAGTGATGTCGCCGACCGCCGATCCGTTGAATCCATACAAATGAAGGGTCTGAAGACCGGCTTCAATGATTTCCTGCTTCATGCTCGGACGGGCCATCGATCGTTACTCCTAGGTTGAACGCATAATATGACCGGTCGTCTTGATTTGTCAACAGAGTGTGTAACCGCGCGTGTGCGAGTGGATGACGGAGAACCATTGTGTCCGTCTGCCGATGGTCGCTGACCGCCCCAAGCGACTTAGACGCTCCGTTAGCCAGGTGGCGTGGACTTGGCCGCCCAGGCTAATGCATGCGTCGTGCGAGAAATCGTGGGCCTTTAAAGCCGGGTGGATGATAAGTACCAGGCACGTTGCCTGGCGCGCTGTAATACGGTAGCTGCCCGGGGGGGGGCGTGACTCTATGTCATGTTGTTGCCTACTACCGATTTGCCGCAATTTTTGAAGGCTGACGTAGCCTCGAGAGGGCGCGTAAATTATTTTGCAGATATGCTTGACGCGAGGTCGGATCGCATTCATAATTCGCCTCCTTCGCTGATCGCTGCGAACGAAAACGAAGCGATTGAGACGAAATTGTTCTTTAAAAATTTACAGCCGATAAGTGTGGGCGCTTGATAGGTGATGCGACCTGAGCGGTTCTTCGGAGCCGGTCAGGAGAAGCAAAAGTATCAAGAGTCTCACACTAAAGTAAGTCAGGTTTTTGAAGCAATTCAGATACCTGTCAGCTTTGAGTGAGCGACCGGTTCGAAAGAACCGAAAACAGTAACAGGTTTAAACTGAAGAG
>NZ_JAWRWY010000019.1:0-182518 GCF_046535315.1 Paraburkholderia sp. SIMBA_027
GGAATGCTTTGCGACGACTCGAACTGCTGCGGCTGCGCGAGCGTCTTGTCGCTCTTGATGCCGATGTAGTTCGCGCAGCCCGAAAGCGCGAGCGCGGCGATCGCGGCGGTCACCGCGGCCCGGCACGACAGCGCTGGCGCAAACTGGGTTTGGGATTTCATTGCTCGTCTCGTTGCGTGAGAAGGTGAGGTGATACTGGACGATGCAGCTATTTTCTTGTTTGCCGGTTTCAAATTTGCTTGCCCTGTCATGAATTGGCCGGCGGATTTTGCCCGGCTGCCGCATTCGCGTTCTGGCTGGCATCGCAGCTATTGGCGAGAACCCGTCGCAACATGTTCTTCAGAAAGCCCACCTCTTCGGGCGTGAAACCGGCGGCGAGCGTTTCCGTCACGCTCGTGAAAATGGCCGGCATGCGGCGCGCGATGGCTTCGCCTTCGGGCGTCAGCGCAAGGCGTACGGCGCGGCGGTCTTCGGAGCTGCGCACGCGCTTGAGGAGGCCGCGCTTCTCCAGCCGGTCGACGAGACGCGTGACCGCGCTGGCGTCGATGCCGTATTCGCGCGCGAGTTCGGCGGCGAGCAGGCACTTGCCGCTGGCCACCATGAACAGCACGCTGGCCTGCTGGCTGGTGATGCCCAGTTCGGCGAGCGTGCGCTGCGTGACCATGTTCGACATGCTCGTCTTGGCTCGCGCGAGCAGGTAGCCGACGCTCTCGCCGAGATCGTAATCGCGGATTTCGGGCGGCGGTACAGGGATCGGATCCGTCATGTTTCTGCTGCGACTGCAATGATTGACCAGGCAGGGATTATAAGAAACGTTAGTTGACGCGACAAGGGTTTTATTCTGCCGGGGACGAATAACCTTTGCCGGATAAGGGCTTAATGTTGTGCCCTGCACATGAGAAAATTGAGATTCAGCGCAGCGCCGCTGTGGAACCCGTGAGCCCTCGCCCCGTCTCTTGTTTGCAATCGTCTGCGCCGCGGTTCGGGCAGATCACGGCGGCCATGATGGAAAGATCGGATATGCGCCTGATCAATTCATCTGCGCGTGCTATAATTTCAGGTTCCCAAAAGTGCGCCATTGCAGCGCTGCCGAATCGAGCCTCCGGATCCGTCCGGAAGAGGCGGGCGGTGGTCGCGATGCCCCATCCGGCTATGTAGCCGGCTGTGTAGCGCTCGCCCGCCCGGGCGCGCTGCCGCGCACTCTTAACTGTACCCAGGTTCCTATGTCCCGCGCCCTACGCAACATTGCCATCATTGCCCACGTCGACCACGGCAAGACCACGCTCGTCGACCAGCTCCTCCGTCAGACCGCCACGTTCCGTGACAACCAGCAGGTCGCCGAGCGCGTGATGGACTCGAACGACATCGAAAAAGAGCGTGGCATCACGATTCTTTCGAAGAACTGCGCGGTCGAGTACGAAGGCACCCACATCAACATCGTCGACACCCCGGGCCACGCCGACTTCGGCGGCGAAGTGGAACGCGTGCTGTCGATGGTCGACTCGGTGCTGCTGCTCGTCGACGCCGTTGAAGGCCCGATGCCGCAAACGCGCTTCGTGACCAAGAAGGCGCTCGCGCTCGGCCTCAAGCCGATCGTCGTCGTCAACAAGATCGACCGTCCGGGCGCGCGTATCGACTGGGTGATCAACCAGACGTTCGACCTGTTCGACAAGCTCGGCGCGACCGAAGAGCAGCTCGACTTCCCGATCGTGTACGCATCGGGCCTGAACGGCTACGCATCGCTGTCACCGGAAGCGCGTAGCGGCGATATGCGCCCGCTGTTCGACGCCGTGCTCGAACACGTGCCGGTCCGTGACGCCGATCCGGAAGGCGGCCTGCAGCTCCAGATCACCTCGCTCGACTACTCGGCTTACGTTGGCCGTATCGGCGTGGGCCGTATCAAGCGCGGTCGTATCAAGCCGGGTCAGCCGGTTGCGCTGCGCTTCGGCCCGGAAGGCCAGGTCCTGAACCGCAAGATCAACCAGGTGCTGGCATTCAGCGGCCTGGAGCGCGTGCAGGTCGAAGCGGCTGAGGCCGGCGACATCGTGCTGATCAACGGTATCGAAGACATCGGTATCGGCGCGACCATCTGCGCGGTCGACAACCCCGAAGCGCTGCCGATGATCACGGTCGACGAGCCGACGCTGACGATGAACTTCCTCGTGAATTCGTCGCCGCTCGCCGGCAAGGAAGGCAAGTTCGTGACGAGCCGCCAGATCCGCGACCGTCTGACCAAGGAACTGAACCACAACGTGGCGCTGCGCGTGAAGGACACGGGCGACGAAACCACGTTCGAAGTGTCGGGCCGCGGCGAACTGCACCTGACCATCCTGATCGAAAACATGCGCCGTGAAGGCTACGAGCTGGCCGTGTCGCGTCCGCGCGTGGTGCTGCACGAAGTCGACGGCGTGAAGCAGGAGCCGTACGAAATGCTGACCGTTGACGTCGAAGACGCCAACCAGGGCGGCGTGATGGAAGAACTGGGCCGCCGTAAGGGCGAAATGCTCGACATGGCGTCGGATGGTCAGGGCCGTACGCGTCTCGAGTACCGCATTCCGGCGCGTGGCCTGATCGGCTTCCAGGGCGAATTCATGACGCTGACGCGCGGCACGGGCCTGATGAGCCACGTGTTCGACGCATACGGTCCGGTCAAGGAAGGTACGCTCGGCGAGCGCCGCAATGGCGTGCTGATCTCGCAGGACGACGGCGCCGCTGTCGCCTACGCACTGTGGAAGCTGCAGGATCGCGGCCGCATGTTCGTGAAGCCGGGCGACGCGCTGTATGAAGGCATGATCATCGGTATCCATAGCCGCGACAACGACCTCGTCGTGAATCCGATCAAGGGCAAGCAGCTCACCAACGTGCGCGCCTCGGGCACCGACGAAGCCGTGCGCCTGGTTCCGCCGATCCAGATGTCGCTCGAGTACGCGGTCGAATTCATCGACGACGACGAACTCGTGGAAGTGACGCCGCAGTCGATCCGCCTGCGCAAGCGTCACCTGAAAGAGCACGAGCGTCGCCGCGCAAGCCGCGAAGCCGAGTAAAGTTTGCTGTCGAAACTTTTTCGCGCACTGCAATGCATGTAAGAAAACAAGAAAGCCGCCGCTGTCTGGGCGGCTTTTTTGCGTCCGGCGGGGATTGCCTCGCAGTGCCGGAAGAGTCTGTTGTAAAAGTTGCAAAGTACCGCCAAAGCCCGTGTAGCAAGGGTTTGCGTGCGGTCCTGTGTCGCATTGCATCTTATGGGGAGTATCACTTATGTGCTATCCTCCGCGGATGCATGATTTAGGTCCTTCCAAGCAGACTTGATTCGCAATCCGCTAAACGGTCAGGCCGTGGCGCGGAAGGTTGAGTAACCCGCTATTTCTCGAGAAACTCGAAGAAAGGTGAGCGTAAATGTCGGAAACGATGAAGCAATTCCAGCTGAACTCCTATCTGTTCGGCGGCAATGCTCCGTATGTCGAAGAGCTATACGAAGCATATCTTGACAACCCTGCGTCCGTTCCGGACCAATGGCGTGAATACTTCGACGCACTGCAAAACGTGCCGTCGTCGAGTGGTTCGGCCGACAGCGATGTCGCCCACGGCCCGATCGTCGAGTCGTTTGCCCAGCGCGCGAAAGCCAATGCTTTCGTCCCGAAGGGCGGCGGCGAAGACCTCGCCACGGCTCGCAAGCAGGTCTACGTTCAGTCCCTCATCGGCGCATATCGCTTCCTGGGCTCGCAATGGGCCAACCTGGATCCGCTGAAGCGTCGCGAGCGTCCGCCTATCCCCGAACTCGAACCTGCGTTCTACGACTTCACTGAAGCCGACATGGACCAGACGTTCAGCGCCACGAACCTGTATTTCGGTTTCGAGCGCGCGACGCTGCGCGAGATCGTCAAGGCCCTGCGCGACACGTACTGCGGCACGATCGGCGCCGAGTACATGTACATCAGCGACCCGGAACAGAAGCGCTGGTGGAAGGAACGCCTCGAGTCGATCCGCTCGACGCCGAATTTCACGAACGACAAGAAGAAGCACATCCTCCAGCGCCTCACGGCCGCTGAAGGCCTCGAGCGCTTCCTGCACACCAAGTACGTCGGCCAGAAGCGCTTCTCGCTCGAAGGCGGCGAATCCTTCATCGCCGCGATGGACGAAGTCGTCCGTCACGCAGGCGCGAAGGGCGTGCAGGAAATCGTCATCGGCATGGCCCACCGCGGCCGTCTGAACGTGCTCGTCAATACGCTCGGCAAGATGCCGGCTGACCTGTTCGCCGAATTCGAAGGCAAGCACGTCGACGACCTGCCGGCAGGCGACGTGAAGTACCACAAGGGCTTCTCGTCGGACGTCGCAACCGAAGGCGGCCCGGTCCACCTGTCGCTCGCGTTCAACCCGTCGCACCTTGAGATCGTCAACCCGGTGGTCGAAGGTTCGGCGAAGGCCCGTATGGATCGCCGCGGCGACGACAACGGCCTTCAAGTGCTGCCGGTGCAGATCCACGGCGACGCGGCCTTCGCGGGTCAGGGCGTCGTGATGGAAACGCTGAACCTCGCGCAAACGCGTGGTTACGGCACGCACGGCACGCTGCACATCGTCATCAACAACCAGATCGGCTTCACGACGTCGGACCCGCGCGATGCGCGCTCGACGCTGTACTGTACCGACGTGGTCAAGATGATCGAAGCGCCGGTGCTGCACGTGAACGGCGACGATCCGGAAGCGGTCGTGCTGGCGATCCAGCTCGCGGTCGAATTCCGCATGCAGTACCACAAGGATGTCGTCGTCGACATCATCTGCTTCCGCAAGCTCGGCCACAACGAGCAGGACACCCCGGCGGTCACGCAGCCGCTGATGTACAAGACGATCGCGAAGCACCCGGGTACCCGTGCGCTTTACGCTGAGAAGCTCGTGCAGCAGGGCGTCATCTCGGCGGAAGACGGCGACAACTACGTCAAGGCATATCGTGCCGCGATGGACGAAGGCCACCACACCGTCGACCCGGTGCTCTCGAACTACAAGAGCAAGTACGCGGTGGACTGGGTGCCGTTCCTGAACCGCAAGTGGACCGACGCTGCCGACACGGCAGTGCCGCTCGCGGAACTCAAGCGTCTGGCCGAACGCATCACCACGATCCCCGAGAACTTCAAGGTTCACCCGCTGGTCGAGCGCGTCATCAACGACCGCCGCGCGATGGGCAAGGGCGAATCGAAGCTCGACTGGGGCATGGGCGAACACCTCGCGTACGCATCGCTGGTCGCGTCGGGCTACGCTGTGCGCCTGACGGGTCAGGATTCGGGCCGTGGCACGTTCACGCACCGTCACGCCGTTCTGCACGATCAGAACCGCGAACGCTGGAACGACGGCACGTACATCCCGCTGCAGAACATCGCCGACAACCAGGCGAAGTTCACGGTGATCGACTCGGTGCTGTCGGAAGAAGCGGTGCTGGGCTTCGAATACGGCTACTCGACGGCTGAACCGAACACGCTCGTCGCGTGGGAAGGCCAGTTCGGCGACTTCGTCAACGGTGCGCAGGTCGTGATCGACCAGTTCATCTCGTCGGGCGAAGTGAAGTGGGGCCGCGTTTCGGGTCTCACGATGCTGCTGCCGCACGGCTACGAAGGCCAGGGTCCGGAGCACTCGTCGGCGCGTATCGAACGTTTCCTGCAGCTGTGCGCCGAGCACAACATGCAGGTCGTTCAGCCGACCACGCCGGCCCAGATCTTCCACGTGCTGCGCCGCCAGATGATCCGTCTGTTCCGCAAGCCGCTGATCATCTTCACGCCGAAGTCGCTGCTGCGTCACAAGGAAGCCGTGTCGGACCTGTCCGAACTCGCGAAGGGCACGTTCCAGCCGGTTATCGGCGAAGTGGACGAGTCGATCGACGCGAAGAAGGTCAAGCGCGTGGTGGCCTGCTCGGGCCGCGTGTACTTCGACCTCGTCGCGCATCGCCGCGAAGCGAAGGCAAACGACGTCGCGATCATCCGTATCGAACAGCTCTATCCGTTCGCGCACAAGCAGTTCGAAGCGGAAATCAAGAAGTACGACAACGCGACCGAAGTGGTCTGGGTGCAGGACGAGCCGCAGAATCAGGGCCCGTGGTTCTACATCGAGCACCACCTGAAGGAAGGCATGAAGGAAGGACAGAAGCTCGCGTACAGCGGCCGTCCGGCTTCGGCCTCGCCGGCTGTCGGCTACTACGCGAAGCATTACGAACAGCAGAAGACGCTGATCGAAGGTGCGTTCGGCCGCCTGAAGGGCGCGCAGGTCGCGAAATAAGCATATGAGCTAACGAACCGGGAAAGCGTGCGATCGGATTGCGCGCTTTCCCGCGCTCAGATGCGCGACCCGGTTCGTACCCAGATACGTATTCAGGAACATCAAATGGCTATTGTTGAAGTCAAGGTCCCGCAGTTCTCGGAGTCGGTGTCGGAAGGCACGATGCTGCAGTGGAAGAAGAAGCCGGGCGAAGCGATCGCTCAGGACGAAGTCGTCATCGAAATCGAAACCGACAAGGTCGTGCTCGAAGTGCCCGCGCCGGCAGCCGGCGTGCTGGCTGAAGTTCTGATCGGCGACGGCGCGACCGTCACGAGCGAACAGGTCATCGCACGCATCGACACGGAAGGCAAGGCTGGCGCCGCTGCTGCACCCGCAGCCGCCGCAGCGCCGGCAGCCGCACCGGCCGCCGCGCCCGCCGCAGCACCGGCTGCCGCAGCCGCTTCGACGTCGAGCAGCAACATCGCCTCGCCCGCAGCGACCAAGCTGATGGCGGAGAAGGGTCTGGCAGGCGGCGACGTCGCCGGCACGGGCCGCGACGGCCGCATCACGAAGCAGGACGTGCTCGGCGCAGGCGCGCCGAAGGCTGCACCCGCAGCCGCACCGGCCGGCAAGCCGGCTGCCGCCAAGCCCGCGCTGCCGCAAGTCAACGCACCGGCATCGGCCGCCAACTGGCTGAACGACCGTCCGGAACAGCGCGTGCCGATGTCGCGCCTGCGTGCGCGTATCGCCGAGCGTCTGCTCGAGTCGCAGCAAACCAACGCCATCCTCACGACGTTCAACGAAGTGAACATGGCGCCGGTCATGGATCTGCGCAACAAGTACAAGGACAAGTTCGAGAAGGAACATGGCGTGAAGCTCGGCTTCATGTCGTTCTTCGTGAAGGCTGCGGTTCACGCCCTCAAGAAGTTCCCGCTCGTGAATGCGTCGATCGACGGTAACGACATCGTCTATCACGGCTACTTCGACATCGGTATCGCCGTCGGTTCGCCGCGCGGTCTGGTGGTGCCCATCCTGCGCAACGCAGACCAGATGAGCCTCGCCGACATCGAGAAGAAGATCGCCGAATTCGGTCAGAAGGCCAAGGACGGCAAGCTGTCGATCGAAGAAATGACGGGCGGTACGTTCTCGATCTCGAACGGCGGCGTGTTCGGCTCGATGCTCTCGACCCCGATCATCAACCCGCCGCAGTCGGCGATCCTCGGCGTGCACGCGACCAAGGAACGCGCGGTTGTGGAAAACGGCCAGATCGTGATCCGCCCGATGAACTACCTCGCGATGTCGTACGACCACCGCATCATCGACGGCCGCGAAGCCGTCCTGTCGCTGGTCGCGATGAAGGACGCGCTGGAAGATCCGGCGCGCCTGCTGCTCGACCTGTAATCACAGCGTCGCTCAAGCATCGCGTATTGAGTCTCACACTGAGCGGCGTGCGCGCGAATTCCGGAAACCGGCATTCGCGCGCCGCGCTCACGTATCGAAAGGATGATCATGTCCAAAGAATTTGACGTCGTCGTGATCGGCGCCGGCCCCGGCGGCTATATCGCGGCGATCCGCGCCGCGCAGCTCGGCAAGTCGGTTGCGTGTATCGAAAAGTGGAAGAACCCGGCCGGCGCGCTGAAGCTCGGCGGCACCTGCCTGAACGTCGGCTGCATTCCGTCGAAGGCGCTGCTCGCCTCGTCGGAAGAGTTCGAAAACGCCGCGCATCATCTCGTCGACCACGGCATCAGCGTGGGTGACGTGAAGATCGACGTCGCGAAGATGCTCGCCCGCAAGGACGGCATCGTCGAAAAGATGACGAAGGGTATCGAATTCCTGTTCCGCAAGAACAAGATCACGTGGCTCAAGGGTCACGGCAAGTTCACCGGCAAGAACGACGCCGGCGTGCAGATCGAAGTGTCGGGCGAAGGCGAAACCGAAGTCGTGACGGCGAAGAACGTCATCATCGCGACGGGTTCGAAGGCGCGTCACCTGCCGGGCATGCCGGTCGACAACAAGATCATCGCCGACAACGAAGGCGCGCTGACGTTCGACTCGGTGCCGAAGAAGCTGGCCGTGATCGGCGCAGGCGTGATCGGTCTGGAACTGGGTTCGGTGTGGCGCCGTCTGGGCGCCGACGTCACGATCCTCGAAGCGCTGCCGGAATTCCTCGGCGCCGCTGACCAGGCGCTCTCGAAGGAAGCTGCGAAGCTCTTCAAGAAGCAGGGTCTCGACATTCACGTTGGCGTGAAGGTCGGCGAAGTGAAGGCGACTGACAAGAACGTCACGATCAACTACACGGACAAGGACGGCAACGCGCAAGTGCTCGAAGCCGACCGCCTGATCGTGTCGGTTGGCCGCGTGCCGAACACCGACAACCTCGGTCTCGAAGCGATCGGCCTGAAGGCCAACGAGCGCGGCTTCATCGACGTCGATGGCCACTGCGCAACGTCGGTGCCGAACGTCTACGCGATCGGCGACGTGGTGCGCGGCCCGATGCTCGCGCACAAGGCCGAAGACGAAGGCGTGCTGGTCGCGGAAGTGATCGACGGCCAGAAGCCGCACATCGACTACAACTGCATTCCGTGGGTGATCTACACCGAACCGGAAATCGCGTGGGTCGGCAAGACGGAACAGCAGCTCAAGGCAGAAGGCCGCGACATCAAGACGGGCCAGTTCCCGTTCATGGCGAACGGCCGCGCGCTCGGCATCAACAAGGCCGACGGCTTTGTGAAGATGATCGCCGACGCGAAGACCGACGAACTGCTCGGCGTGCACATCATCTCGGCGAACGCATCGGACCTGATCGCGGAAGCCGTGGTGGCGATGGAATTCAAGGCTGCCGCCGAAGACATCGGCCGCATCTGCCATCCGCACCCGTCGCTGTCCGAAGTCATGCGCGAAGCGGCACTCGCCGTCGACAAGCGCGCGCTCAACATGTAAGCGCCTGAGGCCGGGCGCGACAGCGTTCCGGCCTTGCAGCACCTGCATCACGTACAGAGGCGGACGGGTTCGAATACCCGCCCGCCTTTACTCATTTGCGGCTCACGAAATGAACGTCACCGAATACTACGAAAACGAACTGCAGAAACGCGGATACAAACCGGATGCGGCGCAGCGCGTCGCGATCGAGCGGCTGCAGCGGTGCTACGACGAGTGGGTCGAATACAAGTCGCGTCGCTCGAACGCGTTCTGGAAACTCATCAACCGTCCCGATCTGCCGCGCGGCGTCTACATGTGGGGCGGGGTGGGGCGCGGCAAGAGCTTCCTGATGGACAGTTTCTACGCGGTCGTGCCGGTGCAGCGCAAAACGCGTCTGCATTTCCACGAGTTCATGCGCGAAGTGCATCGCGAACTCGAAGAACTCAAAGGCCAGGCCGATCCGCTCGACGAACTCGCGCGCCGCATCGCGAAGCGTTATCGCCTGATCTGTTTCGACGAATTCCACGTCTCGGACATCGCCGACGCGATGATCCTGTATCGCCTGCTCGACCGCCTGTTCGCGAACGGCGTGCAGTTCGTGATGACGTCCAACTACGATCCCGATCTGCTCTATCCCGACGGCCTGCATCGCGACCGCATGCTGCCCGCCATCGAGCTGATCAAGGAAAAGCTCGATGTCCTGAACGTCGACGCCGGCGTCGATTATCGCCAGCGCACGCTCGCGCAGGTCGAGGTCTATCACACGCCGCTGGGCGCCGCCGCCGACAAGGCGCTGCGCCATTCGTTCGCGCAACTGGCCGCGGTGCCCGACGAAAGCCCGATCCTGCACATCGAGAAGCGCGAACTCAAGGCGCTGCGCAAGGCCGATGGCGTGGTGTGGTTCGACTTCGCCACGCTGTGCGGCGGCCCGCGCTCGCAGAACGACTATCTCGAACTGGCGAGCCGTTTTCACGCCGTGATTCTCTCCGACGTGCCGCAGATGACGCCGCGCATGGCCTCCGAGGCGCGCCGCTTTACCTGGCTCATCGACGTCTTCTACGACCACAAGGTCAAGCTGCTGATGTCGGCGGCCGTGCCGCCCGAGGATCTCTATCCCGAGGGCCCGATGGCGAACGAATTCACGCGCACGGTCTCGCGGATCGTCGAAATGCAGTCGAAGGAGTATCTCGAAACGCCGCGCCGCATCGTCGACACGACGCTGACCTGAGCGTTTGCCTGGTGATTTGACCTGCGACACGTCGCAGGGTGCGCGCCTAGGTGCGCACCCTGCGGCGTCGCAAAAATAGAGTCCGAAGTGTTTTTTCAAGATTCGGACTCGTCTGATATGGCCCGCGGGGGCGAGTGGATATCGTTGGTTCAGAACCGTTCTGACCAAGGAGAACTCCATGACGCCGCATCGCGATATCACCGAGGAAGAGTGGCAACGCGTGTTGCCGCTGCTGCCCGAACTGCGCCCGCGCTCCGAACTGCGCGGCCGACCGCTCGCCAATACCCGCTCGGTGCTCAACGGCGTCCTGTGGGTCATGTACAGCGGCGCCACGTGGTCGGCCATGCCGCGCCGCTATCCGTCCTATCAGACCTGCCATCGCCGCTTCAAGGCGTGGCACGACGAAGGCGTCCTCAAAGCCGTGATGGCCGAATTGTTCGGCGAAGAGGGTGCGGCACTGTGCGACGCGATCGAAACGCGCATGCGCAGGCACGCAAGCCGCGCCGAAAAGGCCGCGCGCACCCAGGAAGAACTGCCGATGCGCAATTCGCCGTTCTCGCCGGCCGCGCCCGGCGTGCCCCAGCCGTTCAGCTATCGATCGGTGTATCGCCACACGGTTTGACCCTGGCCGCTCGACGTGTGTCGAGAAAGAAAAAAAGCCGCCTGAATTCAGGCGGCTTTTTTCATGCTGAGGGTCGGCGTGGCGCGTGTTCGCGAGTCACGCCGCCGAGGTTGCTTGTTCCGCCTGGAGCTTACTGCTGACGCACCCACGTCTGCGACCGGCCGAGCAGCGCGATGCCCAGATAGCCGCGCACCACGAGCTTCTGGCCGCCGTCTTCCGTGTGCATCTTGCAGCTATAGATCTTGCCGTTTTCCGGATCGAGAATATGGCCGCCGTCGTATTCGTTGCCGGCCTTCTTCATGCTGTCGATGATCGTCATGCCGAGGATCAACTGATCCTTGCGCGAGTCCGTGCACGCGGTGCAGCGGCGATCGGGCTGATCGTTCGGGCCCAGTCCCTTGATGACCTTGCCGCTCAGGCCGCCGCTGCCGTCGTCGCTGATCTGCACGAGTGCTTTCGGCTGGCCGGTGTGGTCGTCGATGGTCTGCCAGACCCCGACGGGCGAGCTGTCCTGCGCGTGCGCGGCGGCGATGCCGCCCAGCAGCGCGCCGGCCAGCGCGAGCTGACGCGCCGCGCGTGCGGCGAACGAAATGGTGCGACCGTCGATCCGGTTCATGTGTCTTCCTCCACTGATGTTTATGTGTGTGCGACCGCATGCACGCGCGCGCCGCGATGGCGCGCTCATGCAGTCAGGGCAGGATACGCGAAAGCGCCGCGCGCGTTTGCGAGTAGGAACTCTAGTCGGCGCGGCGCGCGCGGCACGCGGATTGCCGCACGTGCCGCGCCGCGTGCGCCGCGCCGGCCAACTCAGTTGAGCTGGTACGAGAACGTCGCGTTGATGCGCGGGCTGCGCGACGGACTCTCGACCGGCGCATCGGCGAGCGCTTTCGCGACGGACAGATCGAGGCTGTAGTACTTGCCGTCGGAAATACGAAAACCGAACGACGCCGACGACAGCCGGGAAGGCGCGGGCGTACCCGCATGCAGATACACGCGCGCCATGTCGAACGAGACATACGGCGTGATCGTCTGCAGCCACGCCTGGCCGATCTTGAACGGATGATTCAGTTCGAGCAGGAAGGCCCAGCCCGAATCGCCCGACGCTTCGCCCGGCTCGTAGCCTGCCGCGAAACGCTGCGCGCCGAACGAGATCTGTTCCGAAGTCGGCAGCGTGACCGGGCTGTACTGGCCCGTGATTGCCACCGACGTGCCGAAGCCCATCGGCCAGTCGTTGGTCTGCGAGAACGAGCCCGTGGTGCGCACGAAATTCAGCGACACGGGGTTTTGCAGCACCACGCCGGGAATGTTCGTGTCGGCGCCCTTGGACGCGCCCAGAATGTTGAAGCCCTTCGCGACCGCGATGCTCGCCTTGCGCACCTGGCCCGTCTTCACGTCGGCGTAATCGGCCTGCAATTGCAGCACGCGCACCTGCGAATGCGTGTCGTACTGGAAGCCGTTGAGGGTGTTGTGGTAGCGATCCTCGTCGTGCGCCGCATACACGCTCGCGGTGCCCACGACGCTGCGCGTGTTGCTGAGCAGCAGCGGGTAGGAGAGCGAGCCCGTGATCTTGTCGCTGATGACCGTGCGCTCCACGTAACCGGGCAGGCCGGGATTGTTGGTGGGATTGCCGCGGTAGTGCGAGGCGTCCACCTTCGCCATCAGACCGTCGCTCGCGATCGGCACGGCCGCGTGCGCGGACAGATAGGTGACGTTGTCGCGTCCCTTCGGTAGCAGCGCGGACACGCTCAACTGCTCGCCGAACGGCGTCAAACCGTTTTCGGTCAGCGTGAGCAGACCCTGCACGCCCGGATGATTGAAGTCGATGCCGGTGCTGATATCGTACGGCTTCTGCGTGGCGTCGAGTTCGAGCGTGGTGGCGCCGTCGGTGCTCGTGGGCGGCGGCACGTTGGCCTTCACCTTGAGCCCGGGCAGCAGGCCGAGCACGTTGATATAGCGCTGGAACGTGGCCGTGCGCAGCGGCCGGTCCTCGACGATATGCGCGGCGATCGCGCGCATCTTGTCTTCGAGCTTGCCCGGCTTGCCGGTGATCGTCACGGTGCCCACATAGCCTTCGACGACGGTGATGCGCACCACGCCGCCCGCGAAATCCTGGGCAGGCACGAACGCGAACGAGAGCGCGTAGCCGCGATCCTGATAGAGCTTCGTCACGCCGTTGGCCGTCTCGATCAGCTGACCGATCGTGATGTCGTGATTCGCGAGCGGCGCGAAACGTTGCGCGACCTCGTCGAATGGAATCGATTTCACGCCTTCGACCTTGAAGGTGGTCGGCGTGAGATGCGTGGCCAGCAACTGCTGCAGCTGAGGCGTCTGCTGCTGCACCTGCACGGTCACGTTCGGCGCCTTCTGCGGCGCGTTGATCTGCGGCAGTGCGTCGAGCGGATTGCCCCCGGCGGGGTTACCCGCAGGAGGATTGCCGCCCGACGCCGGCCGGTTCTGTGCTACTGCCACCCCCGTCAAGCCGGCGCTCGCCATCACCCCCAACGTTGCGAGCACGGCCAATTCTGCGACTGCGCCTTTCATCGGACTACCCTCGGACTTGTCGGACGGCGCGCCCGGTTTCCCTGAAGCTTCCGGTGCGCGCCGCCTCTTTGTGCCGCCTTTTCGGCGGTCTGTGGCTCCCTGATTGCCTGTGTTTATTCCTGCGGACTACGTACTACCTTGCCGTTCTTGTCCGGCAACGCGCGCGCGGCTTTCCCTCTCCAGAGGCCGCGTCACGCGTCGCTCATGTTGCCCGATGATCGTTGCGCGCGCTACGGCAGCTTATGCAGCAAGCCGCTCAGTAGTCCCCCCGATGTACTCGTGCTGCCAGAACTGCTTGTCGAACTCGTGCTGCCGGTCGTGGCGCCCAGCGCGCCCGTGACCGTGCCGACGATCACCGTCACCGGCTGGAGCAGCGTGGTCGCGCCGCTGCTGCTGGTGCCGCTGCCCGAAGTCGTCGAGCCGGCCGCGCCCGTCGCCGTCGACACCACGCCCGTGAGCAGGCTGCCGACGATCGGCACGTTGCCGAGCGCGCCGGTGACGGCGCTCGTGCCGCCGGCGGTGCCGGTCAGGCTCGTGACGCTGGAGAGCGGCGAGCTGCCGAGGCCGAGGCTCGCGATCGCCGCGTTGAGCGGGCCGAGCAGACCTTGCGCGGCGGCGCCGGTCGGCGGCCCGCTGGCGACGAGCGCCGTGCTGCCGCCGACGAGGCTCGTGATCAGGCCGGGAATCGGCGCGGCGCCGTTCGGACCGTTGGGATTCACGAGGCCGCCTGCGTTGGTGACCGTGTTGCCGAGCGCCGACACCAGCGTGCCGACGTCCGCGCCCACCGGCGCGAGCGGCCCGAGCGCGCTGAGCGCGGCGGTGGTGGAGGCGCCGCCCGCCGTCGACGAAATCTTGCTGCCGGCCGTATCGAGCGCGCCGCCGACCTTGGCGAGCAGGCCGGAGACCGGCACGCCCAGACCCGTCGTGGTGCCGACCTGCTGCGTGATTACGCCGGCTTCGGTGACGATCGGCGTGATGGCCGTGCTGAGCGGCTGCGTGATCTGCTGAACCGGCGCGGACGAGAGCGCGTTGCCGAGCATCTTGCCGCCCGCGTTGACCGCGTTCGCGGTCGTATCGAGCACCGTGGCCACCGGCGTGGTGACCGGCGCCATCGGAGCGAGCGGGCCGCTGCCGAGACCGTTGACCGTGGTGGCGACGCCCTGGACCACGCCGCTCGTCGCGCTCACGACGTTGCCGAGACCGGCGACCGTGGTGCCGACCGGATTGGCCGTCGAGCCGGTCTGGCCGAGGCCGTTGGAGACGGCGTCGGCGAGTGCGCTCGCCACGGTGCCGGTGCTCGACACCGCGTTGCCGAGTCCCTTCGTGACGTCCGAACTGGTGCCGCCGGGCAGGGTGGTCGAGCCGATCGCGGTGCCGAGATCGCTGGCGGTCTTGGCGACCGTGCTGACCACGCCGCTCGTGCCCGTCGTCGTGGTCGTGCCGCCGCCCGTGTTGGTGTCGGTGCCGGAACCGCCGGTGCCGGTCGAGCCGGTGCCGCCCGTCGAGCCGGTGGTGCCGGTCGAACCGCCCGTGCCGCTCGATGCCGAAGGCGGCGTGTAGCTGCTGCCGCCACACGCGGCGAGGCTCAGGGCGATCACGCTCGCGGCGGCGAGGGCGGTGAGACGCAGGCCGCGCATCAACGTCGCGGAGCGGTCGTGCGAAATCGCGAGGGAAAAGCTGGACATAGCGCTGTCTCCTTGTTTCATCAGGCGCTGAAACGGGCTATCGGAGCGATCATTCGGATGCTGCGAAATAGGATTAGCCACAGGGTTAGCCGGGGTTAGCCGATTGGCGGACGGGTTCTCAGGCGCTCACTTCTTCGCGCCGAGCAGACCGCCGACGAGCGACGTGAGGCCGGAAAGCGGGCCGGTCGTGCCGCTGCTGCTGGTGCTGCCACCCGTGAGCGAGGCCAGCGAGAGGCCCGGCGTGCTGCTGGCCGTGCTGCTGGAGCTGCTCGACGTCTTGACGCCCGCACCCACGCCCGCGCTCGCCACGACGCTGGTCGTGGTGGTGGCGGCGGTGTTCAGCGTGCCGGCGACGGTGTTGACGACGCCCGCGACGAGACCCGTGACCGGTGCGAGCGGGCTGCTGGTGCCGCCGGTGGCCGAGCTCAGCGTCGAGGTGACCGTGGTGAGCGCCGTCGTCACCGGGGCGAGCGGGTTGCCGCTCGAGCTGCCGGTGATGCCGAGACCCGCACCGATGCCGAGGCCCGCGCTGGCGCCGCCCGAACCGGTCGTGCCGCCCGTCAGACCGCCAAGCAGGCTCGTGACCGGCGCGAGCGGATTGCTGCTGTTGCCCGAGGTGCTGCCCGTCAGCAGATTGCCAGCGGTGGCGACGGTCTTGCCCGTATCGGAGACGAGACTGCCCACGCCCGTGGTGACCGGATTGCCGGCTCCCGTCGAGGCGACCAGCGCGCCGCCTTTTTCGAGGCCGCCGCCGAGCGTTTGCAGCAGGCCCGCGACCGGGGTGCCGAGGCCGGTCGCCGTGCCGACCGTCTGCGTGGTGGAGGCGAGCACCGAGGTGATCGGCGTGATGGCCGTGCTGAGTTGCTGCGTGACTTGCTGGACCGGGCCGGTCGACAGCGCGGTCGTGAGCGTGTTGCCCGCGCCGGTGACGGCCGTGCCGAGCGTGCTGACCGCGCCGCCGAGCGGCGTGGTGACGGCGGCGAGCGGGGCGAGCGGACCGCTGCCGAGGCTCGTGACGAGTTGGCCGGCGCTCGTGACGGCCTTGCCTGCATCGCTGACGACGCCGCCCGTGCTGGCGACCGTCGTGCCGACCGGATTGGTGTTGGTGCTCGAACCAAGCGCGCCGAGACCGTTCGACACGCCGCTGCCGAGCGCCGAGACTGCCGCGCCGAGATTCTCGACCACGCCGCCTGCCGCCGTCGTGGTGGCGGTGCTCACACCCGGCAGCGACTGCGAGGCGATCGTGCTGCCGACGCCCGACACCGTCGAGCCCAGGTCGCTGACGACCGTGCCCGAAACGTTCGCGACCTGGCCGACCGCGTTCGCCGCGACGGCCGTGCTGCCGCTGCCCGTCCCGGTGGTGCCGCCGCTGCTGGTATTGCCGTCGCCGCTGCCGCTGCCGCCACCGGCGGTCGACGTGCCGCCGGTGCCCGTTCCCGTGCCGCTCCCCGAATTGCTGTCGCTCGACGTGGTGGTCGTGCCGCTACCGCTGCCGCTGCCCGTGCCGGTGTCGCCGCTGCCCGAGCTGCCGCTGGTGCCGCTCGTGCCGCCGCTGGTTTGCAGCGAGCCGCCGCTGCCGGTGCCGCTGCTGAGCGTGCCCGAACCGCCGCAGGCGGTCAGGGAAAGCAGGGTGGCGATGGTGGCGGCAATGGCAGTCAGGCGTGCCGCGTTCGCGATGTGGTGGTTCTTCATGGTGTGCCCTCGTCTCTCGTATGGTGTGTCTTGCTGTGTGTGTGTTTTGTCGTGCTGCGGGACATACACTGCAACAGCTATGCCAATGCGAAAGAGCCCGCGAGAAAAGCCGTCGCGAGGCGGGCGTGGGTATCGTCTGATCAAGACGGCATGGGGCTTTGCGCGAAGCTTTCTTCGCAGGAATCGGCGCGCGCGAACATGCGCGTTACCGTGCGCCGCGCGTTACGTCACGTAACGGAACGCGGGCGATGTTACGAACGCCCGGGGTAACGTGACGAAGTGCTAATCGCTTTGCATATTTTCGATTCGACGAAGCACTCGAAACCGCAGTTAATCCGCCGCGCATCAATCAAAAGCCGCGCATGAAAAAGTGTTTCGAGTCCTGATCAGTTCGCGCGTAACGTCACGCTATGGCACGCCCTGGCACGTTATGGTTTGCCCTGAGTGAATAAAAAAATGCGGCATGCCGATAATGATGTTACGTGGCGACAACGATGTAACGGGCGATTGCGTAACGTTCGCGGTTAAGCTATAAAAAGCGCATCCATAAATAAAACACGTTACTAGCAGAGCTGAACGGGGCATTGCATTTAGAGGGGAATGCTTACGATTCGGCCGCAATGTTGGCGGACTGACATGGCAGTCCGTGGACCAGTTGCAACGGCGCATCATTCAAACCTATTCGCTGAGAGAGCCGGTGCAGCATCGCGTGAGAGCGCGAAGAAGAGAGAGAGGGCCGAAATGAACAAGCTGGTAAAGCTTTTTGCTAAAGCAGAAGACGGGGTGACGGCGCTGGAATATGGGCTCATCGCAGGGCTCATCGCCGTGGTGATTGCGGCGAGCGCTCAGGGGTTGGGCACCGAGCTGAAGGCCGTATTCACCTACGTCACGACTCAACTGACGGCTGCGGTTCCGGCAGGAACCTGAGGCGGCGCATCGCTGCGTGGCGGCTTCGTGCTGCCACGCCCGATCATTCAGCTAAACGTAGCAGTGACTTTTCACGCGCTGGCTAGCCGGTTCGCGTGAGGCGTCTGCACGTCGACTCGCGATGAATGCATCCATCATTCCCAGCTGCGTATTCGCCGCCTGGGCGCTCGCGGTCGCCATTTGCGATCTGCGTTCGCGCCGCGTGCCGAATGCGCTCGTGATTGCCGGCCTCGTCGCCGCGCTCGTTGCTGCGTGCTGGCACGCGGGACCGGCGCAACTCGGCGTTGGCCGCGCATTGATCGCCGCCGCGATCGGGCTCGCCGCGCTCATGCCGTTCTTCGTGCTCGGCGTGATGGGCGGCGCCGACGTCAAGGTATTCGCCACGCTCGGTGCATGGTGCGGATTGCAGCCCTTGCTCTGGCTCTGGGTGGCCGCAAGTCTTATTGCATTCGTGCATGCGCTCGCGATTCTCGCGATGCGTGCACGCTCGCAAGCGGCGGCGTCGCGGCGTGTGCAGATCGTCAGTGTCGGCGCGCGGCGCGGCACGCCGTACGCCACCTGCCTGGCCGTGCCCGCGCTCGCGTGGCTCGCATTGCAGTGGATGCCGGGAGCGTTGCAATGATTGCGTGCGCAACGAATTCGTCATGCGATGCGAAACGACCAGCGCGATCGAAACAGCGCGGCACCGCCGCCGTCGAATTCGCGATCGCGTTTCCGCTGTTCTTTCTGGTGCTCTACGCCATCGTCACGTTCTGCATGATCTTTCTCGTGCAGCACAGCCTGACCGCGGCGTCGGCGGACGGTGCGCGCGCCGCGCTCGTCTACGTGAACGCACAGGACACCGGGACGGCTTTGAGCGGCCGCGCGCAGGCCGCTTGTGCCCGTGCGCTGCAAGGCGTGACGTGGCTCGCCACCGCGCCCACCTGCACGACGGTCGTGAGCGCCCAGCCGAGCGGCTGCACGAACAACACGGCGATGGACTGCATCCAGGTCACGCTCAGCTATCCGTGGAGCACGAAGCCGCTCGTGCCCACGCTGCCCATGCTCGGCGCGTGGCAGCCCACCGTGCTCGCGGGCCGCGCCACGGTGCAGATCGATCCGGTGAATCTGCTATGAGCCCATTCCATTCGATCCGCCATCACGTCGCGCGCGCATGCGCCGCCGCGCCGTTCAATCGCAATCAAGGCAGCCGCACATGGCCAATCTGACCAAAATCGCCGCGGGCGTGCTGATCGCCGCCGCGCTCCTGCTCGGCATTTTCGCGTTCATGCTCGCGCGCCACGCGCCGCCTGCACCCGTCGCGCAACCGGCCGTGGCGGTGACGCAGCCGCTGACGCCCGTGGTCGTCGCCGCGCGCACGCTGCCCGCGGGCCAGCCGATCCCCGCCGACGCGCTGCGCGTGCAGCCGCTGCGTACGCAGCCGGCCGGTTCCGTGAGCGACGTTCAACTGATCGCGGGCCGCGTGCCGCTCGCGGATATCGCCGCCGACACGCCCGTGCTCGACACGCAACTATCGTCGAGCCTGGCTTCGTCTCTTGCGCCGGGCGAGCGCGCGGTGGCGGTGCGCATCGACGAAAACAACGCCGTGGGCAACCAGCTCCACGCGGGCAATTACGTCGACGTGTTCTTCACGCTGCGCCGCGACGGCGCGGCCGGTGGCACCGTCGGCACCGGCAACGCGGAAATCTCCCGCACGCAGGCGCGCCTGCTGATCTCGAAGGCGCGCGTGCTGGTATTCGGAAATCCTGCCGAAGCGGCGAACAGCAACGCGCAACGTACCAGCGGCTTCGGCACGCAGAGCACAACGCCGCGCACGGCGGTGCTCGCCGTGCCGCTGACCGAAGTGAACGACCTCGCGCTCGCGCAGAGCCAGGGCCAGTTGATTCTCGCGCTGCGCAACCCCACGGACGACGATCAGATGGACCCGTCCGCGTTCGGGCCGCAGCAGGGTGTCTTGCGCGTCGTCGCGCACGGCACGCCGGACAACTCGACGCGCGCGGCCGCGGGGGTCGCGCTCGATCAGCTTGCGGGTGCGCAAGCGCCGCGTCCGGCTGTGCCGGTGGTTCATCGCGCGAGCAGCGGCAACGGGGGCGCACAGGGCGGGCTGGAAGTGATTCGGGGCGGGCGGGCCGAAACGGTCGCCTGGTAAAGCGCCGCGCGAGCGTGCGTATTCAATAGAAACCACAACATGACGATGAAGAGGACTCTTGCCGTGGCGCTCGCCGCATCCGTTTGCGCCGGCGGTTTCGCGCTCGCGATGTTGCCCGCGCGCGCGGCGCCGCCGTCGAGCGCCGGCTCGCCCGACGCGGGCGCGCCAGCGGGTACCGTCGATATCACCGTGGGCGAGCAGCGCACGCTGCCCGTCACGGGCGCGCTCACGCGCGTCGCCGTGGGCGACCCGGCGGTGGCGGACGTGCTGGTCGTGCGCGGCGACCGGCGCGGCGGTCTGCTGCTCGTCGGCAAGGGCGCGGGCACGACCACGGTGATGCTGTGGGAAGGCGGCGTGCAGCGCAGTTTCACCGTGAACGTGGCGACGCGCGCGGCGCGCGCGTTGCTCGGCGCGGGCACGCCCGACGTGAAGGTGCTGGACGGCACGGCCATCATCAGCGGCAGCGCGGCGACGATGGAGCAGCATCAGCGCGCGGTGGTGGCCGCGCAGGGCTCGCTCGGCAAGGGCGCGAAGGACACCGACGTGCTCGATGCCTCCAGCATCGCGACGCGCTCGGTCGTGCAGGTCGACGTGCGCGTGGTCGAATTCAGCCGCTCGGTGCTCAAGCAGATCGGTTTCAACTTCGCGCGCCAGAACAACGGTTTCACGTTCGGCTCGTTCGCGCCGTCCGCGCTGACGTCCGCTTCGAACACCAACGGCGTCTCGGACATCCAGAGCGTGGCGCCGATCTCGTCGGCGTTCAATCTCGTGTTCGCGTCGGCCACGCACGGACTGTTCGCCGACCTGAGCCTGATGGAGTCGAACAATCTCGCGCGCGTGCTCGCGGAACCGACGCTCGTCGCGTTGTCCGGCCAGAGCGCGAGCTTCCTCGCGGGCGGCGAGATTCCGGTGCCGGTGCCGCAGGCGCTCGGCACGAGTTCGATCGAATACAAGCCCTACGGTATCGGGCTGTCGCTCACGCCCACGGTGCTCTCGCCGCAGCGCATCGCGCTGAAGGTCGCGCCCGAGGCGAGCCAGCTCGACTTCGCCAACGCGGTGACGATCAGCGGCGTCTCGGTGCCCGCGATCACGACGCGGCGCGCGGAAACCACCGTCGAACTCGGCGATGGCGAGAGCTTCGTGATCGGCGGCCTGATCGATCGCGAGACCGCGTCGAACGTGAGCAAGGTGCCGCTGCTCGGCGATCTGCCTGTGATTGGCGCGTTCTTCAAGACGTTGAACTATCAGCAAAACGAAAGAGAACTGGTGATCGTGGTGACGCCGCATCTGGTGTCGCCGCTCGCGAAGGACGCGAAGCTGCCCAGCTCGCCCGGCGAGCTGTCCGAACAACGCGACGGCCATGTCTGGCGCGCGTTGCTCGGCGGCGCGGCCTCGCGCGATCCCGCCCCGGGATTTTCGCCATGACAACCGCTGTCGGCATGGCTTCGCCGCGCCGTGCGCGGCCTGCGCTGCGCGAGCAGCACAAGGAGAGGGATCATGAACGCGAGAACGTACTTGACGACTGATCGCACGGTCGTGGACTCGTTCGTGTTCGCATCGTCGGACGACGCGCACGCCCGCTGGATCGCGCGCGCGCTCGGCATGGCGGGCAAGGTGGATGCGGTGGCGCTCGAGCCGGCCGCCGTCGGCGAGCGGGTCGGCCAGCAGATGCCGTCGCTGCTGCTCGTCGATTTTTCGCAGGGGCGCGCGGCCTGGGCGAGCGCCGTGGTGGCCGCCGCGCATGTGTCGTTTCCGGGCCTCCAGGTGATCGCGGTCGGCACGCTCGCCGAACCCGAGAGCGCGCTCGCGGCCTTGCGCGCGGGCGTGCGCGATTTCGTCGACGTGGCGGGCAGTCCCGAGGACGCGCTGGCGATCGTGCGCCAGGTGCTCGAAAACCGCGTCGAAGCGCCGAGCCGCCATGGCCGTCTCACGGTGATGCTCGGCGCACGCGCGGGCATGGGCGTGACGACGCTTGCCGCGAATCTCGGCGCGCTGCTCGCCCGCAAGGGCGCGGCCTTCAACCGCCACGCCGCGCTGCTCGACCTCGGCCTGCCCGCGGGCGACGGCGCGATGATGCTCAACGCGGGCAACGGCTTCAGTTTCGTCGATGCCGTGCGCAATCTGCGCCGCTTCGATCAGACCTTCGTGCATACCGCGCTCGCGAATCACGAAAGCGGCCTCGCGCTGACGACCTTGCCTGCCGATCTCGGCGCGCTGCGCGAGGTTTCGTATCAGTCGGCGGTGGCGCTGCTGGCGCGCCTGCGTGCGTTTTTCGATCAGCAGCTCGTCGATCTCGGCGGCTTCACGAACGCGGAGTTCGTCGCCCAGGTCGCGCAGTCGGCGGACGCGGTCTGGCTCGTGTGCGACCAGAGCGTGGCGTCGATCGTCGCGGCCGCGCGCCAGATCGACGCGCTGCGCGAAGGCGGCATGGACGGCAACACGCTGCATCTCATCATCAATCAGTACGACGCCGAGATCGACCTCAGCGGCGCGCAGATCGCCGAGCGTCTCGGCGTCGATCTCGCGGCCGTGCTGCCGGCGCGCCGCGTGGCGCTCTGCCAGGCCGCCAATCGCGGCCAGTTGCTGGTCGACAGCGCGCCGCGCGATCCGTATGTGCGCGCGCTCGAACTGCTCGCCGCGCAGATCGACGGCATCGAGGCGCGCGCGCCGAAAAAACTCGATGCGCTGCGCCGTCCGCTGCGCAATTTCTTCCCTCAATCACCGAAGCGTTCGTAGATCATGGCGGATAACATCGAATTTGCCGACGACGCGCCGCTGTTCGCGCACAGCCAGCAGTTCCAGGACATCAAGAACGCGGCGCACGAACACCTGCTCACGCGCATCGAGGAACTGGGCGCCGAGTTCGGGCGCTGGTCGCGCCACGCGATCAATCAGTTCGTCGATCTGGAGATGGACAGCTTCGTGCGGCTGCGCCATATCCCGATCAACGAAAGCGAAGTGCGCGCGATTGCCGAGGCGCTCACGAAGGAGCTGGCGGGCTTCGGGCCGATCGAGGATCTGCTGGGCGATCCGGCGGTGGAAGACATCCTCATCAACGGTTATAGCGACGTGTACGTGTCGCGGCACGGCATTCTCGCGAAGATCCCCGTGCGCTTCTCCGACAACGCGCATCTGCTGCGCATCGTGCGCCGCATTCTCGCGCCGATCGGCCGGCGTCTCGACGAATCGAATCCGATGGTCGACGCGCGTCTGCCCGACGGCGGGCGGATCAATGTGGTGATCGAGCCGCTGTCGCTCGCGGGCCCGATCGTCTCGATCCGCAAGTTCCGCAAGGACCCGCTGCGCCCCGACGATCTGGTCAACAACGGCACGTTCGGCACCGAGATCGGCGCGTTGTTCGAAGCGGCGGTGCAGGCGCGCTGCAATATTCTCGTCTCGGGCGGCACGAGCTCGGGCAAGACCTCGCTGCTCAACGCGCTGGCGTTCTACATTCCGGACGTCGAGCGCGTGGTGACGATCGAGGACACCGCCGAACTTTCGCTCAATCACCCGCATGTGGTGCGCCTCGAAAGCCGTCCGGGCGGTTTCGACGGCGCGGGCGTGGTGACGATTCGCGACCTGTTGCGCAACACGCTGCGGATGCGTCCGGACCGCATCATCGTGGGCGAAGTGCGCGGCGGCGAAGTGCTCGAAATGCTCCAGGCGATGAACACCGGCCACGACGGTTCGATGGCGACGGTGCACGCGTCGAGCCCGCGCGAATGTCTGTATCGCCTCGAAATGCTGGCCGGTTTCGCGGGTTTTCAGGGCACGGAAAGCAGCCTGCGCCGCCAGATCGCCAACGCGGTGGACTTCATCGTGCAGATCGGCCGTCTGTCCAACGGACGCCGCCGGATTCTTTCGGTAACCGAAGTAACGGGTCTCGCGGACAACATCATCGCGACGCAGGAACTCTATCGCTACGAGCCCGTGACCACGCCCGACGGCGAGGAGATCGACCGCTGGGATTCGCTCGGCATTCATCCGCATTCGCCGAAGCTCGCGCGCTTCCGCCAGGCGGTGTCGGCGTCGTCGAACTTCGGTTTCGGCGGCGGGCACGGCGGGGGCTTCAATGTCTAGCATCATCGCGCTCGCCGCGGCGCTTGCGCTGCTGTTCGCCGCTGCCGGGCTGATGCTCTGGCAGCGGGCGCAGCAGCACACGGCGCGCGAGCGTGTGACGCGTTTCGTCGATAGCCGCGTCGCGGCGGCGGGCTATGCGGCTGGCGCGGCCGGACCGGGTGGGTCGGGAGCGGCGGGCGTCGGCGGTGCAGCCGGTGCCGCAGGTGCGGCGCGCGCAGGCGTTGCGCCGATACGCGTGACGTCGGGCGTGAATCCGAACGGATCGGCGGCCGGCGCGGGCGGTGCGGGTGCCACCGGCGCCACCGGCGCAAGCCATGCCGCCAACGCGAAGCATGCGGCGAACGCGAAGAACGAGGCCTCGCTGCCGCGCCGCTGGCTGGCGCGCGTCGGCGTGGCGTTCGAACACGTCATGAGCCGCGCCGGCATCGCCGACGCGCGCAAGCCCGCCTTGTTCGTCGGCTTCGCCGCGCTCGCGCTGGCACTGTGGGCCTACGTGGCGGCCGGTCTGCCCGCGCTGCTCGGCGCGCTGATGGTCGTCGCGGCGGGCAGCGCCTTCGTGCTCTCCGTGCGCATCGAGCGCCGCCGCCGCAAGCTGGTCGGGCAATTGCCGTCGTTTCTCGACGGCATCGTGCGCCTGATCGTACTCGGCAACAGCGTGCCCGCGGCGTTTCAGGCCGCGCTCGTGACAACCGAGGCGCCGCTGCGCGAATGTCTCGATCACGTCTCGCGCATGCTGCGTTCGGGCGTGGAAATCGACCGCGCGCTCTATCAGGTGGCGCAGGTCTATCGCGCGCGCGAACTCGAATTCGTGGGCTCGGTGCTGCGGCTTTCGGTGCGTTACGGCGGTCGCGCCGACGTGATGCTCGAACGCATGTCCAACTTCATGCGCGATCTCGAACAGGCGCAGCGTGAGCTGATCGCGATGTCGGCGGAAACGCGCCTCTCGGCGTGGGTGCTCGGTTTGCTGCCGATCGGCATCGCGGGTTTTCTCATCGTGACCAACCCGAGTTATTTCGGCTCGCTCTGGGACGACGGTTCGGGACGCAAACTGGTCTACGCCGCGATCGGCCTGCAGGTGTTCGGCGGCTGGCTGCTGTACCGGCTCACGCGCCTGAAGGGAGGGCTATGAGCGCGCAGGGACTCGGCTCGCTTGCGCTGCTGCTCGGCGCGTTCGGCCTGGCGCTGCTCGCGGCGCTGGTGTGTCAGCGTTTGCTGGCGTCGCGGCGCAGCGCGCGCACGCTCGCGCAGGCCATCGCGAACATGAGCGCGCAGGCGGCCACGGCGGCGTCCGAGGCGCGCAATGCGGCCTCGCTGCAGGCCTCGAACGCGATGAGCGCGCCGGGTTCGATGGGTTCGACTGGCACGATGGGGACGATGGCCGCCCCCGGCGCGCCGGGCCACGTCTCGGCGCTGCGTGCGCCGGGCGCGGCATCGGCGAGCGGTGCGGGCGCGGGTGGCGCAAGTGGTGGTGCAGGTGGCGCAACTGGAGCAGGCGGCGCGGGGAGTGCCGGTGCGACGGGCGGCAAGCCGCGGGTCGAAAGCGCGCCGCGCCGCACGGGTCTGCCCGGCATCGTCGATGCGCTGGCGAACGCGGGCGCGCGCTGGCTCGATACGCCGCTCGGCAAGCTCATGGTCGCCGACGAGGATCGCCGTCTGCTCGACCAGAGCGGTTACGTCGACGCCCGCTCGCGCGGGCTGTTCATCGTCGCGCGCTTTGCCTGCGCGGCCGGCCTCGCGATCGGGGCGGCAAGCTACGCCGCGATGAGCGGCCGCAGCGTGGCGATGTTCGGCGCGGCCGGCTTGCTCGCAGGCTTTCTCGCGCCGAAATTCCATCTGCGCCGCCGTGCGTCCGCGCGTCTCGCGGCCGTCGCCGACGAGCTGCCGATGTTCGTCGATCTGTTGCGCCTGTTGCAGGGCGTCGGCTTGTCGCTCGACCAGAGTCTGCAGGTGCTCGTCAACGAATTCCGTCCGGTGCTGCCGGTGCTCGCAAGCGAAATGGAAATCGCCCAGCGCCAGTTCGTCACCGGACGCACGCGCGAACAGTCGCTGCAACGCATGGCGACGACCTACGACAACGAGGATCTGCGCTCCGTGATCCGCCTGCTCGTGCAGGTGGACAAGCACGGCGGCGCGGTACAGGAACCGCTCAGGCAGTTCGGCGACCGGCTGCGCGAAGTGCGCCGCGCGACGCTGCGCGAGCGCATCGGCAAGCTCACGGTGCGGATGACCGGCGTGATGGTCGTGACGCTGCTGCCCGCGCTGCTGATCGTGGCGGCGGGGCCGGGCCTCATCGCCGTGATGCGCTCGCTCTCGTCGATTCACCATTAGCGGGTGCGCCATGAAATCAGGCAGAACGACTATGAAGACTTCGATTGTGACGCGCGCGAGGCGTGCGATGAGCGTGGCCGCGTGCGGCGCGCTCGCACTGCTGGCGGCGTGCTCGTCGCCGCAAGGCTATGGCGTGGGTCCGCAGGCGGAAGCCGAAATGAAAATGCGCGCCGATAACGCGAAGGATGCGGTGCCCGACACGCCCGGCATGTATCTCGGGCTGATCTCGCGCATGCAGACGGAGGGGCTCTATTACGCCTCGCTCGCGCACATCGACGCCTACGAGCGCCAGTACGGCGCGAGCCCGAATTCGATCGTGCTGCGCGCCGACGCGTTGCGCGCGACCGGCCAGGCGAGCGCGAGCGCGTCGGCCTATACGCAGTTGCTCAATACGCCGTTCGCGGCGCGCGGCCATCGCGGGCTGGGCTTGCTCGCAGGCGCGTCGGGCGACTTCCGGCACGCGGCACAGGAACTCGACGAGGCGTCGATGCTTGCGCCGACCGATCCCGCGACGCTCTCCGATCTCGGCTACGCGCTCCTGCGCGAAGGCGACGTGAACGGCGCGCGCGTGCCGCTGCTCAAGGCGATCGAACTCGATCCGCACAATCCGAAGATCGCCGCCAACGTTGCGCTGCTGCTGAGCGCGAGCGGCGCGGACGGCGACGCGCAGACGCTGATGAACCAGCAGGGCCTGCCCGCGGATACGCGCGCGGCCGTCGCGCGCGACGCGCAGAAAGTGAAGGAGGCGAGCCGCGCACGCGAGCTTGCCGATCAGCGCGAGTCGCTGGCCGCGACGGCGCACAAGCTTGCGCAGACCGCGGCCGTGCCGCAGCCGCGCGCGTTCGCCAGCAACCAGACCAGCGCGGGCAGCGCGGGCGGATGGCCGGGCAGCGATGCGCAGTCGCGCCTCGTCCAGCGCGTTGCGCAGTAGGGCGGCGCGACATCATCCGGGGAGAGAACAATGAAAACGCACGCAACGATCAGGACCTTGGCGCAGCGATCCGCGCTCACGCAGGCCGACATGCTCAAGCGAGTCGGCGGACGATTCGGCTGGCGCTTCGCCGTCGCGCTCGCGCTGACGCTGCTCGCCGTCTCGCATCCGGCGCACGCGCAGGACGATGGCACGGGCGGCGACACGACTGGCGCCGCGCCGCGCAACAGCGAGATCGGCCACGCCGCGCATGCCTGGCTCGCGATCCAGCGCAGCAACAGCGCGGCGGCGCCCGCACAGCCGATGCTCGGCGCGGAAGCGGGCTACGCCTACAAGCGCTACCTCAAATCGTTCGATACGGAGATTCCGGCGACCTTCGGTTCGTCGGTGAAATCGGGCGGGACGACGGGCGGCGGCCAGAGCAACGGCACGTCGGGCGGCGCTTACTGACATGCAGCGGCGCATCGATGTGCGGCGCGGTCGGCGCGAGCGTGCCTGCGCGCGGCGGCAGCGCGGCTCGATCGCGGTGATCGCCGCTTTCGCGGTGTTCTTCGCGGTCGCGGCGCTCGGCGTGATCGACGTCGCCAACATCTATTTCCAGAAGCGCGCGCTGCAGAACGTCGCCGATTTCGCGGCGCTCGCCGCCGCGCAGCAGATGGACGATACCTGCACGCAGCCGAAAGCCGTCGCGATCGCGAACGCCAGCACCAACGGCTTCACCGCGCAGGGCACGTCGAGCACGCTGTCGGTCGTCTGCGGACGGTGGGATCAGACGGGCCAGCAGGCCAACGGCTCGGCGTACATGGGCTTCACGCCGAACGGCAGCACGCCCTACAACGGCGTGGCGGTGACGGTCACGCAGACCGTGCCGTTCTTCTTCCTCAACATGGTGCAACGCCAGATCACCGCGACCGCCACGGCGCAGTCGACCATCATCGGCTCGTTCGCGGTGGCCACGACGCTCGCGCAGGTCAATCTGCTCAACGGCATGCTCAGTTCGCTGCTGGGCGGCACGGCCGTCAACCTGAGCGTGGCGTCGTGGAACGGCATCGCCAACGCGAACGTCAAGCTCGCCGATATCGCGGCCGCCGCGAACGTCGGCACGGTCAACGGCCTGCTCAGCGCGAACGCGACGGTCGCGAATATCGCGAGCGTGCTCGCGAGCGCCGTGCAGCAGGACGGCGCGCTGACCGCCGATGTGAGCGCGGCCGTGAGCGGACTCACGGCGTTCGCGAGCGTGGCCGCCACGTCGGCGACGAAGATCGCGATTGCCAGCGAGACCGGCGGCACCGCGCTGCTTTCGCTCGGCCTCGCGGACGCGCAGTCGGCCGCCAACGTCTCGGTCAACGCATTGCAGATGCTGATCGTGGCGGCGGAGATCGCGCAGGCGGGCAAGTCGCCGGTTGCCGTGCAGTTGAATCTGAACAGCCTGCCGGTGGTCAGCTCGATCCTGCCTACGGCGGCTTCGCTGAGCGTCAACGTGTTGTCGCCGCCGTCGATCGCGGTCGGTCAGGCGGGCCCGAATCCGGGGAATCCGCCGCCGCCGTGGCGCACCCAGGCGCACAACGCGCAGGTGGCCGTGGCGCTCAATCTCGGCTTCGGCGGCCAGTCGATCCTCGGCATTGTCAACGGGATTACGGTCAATCTGCCGCTTTACGTGGAAGTCGCGCCGGCCACCGCGGGGCTTGCCTCCGCGCAGTGCTCGACCACGGCGGCGGCGAGCCGCTACGTCGTCGAAGTGAAAACCGGCATCGCGAATCTGTGCGTCGGCAATCCGCCCACGACCGCCGCCCAGCTTCAGTCGGGCTTGTGCAGCGGGCAGGCGGGCACGCTGATTAAAGTCGACAAGCTGATTACCGTCACGGCGGGGCTATCGGTTGGTCTCAATTCGCCGCAGGTCTGGGACCTCACGTTCGACGGGACCGGCAAGCAGCTCACGAGCACCACGCCCAACACCAACCAGCTCGGCGGCTCGATCGGCAATGCGCTGAGCAGTCTGTCCACGCAGTTGCTGAACCCGAACAATCTGTCGGTGGACCTCTTCGGCTTGAACCTCGGCGTCGGCGTCGTCGTGGGCCTGGTCACCGGTCTTCTCGCCACGCTGCTCAACCCGCTGCTGAACGCGCTCGACACGGCGCTCATCGGGCCCTTGCTCCAGCTTCTCGGCGTGCAGGTCGGCGTGGCGAACGTCACCGGCTATCCGCTCATGTGCGGCGTCGCATCACTCGTCCAATAAGAACCTACGATGAGAACCACCACCCCGATCGAGGAACTCGATCTGTATGTCTGGGAAGGCAAAGCCGATATCGTCGAGCGCGTCGCGCGCTGCATGGCGAGTCTCGATGTCGAAGTGATCCGCGCCGACGATACGGCGATCTCCGCGCAGCGCATCGCCGCGCGCCCGTCGATCGCCGTGGTCAGCGTGAGCGTGATCGACACCGGCGCGCTGATGCTGCGCGACTGGCAGGCCACGCACGGTCTGCCGGTGATCTGGGTCGGCGCCGCGCCGCGCGACAACGACCCGACGATGTATCCGAACGAGTATTCGCACGTGCTCCCGCTCGACTTCACCTGCGCCGAGCTGCGCGGCCTGATCTCGAAGCTGATGATCCAGATGCGCGCGCATTCGGCGCAGACGGCGGGCGCGGACGTGCTCGTCGCCGAATCGGAGACCATGCGTGCGCTGCTCAAGGAAGTCGAGACCTTCGCCGATTGCGACACCAGCGTGCTCGTGCACGGCGAGACCGGCGTGGGCAAGGAGCGCATCGCCGAACTGCTGCACCGCAAGCACAGCCGCTACGGCACCGGGCCGTTCGTCGCCGTGAACTGCGGCGCGATTCCCGACGGCCTGTTCGAATCGCTGTTCTTCGGTCACGCGAAGGGCTCGTTCACGGGCGCGGCCGTCGCGCACAAGGGCTACTTCGAGCAGGCCGACGGCGGCACGCTGTTTCTCGACGAAATCGGCGACCTGCCGCTGTATCAGCAGGTCAAGCTGCTGCGCGTGCTCGAAGACGGTTCGGTCACGCGCATCGGATCGGCCACGCCGCTGAAGGTGGATTTCCGGCTCGTCGCGGCGACCAACCGCCAATTGCCGCAACTCGTGAAGGACGGAACGTTTCGCGCCGATCTTTACTACCGGCTTGCGGTGATCGAGCTGATCGTGCCGTCGCTCGAAGATCGCGGCGCCGTCGACAAGATCGCGCTCTTCAAGGCCTTCGTCTCGACGGTGGTGGGCGAGGAGCGGCTCGAATCGCTGCCCGAACTGCCGTATTGGCTCGCCGATTCGGTGGCGGCGATGCGCTTCGCGGGCAACGTCCGCGAGCTGCGCAACCTGGCCGAACGGGTCGGCGTGACGGTGCGGCAGATGGGCGCGTGGGACGCGCAGCGCCTGCGCCGTCTGTTGGCGGGTTCAGGCGGCGCGCAGCCGCAGGCCGCCGCCGAACCGGTCGCGCCGGTCGTCGATCGCAGCAAGTGGGACATGGCCGAGCGCAGCCGGCTGCTCGCGGCGCTCGACGCCAATGGTTGGCGCCGCAAGGACACGGCGCAGTATCTCGGCATCAGCCGCAAGGTGTTGTGGGAAAAGATTCGTAAGTACCAAATTTTCGACGAGGAACCCGCAACCGGTGAAAGTGAGTAATAATTGTGCCGATTTGTAAAACCTAAAAATAGAACTGTTCCAAACAGGTACTTCATGGACTACAAGTGGAGAGTTCGGCAGGTTGCATTTGCCGCTCTGATGTTGATCGGGGGTTTCGAAACCGGTTGCGCCCAGCCCTTGCCGCAGACTGCGGCAGCGCCGGTCGCTGCGTCGCAGGACGACTCGGTTGCTGCCGTGCAGGCGCAGCCCGCTGCGGCTGCCCAGCCGTTGCCGGGCAGCCAGTCCGCTGCGCTGACGCCGGATGAGGCCCAGCAGAACGCAGCCGGTAACGTCGCGGAACTGCAGCAATTGATTCGTGGCTCGGAGCTCAACGAATTGCGCACGACTTACAACGGCACGTACGGCGCCAGCTTGCTGTTTAACGGCAAGGAAATGACGTACTACGTGGCCTTGTTTCAGAACAAGACGTTCTGGCGCGTGATCAAGACGAGCGACGAACAGCGCGCGGAAGCGATTTATCGCGACTTCGCGCAGAAGACGGTCCAGTTGTCGGACGTCGAACTGCGCCGCACGCGTCTCGAAGCGCAGAAGGCGTTCACGGCACGCATGATCGCGCTGACGCAGGACCACGCGAACCGTCTGCAGGCCGACCTCACGGTTGCACGCCAGCAGCAGGCGATCGTCGCGGACCAGCAGAAGCAGACGCGCGACCAGGCGAATGCGCTGCAGGCCGAGAAGTCGCAGGCGCAGGATCAACTGCGTCAGGTGCAGCGTCAGGTTCGCGAGTTGCAGCGTCAGGTGGAAGGCGGTTTGCCGGTGCACTGATGCACACGTCTGGAGCGTCTCTTAAGCGGGCGCTCCGGCAAACGTAAAACTGCGCAGGGTTTAAAGGCGGGCGCCTCGGGCGCACCGCCTTTTTGTCGTTGGCGCGCGCGTCAGTGCTTGCCGTGGTGGCGCGCGCTGTCGTGCTTATCGTGCTTGTTGTGCGCTTTGCCTTTGTCGGCGGGCTCGCGCTCCGCGGGCGGCGGATCGATGGAAATCGGGTCGCTGGCCGGGAAGGTCTCTTCGAGCGCTTCGTCGAGTGGGTCCTGCGGGGCGGGCGGCGGGGAAGGCGGCTTGGTGGCGGACATGGCGTGCTCCGGGGGCGAGGAGGGTCGCTGTCAGCATAACGCAAAGGGCAAAACCCTGAGCGCAGGCGAGGTTCCCGTCGGGCGGCGTTCGGACCTGTCCGGACGATGTTCGCCTGTTCGCGCCGGTTTCTGCCGACTTTTCCCGATTCTTCGCCCGCAAAGCAAAACGCGCGCAGAGTGTGCGCGCGTTGTGTACGGATGATGTTGCGATGGCTTAGCTGTTGCCGTTGCCTTCGCCGCCGTTGCCGCCGTTGTTCACCGCGCCGTAAAGGCGGCGGCGACGCGTGACGACGACCGGGCCGTCCTGACCGCCGCTGGCCGGACGATCCGACGGCGCGGCGGGTGCCGACCACGATTCGCGCGGCTCGCGAGGTTCACGGGGCTCCCGCGGCTCGCGGGATTCGCGCGGGCCGTGGCCGCCATGGCCGCCGTGACTGCCATGCGGACCGCGGCTCGTGTGCTCGCCGTGCGCGGGGCGCGGCGTGCGCGGCCCCGGACGCGTGCCGGTGTCGAGCTGGATGGTGGAGATGGCGCGTTTATAGATGCCTTGCAAGCCAACGGGCGTGCGCAGCATCACCAGGTACTGATCGAACGACTCGATGCATCCGGTCAGGCGGATGCCGTTGACCAGATAGATTTCAACGCGCTTGCGCTCTTTGCGCGCGGCGTTCATGAAGTCGTTTTGCGGGTGCGATTCTGCGGAAGGCATGGACGAATTTTAGCCGGGCGGCTCGATGCCGCAATTCATTGGAAACGTTTGCTTGCCGGGGATTCTACCCTGTGTCGGCGAAGCGCGCGTGCGGTTACCTACTTTACTGCAGAACTATACCGGGTCGCGGCCGGTGCCGCCGTTTGCCGGTCCCGCCATGAGCGGGGACAGGCCGTCTGCGCGAGCGAACCGGGCACGATACACCAGTGTGCTCGTCCGGACTGTGACAGTACGACGCGCGCATGGTTCATCCGTTCAACAGCGTAGTGCATCGGGCGGCGGTCTGCGCGTCGGAATGCGTCCGAATATGTCCGAATGGCGTCGAAATCCGCAATGATCCCGCCGCGCCGCGACGATCGCCAATTCTAGTGCCTGTTCATTTTTGCGCGCGACCCCAAGGAAAACCGTGCGGCGACGCACGCGCGAGGAATAAGCCCGCGGCTCACAACGTTTACCGTGTATTGCAGTCATGCAGCGATCTGAGCCCTGAGCGGCTCGTTCAGCAGGAGACGATGATGAAGCGGACTACACGGCGGAACACCAAGAGCACCACCAGGCGCACCACCGGCCCCATTCGCCGGTTCCTCGCCTGTTTCGCGTGCGTGACCCTCGCCGCTGTCTCGGGCGTGGGCCTCGCCGCGTGTGGCGACATGAACTCGAGCGGCGCGTCGGGCAGCTCGGGCACCAGCGGATCGTCGGGCGGCTACTGAGCGGCGCGCCGTGCTGCGCCGCCCGTCGGCGGAATTCGAAGCGCAGGTCGTGGCCCAGCTAGGGGCCATGCGCCGGTTTGCGCGCGCGCTCACCGGCGACGCCGCCTGGGCCGACGATCTCGTCCAGGACGCCGCCGAGCGCGCGCTCTCGAAAGCCGCGTCCTACAGGCCCGAGAGCAATTTGCGTGCGTGGCTGCTGACGATCCTGCGCAATATTTATATCGACCAGTTGCGCGGCCGTCGCGAGATCGCCGTCGACGATGAAAGCGCGCCGTGGCGCACGCTCGAAGCGCCGCGCGGCGAAGTGGACGGTCTCGTGCTGCGCGATCTGCAACGCGCGCTCTATGTGCTGCCCGCGGCGCAGCGCGAGGTGTTGCTGCTCGTCTGCGTCGAGGAACTGAGCTATCACGAGGCGGCCGCCGTGCTCGGCGTACCGGCGGGCACGGTGATGTCGCGGTTGTCGCGCGCGCGCGAGCATCTGCGCGCGCTGCTCGACGCCGATCCGGCGCAGGACCCCGGGCGGCGCGCCACGCCGCTGCGGGTCGTGGGGACGATGCGATGAACGACGACGATCTCGAACGCGAGCGCGCCGGCGCGCCAGCCGACGCTCACTCTGGCCTCGCGGGTCACGACCTGGCGGCGCTGGGTGCGTTCGTCGACGGCGAACTCGCGCCCGACGAGCAATCGGCGCTGCTCGCGCGGCTCGGGGAGGAACCGGCGGCGGCGCAGCGCATCGCCGCCTATCGCGCGCAGAAGGCCGCGCTGCAATCGCTCTGCAATCACGCTGGAAACGCACGTGAGAACGACGGCGAACACGACGCCGACGCCCTCGGCGCGACACCGTACGTCGTGCTGCGGCGCCGCGATCCGTGGTGGCGGCGCGCGGGACTCGCGGCGGCGTGGGCCATCGTCGGCGCGGGACTGGCCACGGCGGCGACGACCTTCGTGCCCGCGTGGATGGCGCGCGGCGACGGCCACGCGGGCGCGCTGTTCGCGAGCGAAGGGGAGCGCTTCGCGCGGCGCGCCGATGTGGCCTATGCCGTGTATTCGCCCGAAGTGCGTCATCCCGTGGAAGTCGGCGCGGCCGACGAGGCGCATCTCGTCGCCTGGCTCTCCAGACGTCTGGGCAAGCCGTTGCAGATTCCGTCGCTCGGCGAGTACGGCTATGCGCTGGTCGGCGGGCGGTTGCTGCCGGGCGCGGCGGGACCGGCGGCGCAGTTCATGTATCAGAACGATGCCGGCGAACGCCTGACGCTCTACGTGAGCGTCTCGGGCCGCGACCGCGACGCCGTGCATCTGCTGCGCGACGGCGGTCATCGCACCTTCTACTGGAGCACCGACAGCATGGGCTACGCGCTGTCCGGCCCGGCGACGGAAGGGCGCTTGCGCACGATAGCCTACGACGTGTGCGGCGCGCTTGGCGGCACGTCGGCTCAATGGTGACGCGTCATGGCCGCCGACACGCCACGGCCGCCCGGCATCAGTTCAGGCGAACTTTCGCGTGTGCTCGCCGCGTTCGAGTCGATTGTCGGCAGCCCTAACGTTTGCCGTAGCGGCGCGGCGCTGGCGGCGTATCGCGATCCGTTCGCGCCCTTGCCGGGCGACGACACGTTCGCGCCCAGCGCCGCCGTGCTACCCGCCAATGTCGACGAAATCCGCGCGCTTCTGCGCGTGGCCAATGCGGCGCGCGTGCCGCTCTGGACCGTTTCCACGGGCCGCAATTTCGCCTATGGCGGCGCGGCGCCGCGCCTGTCCGGCTCGGTCGTGCTCGACTTGCAGCGGCTGAACCGCGTTCTCGACGTGGACGAGCGCCTCGCGTGGGCGCTCGTCGAACCGGGCGTGAGCTACTTCGATCTGTACGCGCATCTGCGCGAGCGCGGACTCGCGTTGTGGGTCGATCCGCCCGCGTCGGGATGGGGCAGCGTGATCGGCAACACGCTCGAACGCGGCTTCGGCTACACCGAATACGGCGATCACGCGGCGGCGCAGTGCGGCATGGAAGTGGTGCTCGCGAACGGCGACGTCGTGCGCACCGGCATGGGCGCGCTTGACATCGGCACCGCCTGGACGCTCTATCGACCCGGTTACGGGCCGTCGTTCGACGCGCTGTTCACGCAATCGAATTACGGCATCGTCACGAAGATGGGACTCTGGCTGATGCCCGCGCCGGACGCGTATGTGATCGGCGAAATCCAGTTCGCGCACGAGGACGATCTGGGCGTGCTCGTCGATACGCTGCGCGGGCTGCAACTGAGCGGCACGATACGCCAGCATGCGGTGATCGAAGGCGCGATCCGCCGCGCCGCCGGTCTCGCGCCACGCGCGCGCTGGTACGACGGCGAAGGCGCGATGCCGGAGGCGTCGGTTGCTCGCATGCAAAGAGAACTCGATATCGGACGCTGGAATCTGCACTACGCGCTTTACGGCGACGCCGAGGTGATCGAGCTGCAACGACGCATTGTCGAGCGTGCGTTTGCGAAGGTGCCCGGTGTACGTTTCACCGCGCGGCGCAACGCGGGCAAGGACGAACCGCAGGGCGGCGGCGACCGCAACATGGCGGGCATACCGTCGATGAGCGCGTTTCGCATGCTCGACTGGCTGGGCGACGATGGCGCGCACGTGGACTTCTCGCCGCTATGTCCCGCCGACGGTCGCGACGCGCTGCGCCAGTACGCGCTCGTCAAGGCGCGCGCGGCCGAATACGGTTTCGATTACTACGGCGGTTTTACAGCGGCGGGGCGTTATCTCCATCACGTGTTCGCGGCGATTTTTCCGCGCGCGCCGCATCCGCAGGCGGCGCGCGCGGGCGACCTGCTGCGCGCGTTGATGAGCGATGCGCGTGCAGCCGGCTACGGCGTGTACCGCTCGCATCTGCTCTATATGGATTACGCGGCGGCGCAGTACAGCTTCAACGATGGCGCGCTGCTGCGCCTCGCCGAAACCGTGAAGGACGCGCTCGATCCGCAAGGCGTGCTGTCGCCGGGCAAGCAGGGCGTCTGGCCGCAAGCGTGGCGTACGCAGCGCGGCTACACCTGACGAGGCGATGACGATGAAGCGGCGCAGGTTCATCGGTGTGGCATGCGGCGTGTCCGCGGTCTGTTGCACGATCGGTTTGCGTCGATCGCAGGCAGCGTTGCAACGTGGCGCGCGCATTGCCGTAGTCGATCTGCGGCTCGCGCGCGGCGTGGCGCTGGCGCGTCATGCTGCGCGTGCGCGCATGATGACGTTCGCCGTCGACGACGATATTGGCGCGTTGTGGTATGCGCGGCTTGCGTGCGTCGGCGAAGGCGCGCTGGTGCTGTGCGCGCTGCGCGACTCGGAGCGCTTCGTGCTCGAACGGCTCGCGCTGTCACGCCGTTGCGTTGTGATGAATGTGCCGTCGCAGATAATTAATACGGAAAACTAACCAGGTCGTGACGCATCGTCTTTTTCGAGCTTGGCGATTTCGGCATCACGCAATTCGCGCCGCAGAATTTTGCCGATATTGCTTTGCGGCAGCGCGTCGCGAAACTCCACCATTCTCGGCACCTTGTAGCCGGTCAGTTGCTGGCGGCAATATTGGATCAGGGCATCGGCGGTCAGCGTGGCGTCGCGCCTCACCACGAACACCTTCACGCGCTCGCCCTGCACCGGATCGGGCACGCCGATCGCGGCCACTTCGCGCACGCCGGGATGCGTTGCGATCACATCTTCGATTTCGTTCGGATAAACATTGAATCCCGAGACGAGAATCATGTCTTTCTTCCGGTCGATCAGGCGGATATAACCGCGCGCGTCCATCACGCCGATATCGCCGGTCGTGAGCCAGCCGTCGCTCACGAACACCTTGGCGGTTTCATCGGGACGGTTCCAGTAGCCGCGCATCACCTGCGGGCCTTTCACGCACAGTTCGCCCGCTTCGCCGATACCCGCCCACGTGCCGTCGTCGCGACGAAAACGCACCTGCGTGGACGGCGCGGGCAGGCCGATCGATCCGGCGAAATCCTGAAGGTGATCGAGATCGACGGGATTGAGCGTGACGATCGGCGAACATTCGGTCAGGCCGTAACCCTCGACGATCGGCTTGCCGGTGACGGCGCGAAAGCGGTCGGCGATGGCCTTCTGCGTGGCCATGCCGCCCGCCATCGCGAGCTTGAGGCCGGAGAAGTCGCGCGCGCGAAATTCCTCGTTGTCGAGAAAGGCGTTGTACAGCGTATTAACCGCGCTGATGCAACTGAAGCGTTCGTGACGGATGGTTTTCATCACGCGTTTCATGTCGCGCGGATTCGCGATCAGGATGTTGCGTCCGCCCAGCAGCATGAAAATGAGCGCATTCACCGTGAGCGAATAGATGTGATAGAGCGGCAGCGGGGTGAGCACGGTTTCGGCGTCGGCGTTCAACTGGTCGGCGATCCAGGCCTTTGCTTGCAGCACGTTCGCGAGAATCGAGCCGTGCGTGAGCATCGCACCTTTCGCCACGCCGGTCGTGCCGCCCGTGTATTGCAGAAAGGCGAGATCGTCGCGCGCGGCGGCGACCGGCGCACGCGGTGCACGCGCGCCTTGTTCGAGCGCGTCGAGCAACCAGACGGCGCGCGGCAGCGAGTAGGGCGGCACGACTTTCTTCACGTGACGCAGCATGAAGTTGATGAAACGGCCCTTGAGATTGAGCCCCTCGCCGAGCAGGTCGCCCAGTTGCGTGAGGACTATGCGCTCGACGCGCGTGCCGGGCAGCGCGTCCGCGAGCGTCTTCGCGAAGCTCTCGAACACGACGATGGTTTGCGCGCCGCTGTCGTTGAGCTGATGTTCGAGTTCGCGCGCCGTATAGAGCGGATTCACGTTGACGACCGTCGCGCCGGCCTTGAGCGCGCCGAACAGCGCGACCGGATATTGCAGCGTGTTCGGCAGCATGATCGCCACGCGCTCGCCGGGCATCACGCCCGCGCCTTGCAGCCACGAAGCGAACGCGGTGGCCTTGCGCGCGAGCGCGGCGTAGGTCATCGGCGAGCCTGCGCTCACATAGGCCTCGCGCTCGCGAAAGCGCGTGGTGCAGTCGTCGAAGAACTGAACGAGCGAGGTGTAGCGCGTGACGTCGACCTCGTGCGGCACGCCCGCGGGATACGACGCGAACCAGATGCCGTCGGTGTCGGGCTTGTCGAAGGGCGGCGTGCTGTCCAGATTGTTCGTCATGCGATGCGTCATGCGTGGACTCCGGGCGGGACGGGGCGCTCCCATGATGCGCCGCGCGGCGCGCGAGCGTTACGCGTATTTTCCCCATTTACGGGCGGTGTGTTCGCGGGATGTCGTCGTGTGTCCTGGGGGCGCAATGCCTGCCGCAAGAACCGTGCGGGCAAAGAAAAAGCCGTGCGGGCGGTCGCCCGGCACGGCTCGTTCGCGGGTCGCGCGGCGCAGCGCCGCCGCGTTCCCTGCGCGAAGGTTCGCTAACCTCAGGTGGTGCTCACCTGCTTCGCGGTCTGCGTCATGTCGATGCCGCGGCGTTCGCGGCTGAACAGGATCAGCACGGAAATGACGATGGCCACGGTACCGGCGACGATCGCCATTGCCATGCCGTAGTTTTGATCGTGCGTTTCGGCGAGCGAAGCCTGCAGCGTCGCGTTGACCGACGCGAACAGATTGCCGAGCTGGTAGACGAGACCCGGGAAAGTCGCGCGCACTTCGTCCGGCGAGATTTCGTTCAGATGCACCGGAATCACGCCCCACGCGCCTTGCACCGAGATCTGCATGAGGAAGGCGCCGAGCGCGAGCATCACCGGCGTGACCGAGAACGCCCACAGCGGCAGCACCGGCAGCGCGATCAGCGCCGCGATGCAGATGGCCTTGCGGCGGCCGATCTTCTCCGAGATCGAACCGAAGAACAGACCGCCTACGATCGCGCCGATGTTCAGCACGATGGTGATGAGCGAGACCGTATGCGGATCGAAGTGATGCTGTTCGCGCAGGAAGGTCGGGTACAGATCCTGCGTGCCGTGCGAGAAGAAGTTGAACGCCGTCATCAGCACGATCGCGTAGATCGAGAGGCCGAGATTGTGACGCAGCGTGGAAAGCAGCGTGGGCCGCGCGCGCTTTTCCATTTCCTTCCAGGCCGGCGACTCGGGAACGTGCGAGCGCACGTAAAGCACCAGCAGCGCGGGCAGCACGCCGACGAAGAACATGCCGCGCCAGCCGATATGCTGATACAGCACGCCGAACACGACCGAGGCGAGCAGATAGCCGCTCGGATAGCCGGCCTGCAGCAGACCGGAAACGATGCCGCGCGCTTTCGGCGGAATGGTTTCCATCGTCAGCGCGGAGCCCACGCCCCATTCGCCGCCCATCGCCACGCCGAACAGCGCGCGCAGGACGATGAAGGTGGTGAGGTTCGGCGAAAAGCCGGTGAGCAGTTCGAGCAGCGAATAGCACGCGATGTTGATCATCAGCGTGGGGCGGCGGCCGTATTTGTCGGCGAGCCGGCCGAAGATGAGTGCGCCGAGCGGGCGCATGGCCAGCGTCAGCGTAATGGCAAATGCGACAGCCGGGATTTTGGTATTGAATTCAGTGGCGATATCTTTCAGAACGAAAACCATCAGAAAGAAATCAAATGCGTCGAGCGTCCACCCCAAATACGCTGCGATCGTTACGTTTTTCTGTTCTCGCGTCCAGCTCATTTCATTTTTCTCCTGTCTTACCCGCGCCATGCCTCGTCTCCCGGGCATGGCCTGTGTGGCTCTTCGCCCCGCGCTGCGAGCTTCGTACGAGTGTACGCCCGGCATTAAACATTTGCATGAATGTCGGGCGCAACCCGTACTAATCCCTGGTAAAGATGGGGAAATATGAAAGCGTTCTGTTTTATTGGTAATTTAAATGTAATTAAAATGAAGCCATAATTGAATGTTGAATGGATTGAGCAAGCGATGCAGCGGTATTTAGATTAATTTTTTAATTGCGGTTAACCCGGATCGAGTGCCCAGATACGCTCTGGAGTGCGTAGCGCTTTGCGGCGCGGCGATCAGCGTTGCCCGAGCCAGTCGAGCGTCGCGGCGATGACGTTCGACCAGTCGCCCATCGTCTGCTGACGCAACACGTGCGCGTCGCGTATCCAGGGCGAGTGCGCGCCGTCCTTGCCCCAGCGCCATTCGCCGGTCGGGTTGACGAGCACGGCGGTGGGCTTGCCGGCCATCGCCGCGAGATTGGCCACGCCGGCGTCCACGCTCACTACGGCGTCGAGTTGCTCGATGCACGCAGTGGTGTCGGCGAACGTGCGGATGGCGGGCGCGTAATGACTGACGTGGCCGCGCGGCGTTCCACCATGCATTTCCACGTCCGGATGCAACAGGCTCACGAACTGGACGCGCTCGCCGAGCGCCGGGTTCATCGTGAGGCGTTCGAGCGCGTCGAGCGGCATGCTGCGCAGGCGTGCCCAGTTGCGCTCCTTGCTGCGCAGCGTCTGGGCGTGCCGTTGCGCGCAGTCCCAAAACAGGCCCACGAGCCGCTTGCCGCGGTGCTGCGCGCGCATCGCCTCGCCCCAGATTGCGCCGTTCGCGCGGGCGGACTCGGGCGCGCGGATATAGGCAGGAAAGTACGGATCGGGGCGCGCCGTGTCGTGTGCGGTCAGCAGCGGCAGATGCAGCAGCGTGGCCTGCTGGGTCGGCGCGAAGTCGTGAACGTCGGGCAGCAGTGCGGCCTCGATAGGCACTGCGACGGTCAGCGGGCGGCGCGCGGCCACGACGCGGCAATCGGGCAGCGAGGCTTCGAGCACGCTGTGAATGGCCGCGTCGCAGGTCACCATGATCTCCGCGCCGGCGTCGCGCCAGTGACGCAGCGCGCCATACAGCATGAACTGATCGCCGTAGCCCATCTGATGCGTGACGAGCACGCGCTCGCCGCGCAGATCGCGCTGGCCGTTCCACATCGGCACGTCGGCGTGGCGAAAGTTGCCGCTGTCGCCCTGGTTGCGGTACAGCCAGTGCGTGAAACCGCGCGCGTCGCCGAGACTCAGCATGGCTTCGGCCAGCCATTTGCGCGCGCGAAGCTTGTCGGGTTGGTCGTCGGGTAGCGGGCTGTGGACCGCGCGCTCCAGCACGGCGATGGCCTGGTGCGTCTCGCCGCTCAAATAGAGGTCGCGGCCCAGTCGCGCTTCGTAAAAGAGGGGCGCCCAGCGCGTCTGCGCTGCATCGATCCACGTCTGCGCGGCCCGCGCGTGCTCGCCGAGCAGGCGCAGCGCGCGCGCCCGCGCGTGAACGAAGCCCGCATGGCCAGGCGCGAGCGCAAGTCCTTTTTCCGCCCACGCGAGCATGTGCTCGTCGCGCTGCACGCCGATCAGCGCATGGCAGATGTCGAGCAGCGCGGCGGGATCGAGCGGCGCGCGCGCATGGGCGGCGAAGGCCGCGACGAGTCGATGTTCGGGGTCGGAGTGCATGGGGGCGTCATTCTCACTGTTTATGAGAAAGAGCTTAGAGACGGGCCTCGCCGCCGCACATCGGATACGTCCTAATTTATAGAGAGCGAGCGATTCAAACCGCATGCTTCCGGATGTCGCGCCGTCGCCAATTCGCGCGCGTTGCAAGCTTCGCGGCACGCCGCGCACAATTTCGCTGATAATGAACGACCGTGCTTTTCCTGATTGCCGCCGTCAGATGCGGTGACTAGAATCGACTCGACGTTACGCGTTCCGTCAAGCGGAACGCGGATCAGGCTTCAGGGCAATCCGGGCCTTAGCGGTCCAGACAGACATCAAGGAGACACAAGCATGCAGGTCAGGGAATTGTTCGAACTGGGCGGTCAGGTGGCGCTCATCACGGGCGGCTCGCGCGGGCTCGGCCTGCAGATGGCCGAGGCGCTGGGTGAAATGGGCTGCCGGGTCGTGATCACGGCGCGCAAGGCCGACGAACTCGCCGAGGCGCAGCGCCATCTTCAGGCGCGCGGAATCGAGGCGATGACGATTGTCAGCGACCTGCAGCGTCCGGAGGCGGCCACGAAGCTCGTCGACGAAACGCTCGCGGCGTGCGGCCAGATCGACATTCTCGTGAACAATGCGGGCGCGACGTGGGGCGCACCGGCGGAGGATTATCCGGACGAGGCCTGGCACAAGGTCATGAACCTGAACGTGAACGCGCCGTTCTTTCTCGCGCGCGAAGTAGGCAAGCGCAGCATGATCGCCCGCAAGCGCGGCAAGATCATCAACATCGCTTCGATCGCCGGTCTCAAGGGCTCGCTCGGCCCGATGCAGACCATCGCCTATAACACCTCGAAGGCCGCAGCGATCAACTTTACGCGCGCGCTCGCGGCGGAATGGGGCAAGTACGGCATCAACGTGAATGCGATCTGCCCGGGCTTTTTCCCGACCAAAATGGCGGCGGGCCTGCTCGACAAGCTCGGCCAGAGCGTGATCGACCATACGCCGCTGCAGCGTCTGGGCGACGAGAGCGATCTCAAGGGCGCTGTGGTGTTTCTTGCCAGCGCGGCGTCGCGCCACGTGACCGGCCAGTATCTGGCGATCGACGGCGGCGCGAGCATCGTCTGATTCGCGTCGTAGTCCGAAGTAAAATTGCGGACGGTCCGCGCTACGCCGCGGCCGACTAGCCGACTAACCGATTGACCGATTGCAAGACGCGCGCGCCGCGCTCGACGGCGCGCGTTCGAGGAGACGGAACCCGCCATGTCCACATCCGCCATCGCAGCTTCGCAGGACTCAAGCGCATCCCGCGCGACTCACACTGCAGCACACAGCACAACACCCAGTTCGCCGCACTGGCCCGCACATCTCTCGCCGCATCTGAGCATTCCCGGCACGAACCTCTTCTATAACGCCGAGGTTTCGGCCGCGCGCTTTCCCGACAAGCCCTTCATCTACTTCTACGACACGCCCGTCACGTTCGCGCAGTTCAAGGACGAAGCCGAGCGCGTGGCCGGTTATCTGCAACAGCACTGCGGCGTGAAGGCGGGCGACCGCGTGCTGCTCTACGTGCAGAACAGCCCGCAATGGGTGCTCGCGTACTACGGCATCCTGCGCGCGAACGCCGTCGTGGTGCCGGTCAATCCGATGAATCTCACCGAGGAACTCGAGCATTACGTCGAGGACAGCGGGGCGACGACGGCTTTCGTCGCGCAGGAGTTGTATCCGCGTATCGCGCCGCTGGCGGGTGAGGGGGAAGGCAAGCTGCAACACCTGATCGTCGCGACGTATAGCGATTATCTGAAGAACACGCCTTCGTCGCCGCCGCCGGAATTCGTGAGCGCGCCGCGTCAGGTGGAAGGGCCTGGCGTCGTGCATTGGGCCGACGTGCTCGCCGCGCGTTGCACGCCGGGTCCGCTCACCGCCGGTCCCGACGATCTGTGCGTGATGCCGTACACCTCGGGCACGACCGGCAAGCCGAAGGGATGCATGCACACGCATCGTTCGGTGATGTGCACGGCGGTGGGCGGCTGCAACTGGTTCGGCAGCAATCAGGACGCCGTGCAGCTTTCCGTGCTGCCGTTCTTTCACGTGACCGGCATGCAGGGCGGCATGAACAGTCCGCTCTATAACGGCTCGACCATCGTGATTCTGCCGCGCTGGGATCGCGACGCGGCCGCGCGCGCGATCGAGCATTACCGCATCAACGGCTGGCAGGCGATTTCGACGATGGTGGTCGATTTCATTTCGAATCCGCGTATCGGCGAATACGATCTGTCGAGTCTTGCGTGGATGCGCGGTGGCGGCGCGACCATGCCGGACGCCGTCGTGAAGAAGCTGCGCGATCTCACGGGCCTTGAGTTCGTCGAAGGCTATGGCATGTCGGAGACGATGGCGGCCACGCACATCAATCCGCCGCAGAATCCGAAGCCGCAGTGCCTGGGCATTCCGGTGTTCGACGTCGACGCGCGCATTGTCGATCCGATCACGCTCGAGGACGTGCCCGAAGGCGAAGCTGGCGAACTGATCATGAGCGCGCCGCAGGTGATGCTCGGCTATTGGGGCAACGCGAAAGCGACCGCCGAAGCGTTCATCGAGCGTGACGGCAAGCGTTTCCTGCGTACCGGCGACCTCGTGCGGCGCGACGCGCAAGGTTATTACTTCATGACTGATCGCCTCAAGCGCATGATCAACGCGTCGGGCTACAAGGTCTGGCCGGCCGAAGTCGAAGCGCTGATGTACCGGCATCCGGCGATCAAGGAGGTGTGCATCATCGGCACGCAGGATGCGAAGCGCGGCGAAACGGTGAAGGCCGTGGTCGTGCTCGATCCGAAGCAGCTCGGCAGCGTGAACGAAGACGACATCATCGCGTGGGCGCACGAAAACATGGCGGCGTACAAGGCGCCGCGCATCGTGCAGTTCGTCGACACGCTGCCGAAGTCGGGCAGCGGCAAGATCCTCTGGCGCAAGCTGCAGGAAGACGAGGCCGCCGCGCGGGCTTGACGCCAGCCGGATTGTGCCTCGATCAAGACGCGAATCGTCTGGATGCTTCCAGATGGTTCGCGTCTTGCTGTTTTCTCAGCCCTGGCGCGCGCTTCAGGCGCGCTCAGGCACCTGCCAAAGCCGGCAAGCCCGGCTCGCTCCAATCCCATCCATCGCGCGTTGCCGCAGCGGCCTGCTGGCTCGTAGCCGCGCGCTGCAGCGTGGTCTCCGCACGCCATTCGCCCGGCGCCTGCGCATTCTTGCGGCCGAGAATCGCCTCGCATAAAAACTCGATGCTGTACGCGTTCAACAGATGCGGATGATGCGTCTGGATATAGCTCGCAATACGCGCCGCTTCGCCTTCGATCGCCGCGAGTGCATAGAGCGTGGCGGCATCCCAGCGAAACCGCAAACCCAGTTCGGCGAATGCCGAATTGAAAGCGCACAACTGCGTATGCAAACCTGACTCTTGCTCGGTGCCGTACGGGCGGGCGGGTGAGGGGCTCATGGCTGTCTCCTGGTTCGCGAAAGGCGTGAATCCAATGTAGAAGCCCCAATCAATAAACGATAGTTAAAGTTTTTTTCGATCTATATAAGTCATCGTCTATATCAGTGACGACGCGTGCAGGCTCCGCGTAAACCCCCCGTAGTGCTGTCGATATCACTGATATATTGTATTGGAAATATGAAATCGATGAGTTGTGCCGGCCTGCTCAATAGAACGCTGGAGACAAACGACCGATGTCCGCCAATATGCAAGACGAAGCCGGGGCAGCCTCGCTGACCTTGACGCTCGAACCGATTCACGCCGCGCTCTCTTTGCGCGACCAGGCCTACGCAAAATTGAAGCAGGCCATCGCCGAAACCGACATCTACCGTTCGCGAGACGAAATTCGTCTGGATGAGAAAGAACTGACCGAGAAACTCGGCGTGAGCCGCACGCCGGTGCGCGAAGCCATGACGCTGCTCGAACAGGAAGGCTTCCTGCGCACGGTGCCGCGACGCGGCGTCTACATCCTGCGCAAGACGCGCAAGGAAATCGTCGAGATGATCTATATGTGGGCCGCGCTCGAAAGCATCGCGGCGCGTCTCGCGACGCAACGCGCGAGCGACGAGGAAATCGCGCGCCTGCGCAGCATGTTCGCCGACTTCGACGACGCGCGGCCAGCCGAGCACATCGAGGAATACTCCGAGGCGAACATCATGTTTCACCAGTCGCTGGTGGAGCTGTCGAAGTCGCCGATCATCATCGAGACCATCAAGAACATTTTCATGCACGTGCGCGCGATACGACGGATGACGATCGCGCAGAGCGATCGCGCGTCGAGATCGATCGTGGATCACATGCGCATTATCGAAGCGCTGGAGGCGCGCGATACCGAGCGCGTCGAGCGCCTCGTGCGGCAGCATTCGATCGACCTCGCGCTGTTCGTCGAAGCGAATTGCGATTTTCTCGACTGAGCTTCGTCGGCTGAAGTTCGCGCATCCCGTCGCGTTTGATGTGAACGCCGCATGAGCGGCGCGCATTGATACGTAATTCGTCTTGATGCGTGTCCGGACGCTATCTGAATAGTACGGAATACGAAGTAATTTGCGCGGTTTGCAGCACTTGAAGCCGGCGAAGTTTGTGTGGTGCATCAGAGCGCAAGGGCGCAAGCCCGATGACACAAGGTCCGCGCGTCACCTCGCACTGCAACACGCCGCCACCGCGTAAAAAAACGTCTTGACTAATATTGTGTGTGGAATATTGTATATCACGGATCACACAACGCCCCGCCAAAGAGGAGACGTCATGGCAGAAGCAGGCATCAACGACGCGCAGAACAGCCCTGCGCAAGAGGCGCAAGCAACGACGGATGGTTTTCATCTCGTCATCGATGCGCTCAAGCTCAACGATATCGACACGATCTTCGGTCTCGTGGGGATTCCCATCACGGACCTCGCGCGGCTCGCGCAGGCCGAAGGCATGCGCTTTATCGGCTTTCGCCACGAGCAGAACGCGGGCAACGCGGCCGCCGTCGCGGGCTATATGACCAAGAAGCCCGGCATCTGCCTGACGGTGTCCGCGCCGGGCTTTCTCAACGGGCTCACGGCGCTGGCCAACGCCACGACGAACTGCTTTCCGATGATCCTCATCAGCGGTTCGAGCGAGCGCGAAATCGTCGACCTGCAACAGGGCGACTACGAAGAGATGGACCAGCTCAACGCGGCCAAGCCTTATGCCAAGGCGGCGTATCGCGTGCTGCATGCGGAAGACATTGGCGTCGGCGTGGCGCGCGCGATTCGCGCGGCGGTCTCGGGTCGCCCGGGCGGCGTCTATCTCGATCTGCCCGCCAAGCTGCTCGCGCAGACCATCGACGCGGTGAAGGCGAAGCAGTCGCTCATCAAGGTCGTGGACGCCGCGCCGCGCCAGATTCCGGCGCCCGACGCCGTGAAACGCGCACTCGATGTCATCAGGAATGCGAAGCGTCCGCTGATCTTGCTGGGCAAGGGCGCGGCGTACGCGCAGGCCGACGCGCAGATTCGCGAACTGGTTGAAAAGAGCGGCGTGCCGTATCTGCCGATGTCGATGGCCAAGGGCCTGCTGCCCGACACGCACGAGCAGTCGGCTTCGGCGGCGCGCTCGTTCGTGCTGGCGGAAGCTGACGCCGTCGTGCTGATCGGCGCGCGTCTCAACTGGCTGCTCGCGCACGGCAAGGGCAAGACGTGGGGCGCGGCGGCCGGTCCGAAGCAGTTCGTGCAGATCGACATCGCGCCGACCGAGATCGACAGCAACGTGGCGATCGAGGCGCCGGTGATCGGCGATATCGGTTCGTGCGTGGAAGCGCTGGTCGCAGGCATGGGCGCGGATTTTCCGAAGCCCTCGTCCGAGTGGCTCAACGCCGTCGCGGAGCGCAAGAACACGAACCTCGCGAAGATGGCCGCGACGCTCGACAAGAATCCGACGCCGATGAATTTCCACAGCGCGCTGCGGGCGATTCGCGACGTGCTGAAAACGCGCCCCGATATCAATGTCGTGAACGAAGGCGCGAACACGCTGGATTACGCGCGCAGCATCATCGACATGTACCAGCCGCGCAAGCGTTTCGACTCGGGCACATGGGGGATCATGGGGATCGGCATGGGCTTCGCGATCGGCGCGGCCGTCACGAGCGGGACGCAGGTCGTGGCGATCGAGGGCGACAGCGCGTTCGGATTCAGCGGCATGGAACTCGAAACGATCTGCCGCTACAACCTGCCGGTCTGCACGATCGTGTTCAACAACAACGGCGTGTATCGCGGCACCGATGTGAATCCGAACGGCGGCGCCGACGTCGCGCCCACCGTGTTCGTGAAGGGCGCGCGCTACGACAAGATGATCGAGGCGTTCGGCGGCGTCGGCCACCAGGCGACCACGCCCGAGGAACTCACGAAGGCGCTGCTCGACGCGATTGCGTCCGGCAAACCCACGCTCATCAATGCCGTGATCGACGAATCGGCCGGCACGGAAAGCGGTCGCCTCACGAATCTCAATCCGCAAAGCGCGGCGATGAAGAAATAAATCCAACCGTACAGGACAGTCGTTTCAGACTACCGAGACCAGGAGATAGCAATGAGCAAACCCCTCGACGGCATCAAGATCATCGACTTCACGCACGTTCAGGCGGGGCCCGCGTGCACGCAAATGCTCGCATGGTTCGGCGCCGATGTGATCAAGGTGGAGCGTCCGGGCGCGGGCGACGTCACGCGCAATCAACTGCGTGACATTCCCGAAGCCGATGCGTTGTACTTCACGATGCTCAACAGCAACAAGCGTTCGCTCACGCTCGACACCAAGAAGCCGGAAGGCAAGGAAGTGCTCGAAAAGCTGATTCGCGAGTCGGACGTGATGGTCGAAAACTTCGGCCCAGGCGCGCTCGATCGCATGGGCTTCACGTGGGAGCGCATCAAGGAACTCAATCCGAAGATGATTGTGGCTTCGGTGAAGGGTTTCAGCGAAGGCCATCATTACGACGACCTCAAGGTCTACGAAAACGTCGCGCAATGCGCGGGCGGCGCGGCATCGACCACGGGCTTCTGGGACGGTCCCCCCACGGTCAGCGCCGCCGCGCTCGGCGACAGCAACACCGGCATGCATCTCGCCATCGGTATTCTCACGGCGCTGATCGGCCGCGATAAAACCGGCAAGGGGCAGAAGGTCGCGGTGTCGATGCAGGACAGCGTGATCAACCTGTGCCGCGTGAAACTGCGCGACCAGCAACGTCTCGACCGCGTGGGCTATCTGGAAGAGTATCCGCAGTATCCGCACGGCAGCTTCAGCGACGTCGTGCCGCGCGGCGGCAATGCGGGCGGCGGCGGTCAACCGGGCTGGGTGCTCAAGTGCAAGGGCTGGGAGACGGACCCGAACGCGTATATCTACTTCACGGTGCAGGGTCACGCATGGGAGCCGATCTGCCGCGCGCTGGGCAAGCCGGAATGGATCGACGATCCGAACTACAACACCGCGCAGGCGCGCCAGCCGCATATCTTCGATATCTTCGCGACGATCGAAGCGTGGCTCGCCGACAAGACCAAGTACGAGGCGGTCGACATTCTGCGCAAGTTCGACATTCCGTGCGCACCCGTGCTCAGCATGAAGGAGATCGCCAACGATCCGTCGCTGCGCGCGAGCGGCACCATCGTGGAAGTGCCGCACAAGGCGCGCGGTTCGTACCTCACGGTGGGCAGCCCGATCAAGTTCTCGGAACTGAAGCCGGAGATCACGGGTTCGCCGCTGCTCGGCGAACATACCGACGAAGTGCTCGCCGACCTCGGCTACACGCCGCAGCAGATCGCGGCGCTGCACGAAGTGCGTGCGGTGTGATATCAGTTTCGATGTAGCGATCCAGCAGTGCGGTATCAGTAGTGTGGTGCGCGGCGTGCTTGCATTTGCCAACCGCGTCGCGCACCCGAACATCAACTCGCTTTCCCCACGACGAACGATATGCCAGCCGCCATCGATTTCGAACAGCTCGCCGATGCGATCGGCGACGCCATCATCATCTCGGACGCCGCCGGCGACATCACGTACTGGAATCCCGCAGCCACGCGCATGTTCGGCTATACGCAGGACGAGGCGCTCGGCAAGACGCTGGATCTGATCATTCCCGAACGGCTGCGCGGTCGCCACTGGGAGGGCTATCACAAGACGATGGCCACCGGGCAGACGCGCTACGGCAACGACGTCTTGCGCGTGCCGGCCGTGGACAAGGACGGTCGCGCGCTGTCCATCGCCTTCACGGTGGCGCTGCTGCATGGCGCGCAGGGCGAACTCACGGGCATCGTCGCGGTCGTGCGCGACGAGACGGCGCGCTTCCAGGAAGAGCGCAATCTGCGCAAGCGCGTGACGGAACTCGAAACCCGTCTTCAAACACAAGATCAGCAATCCTGATCGATCAGGTTAGTCGTTCTCATCCCTTCAAGCCGCAGGTCCGCACGGAGCGCTTCGATGCATACCGAAAGACTCGGGCACTACGAGGTCGAACTCTCGGCCCGTCAAATGATTCACAACGGCGGCTGGGTCGCGTTCGCTGCGATTCACTCCGCCGAAGCACAACAGGCGGACGCGCTGCTGCCGGAACAGCAGGTCGTCGACGAGACCATGTTCGCAAGCGAAGCCGCCGCCATTGAAGGCGCCCGCGCGGCGGCGCTCGCGATTCTTCAGTCGGGCCGGGCGCCGCGTTAGCGCGCCTTCAAACGGTCCTTCAGCATGGCGCGCCCGCGCGCGCCGGACGAGCCGCGGCACACAAAATTCCAACATCGAGCAGGAGACGTTTCATGAAGTCGTGGCCACGCTTTCGGCGCGCCAGGTCCCTTGGCGCGCCGTCGATTCCGTTCGCCCTTTTATCCGCAACGCTCGCCCGCGGAGGTACATCATGGCGATGACGATTGCGGTTCCGCGCGAATCGCAGCAAGACGAACGCCGGGTCGCGGCGACGCCCGAAAGCGTCGCGCAACTCATCAAGCTCGGCTATGAAATCGAGGTCGAGACCGGCGCGGGCGAGCGCGCGTCCTACCCCGACGACGCATATCGCCAGGCAGGCGCGTGCCTCGTCGACGACGCGCTCGAACTCTGGAGCAACGCCGATATCGTGCTCAAGGTGCGGCCGCCTTCGATCGACGAAGTGCAGCGCCTCAAAACCGGCGCGACGCTGATCGGTTTCATCTGGCCCGCGCAGAACGGCGCGCTGCTCGAAGCGTGTGCCGCGCGCGGCGTGACGGTGCTCGCGATGGATTGCGTGCCGCGTCTCTCGCGCGCGCAGAAGCTCGACGCGCTGAGTTCGATGGCCAACATGGCCGGTTATCGCGCGGTGATCGAGGCGGCGCAGCATTTCGGGCGGCTTTTCACCGGGCAGATCACGGCGGCGGGCAAGATGCCGCCCGCGAAGGTCCTCGTGATCGGCGCGGGCGTGGCGGGGCTCGCGGCGATCGGCGCGGCGCGTGGTCTGGGCGCGATCGTGCGTGCGTTCGATACGCGCCCGGAAGTCGGTCAGCAGGTCGAGAGCATGGGCGCGGAATTCCTGAGCGTCGATGTCGATGAAGACGGCGGCGGCACGGGCGGCTACGCGAAACAGATGAGCGCGAAGTTTATCGAAGCGGAGATGGCGCTGTTCGAGGCCCAGGCGCGCGAAGTGGACATCATCATCACGACCGCGCTGATTCCGGGCAAGCCCGCACCGCGTCTGATCGATGCGAAGACGGCTGCGTGCATGCGCGCGGGCAGCGTGATCGTCGACATGGCGGCGGAGCAGGGCGGCAACTGCGAACTCACGCGCGCGGGCGAGGTCGTGCAGGCGCATGGCGTGACCGTGATCGGCTATACCGACTTGCCGAGTCGCATGGCGAATCAGTCGAGCCAGTTGTACGCGACCAATCTGCGTCATCTGCTCACGGATCTCACGCCGCTCAAAAACGGCGCATTGACGATCGATATGAACGACGTCGTGCAGCGCGGTACGACGGTCATGCACCAAGGCAATCTGTGCTGGCCGCCGCCTGTACAAACATCGGCTGCGCAGCCGCAAGCGGCGCCGAATGCGCCGGTGCACGTTGCGGCGGCAGGACATGCGCAACCGTCAACGCAAGACGCGCGCAAACACGGCGCATGGTCGTTAGGCATGCTGATAATTGGCGCGCTGTTGCTGCTCGCACTCGGCGCGGTCGCGCCGCCTGCATTCGTCGCGCACTTTACGGTGTTCGTGCTCGCGGTGTTCGTCGGTTATCAGGTGGTCTGGAACGTCACGCCCGCGCTGCACACGCCGCTCATGAGCGTGACCAACGCGATCAGCGGGATCATCGTGATCGGCGCGCTGCTGCATCCGGGCGCGTCGAGCACGATCGCGAGCGTGCTCGCGGGCATCGCGCTCGTGGTGGCCGCCATCAACATCGCGGGCGGGTTCCTCGTGACCCAGCGCATGTTGAACATGTTCCAACGGACCTGAGGAGGCGTCATGTTGACTGGAATCGGCAATATGGCGTGGCTCGGCGCGGCGACGCTCTTCATCCTGAGTCTGCGCGGCCTGAGTCATCCGGCGAGCGCGCGGCGCGGCAATCTCTATGGCGTCGCGGGCATGACGATCGCGGTGCTTGCCACCTTGCTCGTCACGGCGGGCGCGGGGCTGCAGATCGCCATCGTCGCGGCCGTGGTGGGCGGCGGCGTGGGCGCCGTGCTCGCGCGGCGCGTGGAGATGACGCAGATGCCGCAACTGGTGGCGGTGCTGCACAGCTTCGTCGGGCTCGCGGCCACGCTGATCGGTTTCGCGAATTTTCTCGCGCCGTCGGGGCCCGCGATCGGCGTCGAGCGCGCGATTCACGACACCGAGATCTACGTGGGCGCGTTCATCGGCACGATCACGTTCAGCGGTTCGATCGTGGCGTTTCTGAAGTTGCAGGGCACGCTCGGCGGCAAGCCGCTCGTGCTGCCCGCGCGCCATGCGATGAACGCGATCGCGCTGGCCGTGTGCGTCGTGCTCGGCTATCGCTTCGTCGCCGTGCCCGATGCCCCGCAGGCGCTCTACGCGCTGATCGCCATGTGCGTGATCGCGGCGGCGCTCGGCGTGCATCTGGTGATGGCGATCGGCGGCGCGGACATGCCCGTGGTGGTCTCGATGCTCAACAGCTATTCGGGTTGGGCGGCGGCGGCCACCGGCTTCATGCTCGACAACGATCTGCTCGTGACGACGGGCGCACTCGTCGGGTCGAGCGGCGCGATTCTCAGCTACATCATGTGTCGCGCGATGAATCGCAGTTTCGTCTCGGTGATCCTGGGCGGCTTTGGCGCGGCAACGTCGACGTCGAGCGCAGCGCCGCAAGGCGAGGTGGTCGCGACGTCGGTGGATGAAGTGAGCGCGCTGCTGCGCGATGCCGCCGAAGTGGTGATCGTGCCGGGCTACGGCATGGCCGTCGCGCAGGCGCAAGGCACCATCAGCGAGATCACGCGGCGGCTGCGTGCGGCGGGCGTGCGCGTGCGTTTCGGCATTCATCCCGTGGCGGGGCGCTTGCCTGGCCACATGAACGTGCTGCTTGCCGAAGCGAAGGTGCCGTACGACATCGTGCTCGAAATGGACGAGATCAACGAGGACTTCACGAGCACCGACGTCGTGCTCGTGATCGGCGCGAACGACATCGTCAATCCGGGCGCGCAGGAAGATGCGGGCAGTCCGATCGCGGGCATGCCGGTGCTCGAGGTGTGGAAGGCGCGCACGGTGGTGGTCTCGAAGCGCAGCATGGCGACCGGTTACGCGGGCGTCGACAATCCGCTGTTCTACAAGGAGAACACGCGCATGCTGTTCGGCGACGCGAAGGGCAGCGTGGACGCGTTGCTGCGCCAGCTGGAAACCGCGTGATGACAAGCTGATGCCGAAGCGATGTCCGCAGTGATGCAGCAAGCCGCCGTTCGCGGCGGTTCATCAACGAATGGAGAGAGACAACGTGGTACATACCAATCGCATCGACGCCGGCCACACGGCGCGGCGGCACAACCGCTGGGTGCAGCTCGTGGCCGGCATCGCCTGCATGGGGCTCGTCGCCAATCTGCAATATGCGTGGACGCTGTTCGTCGTGCCGATGGACGCGCGGCATCATTGGGGACAAGCGGCGATCCAGCTCGCGTTTTCGATTTTCATCGTCACGGAGACGTGGCTCGTGCCGGTCGAAGGCTGGCTCGTCGACCGCTTCGGGCCGCGTCCCGTCGTGATGGGCGGCGCGTGCTGCGTGGCGCTGGGCTGGGTGCTCGACGCCTGGGCGCCGGTGCTGCCGGTGCTCTACGTCGCGGCGGTGATTTCGGGCATCGGCGCGGGCTGCGTGTACGGCACCTGCGTGGGCACCGCGCTTAAATGGTTTCCCGACCGGCGCGGACTCGCGGCGGGCATGACGGCCGCGGGCTTCGGCGCGGGCGCGGCGCTCACCGTGATCCCTATTTCGCGGATGATTCAGCATTCGGGTTACGAGACCGCCTTCGTGTTCTTTGGACTCCTGCAAGGGGCGTGCATCATGGCGCTGGCTTTGCTGATGGTGCGTCCGCAGCCGCCCGCGCACGCGGCGGGCATCCGGCGCGTGGTCGCCACGAAAACCGATTACACGACGCGGCAGATGGTCCGCGCGCCGCTGTTCTGGGTCATGTATGCGATGTTCGTGTGCGTGGCGGCGGGCGGCATCATCGCCACGGCGCAGATCGGGCCGATCGCGAAGTCGTATGGTTTCGCGTCGATGCCGGTGACCTTGCTGAGCGTGTCGCTGCCGCTGCTGACGATGACGCTGTCGATCAACAATCTCTGCAACGGCTTCACGCGGCCCTTGTGCGGTTTGATTTCGGATCGGATCGGCCGCGAGAACACGATGTTCATCACGTTTCTCGGCGAAGGGCTGGCGTTGCTCGGACTGCGCGAGTTTGGCCACGATCCGTATCTGTTCATGCTGTTCTCGGGACTCGTGTTCCTGTTCTACGGCGACATCTTTTCGAATTTCCCGGCGACCTGCGCGGACACGTTCGGCGCGCGCTATGCAGCGGGCAATGCGGGCACCTTGTACACGGCGAAAGGCACGGCGGCTTTGCTGGTGCCCGTCGCCACGCTGCTCGCCGTGCATGGCGGATGGAACATGGTGTTTGACTTTGCCGCCTGCGTGGCGATGATGGCGGGCGTCTGCGCGAAGGTCGTGTTGCAGCCGATGCGGCGGCGCTGGATCTTCGAGTCGGCGGCGCCGGAGCGCGCGGAGAATGCGTTCGTGGCGACGCCGCTGGGTTCGCGGGAGTAGGCGTTATCGGCGAGCGGTTTGTCTGGCATGTGGTGCTCAGGCGGCCGCTTTGCCGGACCGCTGGGCGGTGGCGCGAAAGCGCGAGCGGCGCACGCGGCGCGTATCGGTGCGCGCCTGAACGCGGTGCGCGTCGATTTCCGATGACGTCGACGAAGACGCGGTGGTCGGCATCGAAAGCGACGCGTACCTTCCTTCATGCTGGCCGCGCTCGATCCATTCGGCGGGCAGGCGGGTGGCGATCAGCCACGTCGCCGCGGCGCCGAAGCTCACGGCGATCAGCGCGACAATAACGACGAATTCCATCAGGTCTCCCTGCGCGTGGTGGTGCAGCGCCGGGCGCTGCTTCCAGTCCTGTTTTCGCAATGTATACCACGGAACATATCGGGTGCGTGTCCGTAGCGTATCGTTAGCGTATCGATACGGCGCGCACGAGAATGGTTCGATGCAGACGGGAAGAAGGAAGAGAAGAGGCGCGGAAACAAAAAAGCCCGCATGTGCGGGCTTTTTCGATGAATCCGGGGTGCTGCTTTATTACTGCTTGAAGAGGCGTGGTGCCCAGGAGAGGACTCGAACCTCCACAGTGTTGCCACCGCTAGGACCTGAACCTAGTGCGTCTACCAATTCCGCCACCTGGGCACGTCTTCAAGCTAGACCGAGATTATAACGCGTTCCCGGTATCTGTCAACAGATCTTTTCAAGAAAATTTCGCGAAAGCGGTGCTTCGAGAAACATCCGGGTCTTGCCGAGGGCAGAGCGGAGTGAGATAACCTCAAATCCACGTAAGCCGCATGAGCTCGACGACTGCTGACACTAAAAGAAAAAAGCCGGCATCAAGCCGGCTTTTTTCATGAATCTTGGTGCCCAAGAGAGGACTCGAACCTCCACAGTGTTGCCACCGCCAGGACCTGAACCTGGTGCGTCTACCAATTCCGCCACCTGGGCAAGGTGTCGCTTACTACTTGCTGCTGCGCTGTGTCGTGCAGCAGAGAAGCGAGATTGTAGCGTGTCTGCAGGAACTGTCAAGCGTCTTTTGAAAAAATGTTTCAAGGCGCGGGGCGCGCGCGTTTTTGCTGGGCTTTCCAGCGGCGTGAGTGGAGCTTCGCCGGTCCGGTCGAACAGCGCTTTCGAGATGCGCCGCGCGCAGGCGTTCGCAACGAGTCTGCACAAGGCTGCACGGTGAATTGTCGCGTAGTGCGCGGGTGTTAGAATGCCTCGCAGCAGTCCCTGCGGAGCGGCGCGCGTTCGACGTTCGATCCGAGGGGGCCGCCGCATCGCGCAACACTCGAACACGTAGATAGCAGCACTCGAAGACCGGGGCGCGGCACGACAGGCTCGGGCCACGCAAACTCCGACGTCCACGCAACGAGAACAACCATCGACAAGCCCTTGAGCAAATATCCGTACCCGATTCCCAGCCGCGAAGAGATCCTCGGCGTGCTGCGGACCAGCGAATCGCCCTGCACCGCGAACGATATCGCCGAGGCGCTCGCCATCAAGCGCCAGGAGCGCGAAGGGTTCTTCAGGCGGATCGCCGCGATGGAGCGCGACGGGCAGATCCGGCTCGATTCGCGCGGTCACTATCAGCTTGCGCATCCTTCCAATTTCGTCGCCGGGCGCGTGCAAGGCCATCGCGACGGCTTCGGCTTCCTCGTACGTGACGACGGTCAGGACGATCTGTTTCTGCCGCAAGGCGAGATGCAGAAGGTCATGCACAACGACCGCGTGCTCGCGCGCATCGTCGGTTACGACCGTCGCGGGCGTCCGGAAGGGCACATCGTCGAGGTCACGGACCGCGCGAACCGCAGCGTGATCGGCCGTCTGCTCAACGAGAACGGCGCGCTGATCGTCGCGCCCGAAGACAAGCGCATCGGCCACGACATTCTCGTCACGCAGAATCCCAAGAAGGCCAAGGTCGGCCAGGTGGTCGTGGTCGAACTGACCGACTTCCCCAGCCGTCATTCGCAGCCGCTCGGCCGCGTGGTCGAAGTGCTCGGCGACATCGACGATCCCGGCATGGAGATCGAGATCGCCGTGCGCAAGTACGGCGTGCCGCACGAATTCAGCAAGCGTGCGCTCGACGAAGCCGCGAAGCTGCCCGATGCCGTGCGTCCGACCGATATCCGCTATCGCGTGGATCTGCGCGACGTACCGCTCGTCACCATCGACGGCGAGGACGCGCGCGACTTCGACGACGCGGTCTATTGCGAGCCGATGCAGGTCGGCAAGGGCGAAGGCTTCCGCCTGCTGGTGGCGATCGCCGACGTCTCGCATTACGTGACGCCGGCCGGCGGTCTCGACGTGGACGCCATCGAGCGCAGCACTTCGGTGTACTTCCCGCGCCGCGTGATTCCGATGCTGCCCGAGAAGCTCTCGAACGGCCTGTGTTCGCTGAATCCGCACGTCGACCGCTGCGTGCTCGTCTGCGACATGGTGATTACCGCGCGCGGCGAGATCAAGGCGTACCAGTTCTATCCGGGCGTGATTCACTCGGCCGCGCGGCTCACGTACACCGAAGTCGCCGCCGTGCTCAAGAACACCAAGGGTCCGGAAGCCGTGCGGCGCGCCACGCTGCTGCCGCATCTGCAAAATCTCTATGGCGTCTACAAGTCGCTGTTCGCGGCGCGCCAGAAGCGCGGGGCGATCGACTTCGACACCACCGAGACCTATATCGTCTGCAACGCGCAGGGCAAGATCGAGCAGATCGTGCCGCGTCAGCGCAACGACGCGCACAAGCTGATCGAGGAGTGCATGCTCGCGGCCAACGTGTGCGCGGCGGACTTCATGAAGCGCAACAAGCACCCGGGTCTGTATCGCGTGCACGCGGGGCCGAGCGCCGAAAAGCTCGAAAACCTGCGCACTTTCCTGCGCGGCATGGGCCTCACGCTCGGCGGCGGCGATTCGCCGCACGCGAGCGACTACGCGGCGCTGATGGCGCACATCCGCGACCGGCCCGATGCGCAGATGCTGCAGACCATGCTGCTGCGCTCGATGCAGCAGGCCGTCTACAGCCCGGACAACATCGGTCACTTCGGTCTTGCGTATGAGGCGTATGCGCACTTCACGAGCCCGATCCGCCGCTATCCCGACCTGCTTACGCACCGCGCGATCTACGCGATCCTGCAGGGCAAGAAGTACCAGCCGGCCGCGCCGGACGGCGTCGAACTCAACACGGCGCTGTCGCCGCGCGCCCGCGCGCTGCAAGCCGAGGACGAAGAGAAGCGCGGCAAGCGCGCGCGTGGCGGCAACACGGCGATCTGGGAAGAACTGGGTCTGCACTGCTCGGCCAACGAGCGCCGCGCCGACGAGGCCTCGCGCGACGTCGAAGCCTGGCTCAAGTGCTATTTCATGCGCGACAAGCTCGGCGAAGAGTACGGCGGGATGGTGAGCGGCGTGACGTCGTTCGGCATCTTCGTGCAGCTCGATTCGCTGTTCATCGAAGGGCTCGTGCACGTCACGGAACTGGGCTCGGATTACTTCCAGTACGACGACATCAAGAACGAGCTGCGCGGCGAACGCACGGGCATCCGCTACCGCCTGTCGGACCGCGTGCGCGTGCAGGTGAGCCGCGTCGATCTCGACGCGCGCAAGATCGACTTCCGCCTCGTGCGCGATACGCCGATCAAGCCCGCGCTCAATCGCGGCGGCCAGGCTCAGCAGCACGAGCGCGGCGCGCAGGACGGCGGCCCGCGTGTGCGTTCGATGCCGCAAGGCGAAGAGTCGCGCCGCAAGAAAGCCGCACCCGCGCCCACGGCGGCCGTGAAGGAAGCCCGCGCGGCGCGTGGCGCCGCGAAAACCGCGAAGAAGCGCCCGGCGTCGAAGTCGGTGGCCAAGAAGGCGCCGCCGCGCAAGAAGCGTTGAAATCGCGTCGACGTCGTGGGCATTGCGCACCGGCGTCGCGCTGAAGCTGTTCCAGCAGGACCGCGCCGGTCACGACGACCGGCGCACTTATTTTTGTTCGCGATGCGCGCAGGCAGGCGCGTCGCGAGCCGTTCATCAGGGGTTGTAGCCAGTCATGTCACGTCTCAAGGTTCTTTACGGTTTTCATGCGGTGACCGCACGTATGCGGCACGACGCGTCCACGGTCGAAGATATTTACTACGACACGTCGCGGCGCGATCGCCGCATGCAGGAATTCCTGCACGCCGCGAAAGAAGCGGGCGTGCGCATCATTGCTGCCGACGAGACGCGCCTCTGGGGCCTCGCGCACACCGAGCGCCATCAGGGCGTGGTGGCGCGCGTGCACGACATGCCGCTCGCGCAGAACCTCGCGGAACTGCTCGACGGCATTCAGGGTTCGCCGCTGCTGCTGGTGCTCGACGGCGTGACCGATCCGCATAACCTCGGCGCGTGTCTGCGCGTGGCCGACGCCGCCGGCGCGCACGCCGTGATCGCGCCGCGCGACCGCGCCGTGGGCCTGAACGCCACGGCCGCGAAGGTCGCGAGCGGTGCCGCCGACACGGTGCCGTACATCACCGTCACGAACCTGGCGCGCGCGCTGCGCGAGCTCAAGGACGCGGGCGTGTGGATCATCGGCACGGCCGGCGACGCGCCCACGGGCCTTTATCAGACCAAGCTCGACGGTCCCGTCGCGCTGGTGATGGGCGCCGAAGGCGAAGGCATGCGCCGTCTCACGCGCGAAACCTGCGACGAAGTCATGCAGATTCCGATGGCCGGCACGGTCGAGAGCCTGAACGTCTCGGTGGCGTCGGGCGTCTGCCTGTTCGAAGCCGTGCGCCAGCGCGCGGTGGCGCGCTGATCGCGCATCGCGTTTCACCCGCGCCTGGATTCTGATCGACGCAGCATGACACTCTTGGGTTTGACCCGGCGATTTGCGCGGCATGGCGCGCCGTTCGCCGCGCTCGGCGCGGTGCTGGCGCTTGCCGCCTGCACGCCCGCCACGATGATCGACCGCGGCGGCTACGTCGCGGATACGCAATATCACGCGCGTAGCGCCGATTCGCGCATCCGCTTCCTCGTGCTGCACTACACGGAAGGCGACGAGCCGACCTCGCTCGAGGAACTCACGCGCGAGAATGTGAGCGCGCATTACCTCGTGCCCGAGCATCCGCCGCTGCGCGACGGCAAGCCCGTCGTGCTGCAGCTCGTGCCCGAAACGCAGCGCGCCTGGCATGCGGGCGTGAGCGAGTGGCAGGGCACGACCGAGCTGAATGCGGCGTCGATCGGGATCGAAAACGTCAATTCCGGACCGCACGATACGCCCGCCGGGCGCACGTGGGCGCCCTGGCCGCCCGATCAGGTGGCGGCGATCATCGCGCTCTCGAAGGACATCGTCACGCGTTACGGCATTCCGCCGACGCGCGTGGTGGGGCACAGCGACATCGCGCCCCAGCGCAAGATCGATCCGGGTCCGGCGTTCCCGTGGAAGCAGCTTTACGACGCGGGCGTGGGCGCCTGGCCCGACGACGCGACCGTGCAGGCGGATCTGGCGGGCCGCGCGCCCAATGCGGCCGCCGACGTGCGCGGCCTGCAGGTGAAGCTCGCGCGCTACGGCTACGAGGTGGCCACCGACGGCGTGCTCGACGAGCGCACGCGCCGCGTGTTCGCCGCCTTCCAGATGCACTTCCGGCCGAGCGACTATTCCGGCACGCCCGACGCGCAAACCGACGCGATCGCCCAGGCGCTGCTCGACAAATACGTCGACAAAACCGCGCCGGCGCTGCCCGGCACGACCGAAACGGCGCCCTGACGCCCGCGGCGATGCATGCCGCATGCCTTTCCGGCGCGCGGCACGACAGCCCGCACGACGGCCCGAATCCGGCGCATCTTCGCCGATAACCGCCGATCCCCGCAGGTCCAGGTCCGCAACTCCGGTAAACTAGGCGTTTTCCGCGTTTTTCTTTCCTCGGGCAGTTCCCCATCATGACTCAAGACGAACTCAAACAACTGGTCGGCCAGGCCGCGGCCGACTATGTCAACGCGAACGTGCCGGAAGGCGCCATCATCGGCGTCGGCACCGGCTCGACCGCGAACTGTTTCATCGACGCACTGGCCGCCAGCAAGGGCCGCTATCGCGGCGCGGTGTCCAGCTCGGTGGCCACCACCGCGCGCCTCGAAGCGCAGGGCTTCAAGATCTTCGACCTGAACGACATCGAATCGCTGCCCGTCTACGTGGACGGCGCCGACGAGATCGACGCGTCGGGCGCGATGATCAAGGGCGGCGGCGGGGCGCTCACGCGCGAGAAGATCGTGGCGTCGGTGTCGGAAGTGTTTGTCTGTATCGCCGATGCGAGCAAGCTCGTGGACGTGCTCGGCCAGTTTCCGCTGCCGATCGAAGTCGTGCCGATGGCGCGCACGGCCATCGGCCGCCGCGTGACGGCGCTCGGCGGCGTGCCGGTGCTGCGCGTGAAGCAAGACGGTTCGCCCTTCATCACCGACAACGGCAACGAGATTCTCGACGTGAAGGGTCTGCGCATCAGCGACCCGCGCACGCTCGAAGCGCATGTGAATGCGTGGCCGGGCGTGGTCACCGTCGGTCTGTTCGCGTCGCGCGGCGCCGATCTGTGCCTGCTGGGCGGCGCGCAAGGCGTCGAGCGCATCGAGTACCGCAAGGCTTGATCGCGATGTCCGGCTGATCGTCGGGATCGGCCGGCAGGGCGGTGGCGAGGCGTCAGTCACGCCGCCGTCCGCAAGATGGTGTTTTAGCGGTTCCGGCGGAGCGAAGTGTGCATCGATATGCGTCGATACGCGCCAGTTGATTCGGCATCCTGATGAATATGAGAGCAGCGGATGCGCGATCGTTGTGCCGTCAACATGCGGGGAAAAAACATGCGGGGAAAAAGGCGAAACGCGCCGTCCCGGGCACGTTTCGCGAAATCCTTCGGCTCACGAGAACCGCGCGCGGCCCGCGCCGCGCGCCCCTTCGTCACTCCACCGTTTCGGCCTGATGCAGACGCGGCAGCAGGCGGTCGAACTCGCGGCGCACGAGGCCGTAGCACTCGCACGCGCGGCCTTCGAGGCCCTTGCGGTCGAGGATGCGGATACGGCCGCGGCTATGGTGGATCAGGCCTTCGTCGTGCAGCTTGCCGGCCGCTTCCGTGATGCCTTCGCGACGCACGCCGAGCATATCGGCGATCAGTTGCTGCGTGACCGAGAGGTCGTTCGAGGCCACGCGATCGACTTCGATCAGCAGCCAGCGGCACAGTTGCTTGCTCAGCGAGTGATGACGATTGCAGGCGGCGGTTTGCGCGACCTGCGTGAGCAGTGCGTGCATGTACAGCAGCATCAGGCGACGCAGGAAGTCCGAACGCGCGAATTGTTGCTTGAGGCTTTGCGCGCTCATGCGGTAGGCGAAGCCCGCGCACTGCACCTGCACGCGGTTCGGCATGGTTTCGCCGCCCGTGAGCACTGGCACGCCGGTCATGCCTTCGCGGCCGACGGCGGCGATTTCCACGGAACTGCCGTCTTCCATCGTCGAGAGCATCGAGATGATGGCCGTGGTCGGAAAGTAGACGTGATGAATGCGCTGGCCGGAGTCACAGAGCAATTGTTCGGTGCGCAGATGAACGAGTTCGAGATGCGGTGCGAGAGCTTGCCATTCGTGCGACGGCAGGGCGCCGAGCAGGTGATTGCCGTGCAGGTCTGATTGAAGGGTCAACATGATTTGGTCCTCGTGCGAAGCGACTTTCGTCGCCCCATGTTTTTTCGTTCCGGCTGTCGAGCATGTTGTGTTTGCCGCTTCCCGTAGCGGCTCTGCGTTCGGCTTGCCGGCCCCATAGTCCCGAGTCGTTCGCGAGATCGTTGTCTGCGATACGCCTGTGTGGCGTACCTCTCAAAGCAGGGTGTGTGCCAGATGACCCCGAATCGTTCAGGCGCGTGGCTTTGCGGGCGATGCAATGCAAGAACGGGGGCATAAAGCGGGATTTTTGTTTCAATTCTGTACGACGACTACGCCTGCGCTTTGCGCGGTCCGCGCATTTTATATCGACGTAAATCCTTGAATTTATTGGGGTATTCGTGCTTCTGGCAGGGGGTGCGAAAAATGACTCCATGCTGAAACATGCGCGCATCGAAAAAGGGGGCGCGGCATCCGGGCGCAGGCAAAAGCGTGCGGATTTGATTCATCCGTGTTGCACCGCGAGGGCGGCGCGAGGAAACGTTCGGTCCTGAAACATGACCCGCGTAACGCCGCGTCACGTTACGTGGGCTAGCGCACATAAGCGCCTCGCATGCTGTGTGAGGCTCGCAACGTCTGCCATCTTTCTTCGTTCATTCATGACACGGACGCGCGGTTGCATGCGCAACGGCCTGACCGCCTCACGCGAACCGCGGCGATGGCATCGCCGGGTCATCAGCGCGCGATCAGTGTGGGTATGCGTACAGAATCGTCCGATGCGCTTTGTTCCAATGGAATCCGAAAACGGGGGTGCGAGGTGCACCCATAACCAGCGTTAACGGAAGTATCGGAACAACCGAAGCATTCGGAACGGGGAGCTTCTCGCATGAACCAGATCGTGACGCCGGCCGGCGTGATCGCCGCGGCCAATGAACCCGAAGTCGCGCTCGTCGTCCAGCCGGTGGTGCTGGCGGGCGGATCGGGCACGCGGCTGTGGCCGCTTTCTCGTGAGCACTGCCCCAAGCAGTTGATCGACCTGCTCGACGGCGAGTCCCTGCTCGAAGCCACCGTGCGCCGCCTCGACGGCCTCTATGCGCGCGCCGGCAGCAGCGTGCGCAAGGCCGCGCCGCTGGTGGTGAGCAGCGAAGAGTTGCGCCACATGACCGCCGACCGTCTTGGCCGCAGCGGCATGGCCGCGCGTGTCGTGTTCGAACCGGTTGCGCGCAATACCGCGCCGGCGTTGACCGTGGCCGCGCTGGCCGCCCACGCGACGCATGCCGCTCACGCCGCCAGTGCGGCGGCGACCGGCGCGGACGGTTCCGTCAGCGACAGCGATCCGATTCTCATCGCCATGCCGGCCGATCATCTGATTGCCGACCGTAACGCGTTCGCCGCCGCGCTCGAAGAGGCCGTGACCTACGCGGCGCGCGGTGCGATCGTCACGCTCGGCGTGCCGCCGACGCGCGCGGAAACCGGCTACGGCTATATCGGCGCCGGCGCGGCGCTGGGCGCGGGCGGCGCGCGCAAGATCGAGCGTTTCGTCGAAAAGCCCAGCGCGGACGTCGCCGAAAGCTACGTCGCGTCCGGCGATTACTGGTGGAACAGCGGCATCTTCGTCGTGCGCGCTTCGGTCTGGCTTTCGGCGATCGCGCATTGCCGTCCCGAGATCTCCGTGCATTGCGCGCAAGCCTTCGAGCGCGCGGCCGTCGACGCCGACGGCGCCGTGCATCTCGATGCGGCGACGCTCGCCGCCTGTCCGTCCGACTCGATCGACTACGCGGTAATGGAGTCCATCGGCGCCGACGCGCGTCTCGCGGGCGTGGTCGTGCCGCTCGTCGCGGGCTGGTCGGATGTGGGCGCGTGGGACGCCGTCTGGCAGGTCTCGCAGAAGGACGCGGCGGGCAACGTCGCGCGCGGCCGCGTGCTGTTCGAAGACTCGACCGAAACCTTCGCGCATTCGGACGGCCGGCTGGTCGCCTGCGTGGGCGTGCACGGCGTGGTGGTGGTGGAGACCGCCGATGCGGTGCTGGTCGCGGCCAAGGATCGCGTGCAGAACGTCAAGGCGATCGTCGGCAAGCTCAAGGCGCAGCGCGGCGAGGAAGCGCAGCACCATCGGCGCGTGGAGCGTCCGTGGGGCTGTTACGACTCGATCGATCGCGGCGAACGCTTCCAGGTCAAGCGCATCGTCGTGAAGCCGGGCGGCGTGTTGTCGCTGCAGATGCATCACCACCGCGCGGAGCACTGGGTGGTCGTGCGCGGCACGGCGCGCGTCACGCGCGGCGACGAGGTGTTCCTGCTTTCGGAAAACGAATCGACCTATATCCCGCTCGGCGTGAAGCATCGCCTCGAGAATCCGGGCAAGACACCGCTTGAAATCATCGAGGTGCAGTCGGGCGGCTATCTCGGCGAAGACGACATCGTGCGCTTCGACGATCAGTACGGCCGCGCGCCGGCTCTCGTCACGCGTAGCTGAGATTGAGCGGCGCACGCAACTCGCGTCGAGCAACGTGCATCAAGAAGGGCCCATGAATGAAGCCTCGCTGAGGACGGCGGCGCGCATCGCTGCATATGCACAGACGCGCGCCGCGTTGCCGCCCAGGTGTAAGCGAGTGCTTCATACAGACGACAGACGAAAACGACGACGAATAACTTCAAAACAAAACAATCGGGCAACCGAAGGGCCAATTGCAGTGTGCTTTCGAGATCTGGATCGAATAGGGCGTGAAACGTAGGCCTTTCATGTCAGGAAATATCCTGGCTGGCGAGATATGCAATACGCATGGCAACGTACGCTTGAGATCGACGCAGCTTGAGGGCCCGTGCAGTAACCGGCAAACAGGGCGATAACGCCGCATCGGGGGGGAGGGGTCATGGAACTGGGAAACAAAGAACGATCGCTGGTGAGCAAGGTCATGGATGGCCTGATCTCGGGCATAGTCGAGGAACGTTACGGCGCGATTCTGCCGCCGCAGGACGTGTTGTCGAAAGAGTTCGACGTAAGCCGCACCGTCATGCGCGAAGCGCTGTCGATGCTGCTCGCGCGGCACATGCTCGACGTGCGTCCGAAGATCGGCACACGCATACGGCCGATGCGCGACTGGCGCATGATCGACGAGGACGTGGTGAGCTGGCGCTTTCGCGCGAAGCCCGACAAGACGTTCTTGCGCGACGTGATCGAGTTTCGCGCGCTGATCGAGCCCGCAGCCTGTGCGCTGGCCGCCGAACGCGCGAGCGCCGCGGATCTCGCGGGCATTCGCGACGCCTACGAAGCGCTCAGCCAGACGAGTCCCGGCGACGCGGGCTGCCAGGCCGCCGACACGTTACTGCACACGCGCATTCTGGCGGCGAGCGGCAATCAGTTCTATCAGCAGATGGCGGCGATCATTCGCGGTGCGCTGTCGCTCGTGAATCCGATCGTCAGTGAACGCGACGGCGGCTGGGCGAACATCGTCGCCGGACATGGACGCGTGGTCGACGCGATCGAGCGGCGCGCGCCGCAGGAAGCGCAGGCCGCGGCCGCCGCGATGATCGAATTCACCGCCGACGAACTGCATCACGCGCTGACTCAGGAAGCGATCGAGCAGCCGCGCTGAACGCGGCCGTTTGAAGTTTCGCTTCACCTCGAACCCGGCCCCGCATCGCGCGGCCGGGTTTTGCGTCTTTTGCGTCTTTCCCGCGCGTGACATGCACGGCGCGTCGATTTGCTCTCCCGCGCGCGAGCCGGTATCGTCCTGAGCTTCGAGCGCGCGACATATCGACGCAGCGTTAGAGCGACAGAACGCGAGAGGGCGACGCATGAGCGAGATTCAGACGATCCGTTGGGGCATCGTGGGCGCGGGCCGCATTGCGCGGCGCTTCGCGCAGGGCGTGCAGCACGTGCGCGACGCGCGTGTGAGCGCGGTATGGTCGCGACGCGCGGCGCCCGCCGAAGCGCTCGCCGGCGAGTTCGGCGCAACGGCTTGCGAGAGCTTCGAGGCCTTGCTCGCGAGCGGCATCGACGCGGTCTATATCGCCACCATGCAGGACAGCCACGCGCACTACGCGATTGCCGCGCTCGAAGCCGGTGTGCCGGTGCTCTGCGAGAAACCCGCCACCGTGAACGTCACGCAGTTCGAGCGCGTGCTCGACGCCGCGCGCGCGGCCAGGCGTCTTTTCATGGAAGCGATGAAGCCGCCGTTCTATCCGCTGTATCGCGCCTTGCGCGCCCATCTGGAAGCGGATCCGATCGGTCCCGTCGGCCTCGTGCGCGCGGGCTGCTCGGTGGCCAACGTGCCCGCCGATCATCCGTCGTTCTCGTTCGAGCATGCAGGCGGCGCGCTGCTCGACATCGGCGTGTACGAGATGTTTCTCGCCGTGGACTGGCTCGGCGCGCCGCGCGAGGTGCAGACCTTCGGGCGGCTCGGCGCGACCGGCGTGGACACCTTCGCGAGCCTGAATTGCCAGCATGAAAACGGTATCGCGCAGCTTTTTTGCGGACTCGATCTGCACGGATACGGCGACGCGCTGCTGGCGGGCCCGCTCGGCAACGTGACGATCCACGCGAACTGGTGGAATCCGGTGCGCGCGACCATTCGTTACGTGGATGGCCGCGTGGCGGAGCTGGACGAGCCTTTCGACGGCGGCGGCCTCAACTACGAGACCGCGCACTTCTGCGAGCTGTTGCGCGAGGGCGCGCTGGAGAGTCCGATCCTGCCGCACGAGACGTCGCGGCGCATGATCGCGATGGCCGATTCGGCGCGCGCGGCGCTCGGCCTGAAGTTCGCCTGCGAGTGAGGCGAATGCGGAGGCGGGCGCGCCGCGCCGCGTGACATGCACGGCGCGTGCGTGTTGCGATGATCCTCAGTGCCGCGAAGGCAGCGCGAGGCGCTTTTCGTACCAGTGCTGGACCCATTCGAGGATCTGGCACAGCACCCAGTACACCGCGGCGGCGGCGAGATAGAGCGGCAGCGGCTGATAGGTCGAGGCGATGATTTCCTGCGCGCTGCGCAGCAGCTCCGTCACCGTGATCACCGAGACGAGCGAGGTGTCCTTGATCAGGCTGATGAGACTGTTCGAGAGGCTCGGCACGGCAATGCGCAGCGCCTGAGGCGCGATCACGTAACGCAGCGTCTGGCGGCGCGAGAGACCGAGACTGTACGCCGCGAGCCATTGGCCGTGATGAATGCCGAGAATCGCGCCGCGCATGCTTTCGGAGAGATACGCCGCGACATTCGCGGAGAGTGCGATCACGCCGGCCGGCGTCGGATCGAGCGAGATGCCGATGCTTGGCAATCCGTAGTAAATCACGAAGATCTGCACGAGCAGCGGGGTGCCGCGCATGATGCTCACGTACACGCGCGCGATCACGGGAAACGCGCGGTTCGTGCTGATGCCCATGAGCGCGAGCACGGCGCCGCCGATGAGGCCGAAGATCATCGACAGGATGGCGAATTTGATCGTCAGCACCGCGCCCTGCGCGAGCACCGGCAGCGACTGGATGATGAGCGTGTAGATGGGCATGGGGAAAACGCGCGCGAGACGCGGGTTAGGGGCGCGAGGAGCGCCGTGAAATAACAAGGGGCGGCATCGTGCGATGCCGCCCCGCGCGCATCACCTTGCGCACGATACCCGCGCGGCGAGCCGCACGTCGGGCACGTTGCGCAAGGCGCCGGACGCCGTTACTTCGTGACCGGTTTGGTCACGTCGATGCCGAACCATTTGTCGGAGATCTTCGCGAAAGTGCCGTCGGCTTCGAGTTGCGTCATCGCGTCGTCGATCGCCTTGGCGAACTTCGGATTGCCCTTCTTGAACGGAATGCCCGACGGGTTGCCGTCACCGACGATCGAACCCGTGCGCAGCGGCAGCTGCGAGTTCTTCAGCAGGTACGCGAGCATCAGGCGGTCGTTGAGCGCCGCGTCCAGACGGCCGGCGGCCAGGTCGCGCAGATACTCGGGCGCGCCCGGATAGGTCTTCACGTCGATGCCCGGCACCGACTTGGCCATGTCCATGTAGTTCGTGCCCAGACCGACCCCGAGCTTCTTGCCCTTGAGGTCGTCGAGCGACTTGAACTGGCGCGTGTCGTCCTTGCGCTGGATGAGCTGCGCCGCCGAGTACGTGTACGCCGGCGAGAAGTCGAGCACGGCCTTGCGCTGGTCGGTGATGCCGACCTGGTTGACGATCACGTCGAACTTGCCTGCCTGCAGACCGGCGATGATGCCGCTCCACTCGGTCGTGACGAACTCGGGCTTCAGGCCCATCTTCGCGGCCACGGCGCGCGCGATGTCGACGTCGTAGCCGACCAGCTCGCCGTTGGGCGCCTTCGAGTTGAATGGCGGGAAGGTGCCTTCGAGGCCGATGCGCAGCGTGCCGCGCGCCTTCGCCTGGTCGAGCAGGTCCTCGGCGTGGGCGCTCGCCGCGACAAACGAAACACCGACGAGAGCGACGGCAAGGAGCTTCTTCAGCAAGGATGCTTTCATTGTTTTCCTCTTGTTTTGCTGCGATGTGGCGGCCTTCCCGGCGCTGGATGGCGCGCGCCTGGCGAGGCGATCGGGAGGGCTGCCGCTTTCAGGCCGGGCGACGCCTCCGAAGCGCCGCGCATGGCCGGAAATACTGAGTCAGAAACTATAGCCTCAGGCGCGGCCCGAGGCCAGCGCCCGCGCGCATTCGGCAACGAGCGCCGGACCGCGATAGATGAAGCCGGTGTAGACCTGCACGAGCGCGGCGCCCGCGGCGATCTTCGCGCGCGCGTCCTCGCCCGAGAAAATGCCGCCCACGCCGATAATCGGCACCTGCTCGCCGAGTTCGGCGCGCAGCTTGCGGATCACCTCGTTCGACGCGTCGAACACCGGACGGCCCGACAGACCGCCGGTTTCGGCGGCGTTCGGCAGGCCCTCGACGGCCGCGCGCGAGAGTGTGGTGTTGGTGGCGATCACGCCTTCGATCTTGTGGCGCAGCAGCGTGTCGGCGATCTCCTTGACCTGTTCGTCGTCGAGATCGGGAGCGATCTTGAGTGCGAGCGGCACGAGCTTGCCGTGCATGTCGGCCAGACGCTGCTGCTTGTCCTTGAGCGCCGCGAGCAGGGCGTCGAGTTCGCCGCCGCCTTGCAATTGACGCAGATTCTTCGTGTTCGGCGACGAAATATTGATCGTCACGTAGCTCGCGAACGGATAGACGCGTTCGAGGCAGAACAGGTAGTCGTCGGCGGCGCGCTCGATCGGCGTATCGGCGTTCTTGCCGATGTTCAGGCCGAGAATGCCGCGATAACGCGCGGCCTGCACGTTCTTCACGAACTGCTCGACGCCGTGGTTGTTGAAACCCATCCGGTTGATGATGCCGCCCGCCTCGGGCAGACGGAAAATGCGCGGACGCGGATTGCCCGGCTGCGGACGCGGCGTGACCGTGCCCACCTCGATGAAGCCGAAGCCCAGCGCGGCGAATCCGTCGATGGCGGCGCCTTCCTTGTCGAGACCCGCGGCGAGACCCACCGGGTTGCGGAACGTGAGACCCATCACCGTGCGCGGCGAATCCGGGACGCGCGGCGCAAGCAGGCCGGCCATGCCGGTGCGGCCCGCGGCGCCGATCATGCGCAGCGAGAGGTGGTGGGCGTCTTCGGCGTCCATGCGGAAGAGCTGGTCGCGAACGAACGGATAAAGGGTACTGAACACGGGAGGAAGGCGCGCGCGCCGGAAAATGGGAACCCGCTATTTTAGCGAGAAAGCCGGGCGAGGGAGGCGGCTGAACGGGCGCAGGGCGCGCGTGGCGGCGAAAACGCGCGCGCGAGGCCGCGCGGCGGCCATCTCCTAACGCTCGGGCAGCGGATCGAGCGCGCGCCAGACGCCGTCGAAAAGCCCTTCGAGCGGCTGAAAACGCGCCTTGTACGCCATCTTGGGACTTTCGCGAATCCAGTAGCCGAGGTAGACGTAAGGCAGTTGAAGGCTGCGTGCCTGCTCGATCTGCCAGAGGATGTTGTAGGTGCCGTAGCTCGCGTGCGGATCGTCGGGCTCGAAGAACGTATAGACCGACGAGAGGCCGTCGCCGAGGATGTCGATCATGCTGACCATGCGCAGCGTGCCGGGCTCGTCGGGCTGTTGCGGATCGGGCTCGCGAAACTCGACGAGGCGCGAGTTGATCCGGCTTTGCAGCAGGAACTGCTCGTACTGGTCGCGGCTGTCGCGGTCCATGCCGCCGCCCGCGTGGCGCGCCGACTGGTAGCGCATGTACAGCGCGTAGTGCGCTTCGTCGTAATGCAGCGGCGCGACGGTCGCGACGAGCGCGCCGTGCTGCTTCCAGGTGCGCCGCTGCGTGCGGCGCGGCGTGAAGCGCTCGACCGGCACGCGCACCGGCACGCAGGCGCGGCAGCCGTCGCAATAGGGCCGATAGGTGAAGACGCCCGAGCGGCGAAAGCCCGCTTTCACGAGATCGGTGTAGACGTCGGAGTTGATCAGGTGGCTCGGCGTGGCGACTTGCGAGCGCGCGATGCGCCCCTCCAGATAACTGCAGGGGTAAGGCGCCGTTGCATAGAATTGCAGCGCGGAAAGCGGTGAAAGCGGCAGCTCGTTGGGATGCGTCACGTTGGCAGCTCTCGTAGCGGTTCGGATCGTCGCGGATCGGCGTGATTGCCGCGCGCGGGCGCAGGGGAGGCGCAGGACGCCGGGTTGCCGTGCCGGGCGCGCCGCAGAGCCGCGCAGCGTCTCGTTCTGCGGGCCGCGGATGCGACGTGTTCTGCTTGCATACTAACATCGACGCCAGGCGGGAATCCATCGAATTGCGCGGCGTTGTGCGAGGCGGACCGCGTGTTCGTCCGCTTGTTCGCGTGCTTCTCCGGCTTGCGCGAAAAGAGGGCGCGCGCGGTCTCAGACGGCCGGAACGGCGGACTCGGGCGCGCTGCGATGGCCGGTCCAGTCGGCGAGCACCTGCTTGTCGAAGCGCCAGCCGATGGCCGGCGCGCTCACGGTCGCGCGCACGTGCGCGAGGAAGCTCTTGCGGGCGATTTCGTGGCCGCCGAGCGAGGCGAGATGCGCGGTGTTCTGCTGGCAGTCGATCAGTGCGACGCCGCTGCGGCGCAAATGCGCGACGAGCGCCGCGAGCGCGATTTTCGAGGCGTCGGTCATGGCGGCGAACATCGACTCGCCGAAGAACATCGTGCCGAGCGAGACGCCGTACAGACCGCCCACGCGGCGGCCCTCGAACCAGGTTTCGACGCTATGCGCCTCGCCGATCCGGTGCAGCGTGGAATAGGCGTCGATCACATCGTTGGTAATCCAGGTGCCGCGCTGGCCGTGACGCGGCGCGCTGGCGCAGGCGCGCATCACGGCGGCGAAATCGTCGTCGACGCGGACTTCCCAGGCCGGATCGCGCAGCACGCGCTTGAGGGTTTTCTTGAACGACGGCGAGACCTTGAAGTCGTCCGGACGCAGGATCATGCGCGGGTCCGGGCTCCACCAGAGCACCGGCTGGCCGTCGGAATACCACGGAAAAATGCCGTGCCGATAGGCGTCGACGAGCCGCGAGGGCAGCAGGTCGGCGCTCGCGGCGAGCAGGCCCGGCGCGCCGCTCGACGCGCCAAGGGCGCGTTCGACGGGCGGAAACGGTTCGTCGGGCGAAAGCCAGGGCACCATGGCCGCGGGCTCAGCCGTCGCGCAGCGAGCGCAGGACGTCGCCGGTGTGCAGGCCGTAGCTGCCCGACTGGCGATCGGCGAAGAAAAAGCGCAGGGTCTGGCCGACCGTCGGAAAGGCGATGTCGTCCCAGGGAATTTCGTGCTCTTCGAAGAGGCGGACTTCGAGGCTTTCCTCGCCCGCCGCGATGTCGAGATCGAGCAGACGCGCGAGATAGAACAGATGCACCTGATGCACGCGCGGCACGTTCAGCAGCGAAAAGAGGCTCTGCACCTCCACGCGCGCGCCGGCTTCCTCTAGCGTTTCGCGTGAGGCGGCCTCGGCGGTCGTCTCGCCCATCTCCATGAAACCCGCGGGCAGCGTCCAGTAGCCGTAGCGCGGCTCGATCGCGCGCCGGCACAGCAGCACCTTGTCTTCCCAAACGGGAACGGTGCCCACTACGTTGCGCGGATTCTGATAGTGGATAGTGCCGCAGTGCGAGCAGACGTAGCGTTCGCGGTTGTCGCCGGGCGGAACGAGCAGGCTGACCGCCTGACCGCAAGTCGAGCAGAATTTCATGGGCACGATAGGGGGATGGGTGATGCGAGTGTATCACCGCCGCGTGCGATGACGGGGGCGCGAACCGGAGGGGAAGGGAGCGACAAAAACAAAAAAGGGTTACACGCCAATGCGTTGTAACCCTTGTTTGTTTCCGACGAACAGCTTGCTGGTTGCGGGGACAGGATTTGAACCTGTGACCTTCGGGTTATGAGCCCGACGAGCTGCCAGACTGCTCCACCCCGCGTCCGTCAGAGAAAGCTATTATGAGGGCTAGGATCGAAGCTGTCAACAGAAAATAACGAAAAGCCTGCCAGACGATTGCGGAAAGATTGCGGGGCCTTTGCGCAGGCCGCTTCAGGGGACCGGCGAGGCTCGGCGAAAGCGCGCACCCAAAGGCGCATTTGGACAAATCGAGGTGCCGCTAGCCACATCCAGCGCGCCAAACCGCCAGGCTAGAATCAGCGCTCAATTCCCTCAGTCTGACTCGCCCCCTATGGATATCGCCCACGATCTGCAAACGGTGACCGCGCAAGAGCGCGCGCTGGTGTTTCCCCGCTTCGACGCCGATCGCGCCTGGCAACTCGGCGCTCATCTGCGCGAGCTGGCCGTGGCGCGCTCGCATGCCGTCGCCATTGACGTGCGCACCTTCGGCCACACGCTGTTCTTCTGCGCGCTCGCCGGCACCTCGCCCGACAACGCCGACTGGGTGCGCCGCAAGTCGCGCGTCGTCGATCACTTCCGCCGCAGCTCGTACGCGATCGGCCTGCGCATGCAGCAAGCGGGCACGACGCTCGCCGAGAAACACGGTCTGCCGCTTTCCGAATACGCGACGCACGGCGGCGCGTTTCCGATCACTGTCGACGGCGTCGGCGTGATCGGCTCGGTGACCGTCTCGGGGCTGCCGCAGCGCAAGGACCACGAACTCGTCGTCGAGGCGCTGTGCGCGCAGCTCGGCGCCGACTACAGCCAGCTCGCGCTCGCGACGGTCTGACGCGATGCGCTCCTCTCCCTGGGTCCTGCTCGCGATCGCCATCGTCGCCGAAGTCATCGCCACGTCCGCGCTGCGCGCCTCGAACGGCTTTTCGCGGCTCGTGCCGTCGGCGGTCGTGGTGGTCGGCTATGGCGTGTCGTTTTACTGCCTCTCGCTGACGCTCAAGAGCCTGCCCGTGGGCATCGTCTATGCGGTGTGGTCGGGCGTCGGCATCGTGCTGATCACGCTCGTCGCGATGCTGTTCTTCAAGCAGGTGCCCGATCTGCCCGCGTTGCTCGGCCTCGGTCTGATCGTGGCTGGCGTGCTCGTGCTGAATCTGTTTTCGAAGATGCAGGCGCACTGATCAGCGTATCGATGCGCGCGCCCGCCGCATCGCGCTGTCTCGCGTGCCGCTCAGACCTCGGGCGGCACGATGCGGATTCCACATCCCGCCACCGTCGCGCGGCTTGTCTCGCCGTCGAGCGTGGCGGCGTCTTCCCAGACGCTGATCGCGCGCGCCACGTCGATGCCGTGCTGCTGTGCGTAGCTGAACCAGCGGTTCGCCGCCTGCGGTTCGGGTATCTCGTGGTCGTCCACGAAGTATCGGCCGTTCAGATGCGGTGCCATGTCGTGTCTGCTTGTCGGTTTGCCTGCTTGCGAAAGTGAAAGGGTGCGAGCGGCAAAGCGCGCCCCACCGCGGAGTGTTGGCAATTTTCGCACGTGCACCGTGCACGCAGGTGTCGAACCCGCTGCGCCACGAGTAACATAAAGCGCTCTTCCGTTTTCTGCCGGAGCGGATTTTCTTCTGCAAAATCGTCGAGCGGGGCCGCTTATGGATATCCGATTTCCCGGCGACGCGCCAGTCTGGCGCGACGCCAATCTCACCGTGGTGTTTCCCGCGCTGGTCGACGGCGCGCGCGTGCCGTGCGCGATTTCCGTCGAGGCGCTCGAGGATCACTTCGGCGCGAACGCCGCCGTCCGCGAAGCCTGGATGGAGGCGTTCGACGCGGGCCGCCCGCGCATCGAAGCCGTGGCGCGCGCGCATCTCGAACTGAGCAACGGCACGCCCGTGCTGCTCAAGAGCGGGCACTTTCCGCCGGGCAGTTTGCTGTCGTGACAGGGTCCTCCGGCAGTCCTGAATAGTTTCGCGCGCAGGAGGATCGGGCCGATGGGCCTCACCGAACCGAAAGTTCGCCGCGCCGCCGCGCAGCGTCTCGAACTGCGCGAACGGATTCTCGACGCCTCGCGCCGCATCGTGATGCGCGAGGGCCTGGCCGCGCTGTCGATGCGCAAGATCGCCGACGCCATCGGTTATTCGCCCGCGTCGCTCTATCTGCACTTCGCGAATCGCGACGATATCGTGCGCGCGCTGGGCCGCGAAGGCCACGCGCACCTGCTCGCGCATCTCGCGCCGTTTGCGCGTATCGACGATCCGCGCGCGCGTCTTGAGGCGCTCGCGCACGGCTACGTCGCGTATGGCTGCGATCATCCGCAGGCGTACCGGTTGATGTTCAGCGAAGCGGAAGCGGCGGCGACGGAGGCGGATCTCCCCAGCGAGCGCGCGCCGTCGTTGTTCGCGCCGACGCTGCAGACGCTCGCGGACGCGCAGCAACGTCGTATCGATTCCACATCGCTCGCGTGTGCGCTCCAGGCGATGCTGCACGGCGTGGTCGCGCTGGCGTCGCGCGATCCGGCGTTGGCGAGCGAGGCGCAGCGCAGGCAAACCGTCGACGTCGCGCTCGATGCGTGGTTCGGTCCGCGCGAGCCGGAACAGCACGACGGGCAGAACGGGCAGAGCGATCGCGACAGCGCCGCCGCGCCTGCCCGCAAGCCGACGAAAGCCGGCGCGACGTGATAGCCTCGCGAGGCGCTGCCGCGTGTCCGGATGGCCGCGCGCGTCATTTCTTCGTGCTTTCCGTGTTGCCGATCACCATGTCCCAGCCCAGCCCGTCGTCCAGCCCTGTTTCCGCCGATCACGAACAGCACGTGCGCACGCACGTCGCGAACCGCATCGGCTATATCGAACTCGATCGCCCGCAGGCGCTCAACGCATTGTCGACCGCGATGGTCGATGCCATGCAGGACGCGCTCGACCGCTGGCGCGATGACCCCGATGTGCTCGCAGTCGTCGTGCGCACGCCGCATCCGCGTGCGTTCTGCGCGGGCGGCGACATCCGTTTTCTCTACGAGTCATTTCGCGCGGGCGATCAGGCCGCGCTCGACACGTTCTTCATCGACGAATATCGGCTCGATCACACGATCTTCAGCTATCCGAAGCCGTATATCGCCTTGCTCAATGGCGTCGTGATGGGCGGCGGCATGGGCATTTCGCAGGGCGCGCATCGCACGGGCGGGCTGCGTCTGGTCGGCGCGACGACGCGCATGGCCATGCCCGAAACGCGCATCGGCCTCTTTCCCGACGTGGGCATGGGCTGGCTGCTCGCGCGCACGCCGGGCGCGCTCGGCCGCTATCTCGCTGTGACGGGCGAAACGATCGACGCGGCCAGCGCGCTTTACGCCGGGCTCGCCGACCTCTTTCTCGACGAGTCCGCGTGGCCCGCGCTGCTCGACACCTTGCAGACCGAGACGTTCGTGACGGGCGCCGACGTGGTCGAGCGCATCCGGCGCGCGGCGTTGCCGGCGCAAGAGGCGCAGCGGCGGGCGTCGGAGTCGGCGCTGGCGATTGCGCGTGCGTGGATCGACCGGCATTTCTCGCAGCCGGATGTGGGCGCGATCCTCGCCTCGCTCGACGCCGCGAGGCAGGCGGGGAAGGGCTCGGAAAGCGAGTGGGCCGAGCAGACGATCGGCGTGTTGCGCGAGCGCTCGCCGTTATCGATGGCGGTCTCGCTGGAGGCGGTGTCGCGCGCCGAAGGTTCGATGGCCGACGTGCTGCGCCGCGATCTCGATCTCACGCGTTCGAGCTTTGCGCGCGGTGACGTGATGGAAGGCATCCGCGCGCGCATCATCGACAAGGACAATCGTCCGAACTGGCGCTTCGCGCGCGTGGAAGACGTGCGGGCCGAGGACGTGAACGCGATGTTCGAGAGTCCGTGGAGTTTGACGGACCATCCGTTGCGCGCGTTGCCGGATTGAGTCCGGCGAGCCGGCGGAGCGGCCAAGGCAGGTAACGTAACAAAAGCCGCGAGACGAGCGAGCGGCGCGCGATGCGCCGCATACGACGGCGAGGCTCAGTCCTCGTCGGTTTCGCTCATGAAGGCGCGCATGAAGACGAGCGCGCCCCATCCCCAGACGGCATTCGACGCAAAGCCCGTGGCGAGGCGCGGCAGCATGTTGCCGCTCGGCCAGATGCCACGCAGCGGATCGATCGCGAACACCATCGCGGCCGTGAGCACGATGCCGCCGAACACGAACGCCTGCACCCAGGGCGCGGGCCGCGACGGCGACACACGCAGCAGCCACGCCATCAGGATCGCCCAGCACGCGCTGAAAATCGCATTGACGAGAAACTCGGGCAGGCCGAGCGGGGCGAACGGCTCGGTCGAGAAACCGGTGATGTCGACGACCTGTGCCGCGTGCAGCAGCGCCAGCGTGGCTTCGCGAAAGAACAGCGACGCGAGAAAGCCGGAAACGAACGGCAAAATCAGTTTTTGCATGTGAACGGGCGAGAGTGGCTGAGCCGCGCCAGGCACGCGTAAGGCGCACCGCACGGCTTGATTCTTGATCGCGCCATTATATCGGCGCGCGCTGCGCGACCGTATGCCGCGTACGCTAAAGCGTCGCGTAAAGCACGAAAGTGGAAAAACTAAGCTCAAAAAAATCGTTCGCAACCCCAGGGCCGATCCCTAGACTGAGTCCCCATGTAGACGGCGCGGCCGTCGTAATCCCTTTCGACTCACGTCTCGAACGATTAGCAGGAGCTTCGCATGAATGTGTTCTGGTTCATCCCGACCCACGGTGACAGCCGCTATCTGGGCACCACCGAAGGCGCGCGCGCAACGGATCTCGCTTACTTCCAGCAGGTCGCGGTCGCGGCCGACTCGCTCGGCTACGAAGGCGTGCTGCTGCCGACGGGACGTTCGTGCGAAGACGCGTGGGTGGTGGCATCGAGCCTGATCGCGGCCACGCGGCGCCTGAAGTTTCTCGTCGCCGTGCGCCCCGGTCTGTCGTCGCCGGGTCTGGCCGCGCGCATGGCCGCCACGTTCGACCGGCTGTCGAACGGGCGTCTCCTGATCAACGTGGTGACGGGCGGCGACACGGCCGAACTCGAAGGCGATGGCGTGTTCGTCGATCACGACACGCGCTATGAAATCACCGACGAATATCTGCACATCTGGCGCAAGCTGCTCGCCGCTTCGCATACCAACGAGGCGATCGATTTCGAGGGCAAGCATCTGCAATCGAAGGGCGGCAAGGCGCTCTACCCGCCGGTGCAGCATCCGCATCCGCCGCTGTGGTTCGGCGGTTCGTCGGCGGCTGCGCACGAGATCGCCGGCGAGCACATCGACACGTATCTGACGTGGGGCGAGCCGCCCGAAGCGGTCGCGAAGAAGATCGCCGACATTCGCGAGCGCGCGGCGCAGAAGGGCCGCAAGATCCGCTTCGGCATCCGCCTGCACGTGATCGTGCGCGAGACCGAAGAGGAAGCGTGGGCGGCCGCCGACAAACTCATCAGCCATCTCGACGATGAAACCGTCGCGCGCGCCCAGGCCGCGTTCGGCCGGATGGATTCGGAAGGGCAGCGCCGCATGGCCGCGCTGCACGGCGGCAAGCGCGGCTCGCGCAAGGATCTCGAGGTCTATCCGAATCTGTGGGCGGGCGTGGGCCTCGTGCGCGGCGGGGCCGGCACGGCGCTGGTCGGCAATCCGGAACAGGTGGCGGCGCGCATGAAGGAGTACGCGGATCTCGGCATCGAGACCTTCATTCTTTCGGGTTATCCGCATCTTGAGGAATCCTACCGCTTTGCCGAGCTGGTGTTCCCGCTGCTGCCGGGACGTCAGGCGAAGCAGTCGGACGGTCCGCTGTCGGGTCCGTTCGGCGAGGTGGTCGGCAATCACTATCTGCCGAAAGCCAGCCAGAGCTAAGGCCGTTTTCCGCGCATTAACCAGCTTCAATCGCGTTGCGGCGCGATGCAACAAGGAGAACGTTCCGATGACTCAATCCGCTGCAACCGCAACGGTGACCGCAAGCGTCGCGCCGCGCGGCGCGCGCGCCAATACCGCGCTGCTGCGCAAAGTGTTTGCGCGACTCGCGCCGTGGCTGCTGCCGCTCGCGATCCTCGCGGCCTGGGAACTGGCCGCGCGTGTCGGCGTGCTGTCGACGCGCGTGCTGCCCGAGCCGCTCGCGGTCGTGAAGGCCGCGTGGTCGCTGATCCAGTCGGGCGAAATGCTGCAGGACGTGCGCGTGAGTACGTGGCGCGCGGTCTCGGGTTTCGCGATCGGCGGCGGCATCGGTCTCGCGCTCGGACTCGCCACGGGCCTGTTCAAGCCGGTCGAAACCGCGCTCGATTCGACCATCCAGATGATCCGCAACATTCCCGCGCTCGCGATGATTCCGCTCGTGATCCTCTGGTTCGGCATCGAAGAGGAAGCGAAGGTGTTTCTCGTCGCGCTGGGCGTGTTCTTTCCGGTGTACGTGAATACGTTTCACGGCATCCGCTCGGTCGACCAGAACCTCGTGGAGATGGCGCGCAGTTATGGCCTCAAGGGTTTCGCGCTCTATCGCGAAGTGATCCTGCCGGGCGCGCTGCCTTCGATTCTCGTCGGCGTGCGCTTCGCGCTCGGGCTGATGTGGGTCACGCTGATCGTCGCCGAAACGATTTCCGCGCAGTCGGGCATCGGCTACATGACGATGAACGCGCGTGAGTTCCTGCAAACCGATGTGGTGGTGGTCGGCATTCTGCTGTACGCGGCGCTCGGCAAACTCGCCGACTGGCTCGCCAAGTGGCTCGAGCGCGTGGCGCTGCGCTGGCACCCCGCCTATCAACGAGGAAGCGACGCATGAACGCAAGTACCTTGACGTCCGGTCTGAGCGGCATCGCCGGACGCGATCTCGAAGCGGAGATCGAACAGCCGCGCGTACAGGCGCGCGAGGCGAACGAAACGGCACAGGACTTCGCGCGTGAAGCGACGGTGACGGCGCGCACGCAGACGCAGCCTCAGGATGCGTCGGTCGAATTGCGCGGCGTGGGCAAGCGCTACGGCGATCGCGTCGTGCTCGACGATTTCAATCTCTCCATCGAGCGCGGCAGTTTCGTCGCGATCGTGGGCCGCAGCGGCTGCGGCAAGTCCACGCTGCTGCGTCTCGTGGCCGGACTGGAGCAGCCGGATGCGGGCGAGCTGACGCGTCGCGGCGAAGCGGGCGCAGCGCTCGATACGCGCATCATGTTTCAGGACGCGCGTCTGCTGCCCTGGAAAACGGTGCAGCAGAACGTGATGCTGGGCCTTGGCCGTGGTGCTCGCGACGACGCCCGCGCCGTGCTCGACGAAGTGGGCCTGCTCGCGCGCGCCGACGAATGGCCCGCGCGTTTGTCGGGCGGCCAGCGTCAGCGTGTGGCACTGGCGCGTGCGCTGGTGCATCGCCCGAGCCTGCTGCTGCTCGACGAGCCGCTGGGCGCGCTCGATGCGCTCACGCGCATCGAAATGCATGCGCTGATCGAGCGTCTGTGGCGCGAGCATCGCTTCACGGCGTTGCTGGTCACGCACGACGTGCACGAAGCCGTCGCGCTCGGCGATCGCATTCTGCTGGTCGAGCAGGGGCGTATCGCGCTCGATCAGAACGTCCCGCTCGAACGTCCGCGTGCCCGCGCCGATGCGCGCTTCGCGGCGCTCGAAGAAAGCGTGTTGCAGCGTGTGCTCGGCAGCACGCCGGGCGCGGCGGCGCAGCTGCCGCAGGCGAACGCGCGACCGCACGGACTGCATCCGACCGACGTGCGCTGGGCGCTGTGAAGCCTTTGGGCCCGTTGAACCGGCTGAATCTGTCGAATCGTTTGAACCTCAATCACCCGTCATTTCAGAACGAACTTTTGGAGTCGAATTCATGAGCATTTCCGCCATCAACGTGCGCAACCAGTTCCGCGGCAAAGTGAAGGAAATCATTCGCGGACCCGTGGTGTCCGAAGTCGACGTCGACACGCCGTTCGGCGTGGTGACCTCGGTGATCACGACGCGCTCGATCGACGAGCTCGACCTCAAGGTGGGCTCGGAAGTGGTCGCGCTGGTGAAGTCGACCGAGGTGTCGATCGCGCGTCTTTGAGCGCGACGTGATCACTTCGGTGATCGCCGCAGTTGTCGTTCGTGTGTGATCGTTCCGGGCGGCTCGCGCGGGCATTGGTTTGTCTGCGTGAGCGCGAGCGTCGCGGGGCCTGGCCGGAGTGGAAGTGCTAGCATGGATCGGCCAGCCACGACAGCCACGAGGGAGAACGATCATGGAGCCGAAGGGCATCGACATGGGCGACTACGAGGAACGCTACAACGGCTACGACATCGAAGTGGCCGTCGAGCAGATCCTCACGGGCGTGAAGGCGCACTATCGCGTGCTCAAGGACGGCGCCGTGCGCAAGGATTGGGAACTGGTCCACATCGAGCGGCTCTGGCCGACCGAGCACGCCGCCGCCGAAGCGGGTTTTGCCGCCGCGCGCGCCTGGATCGACAGCGGGGCAGCGGCATAACCGCTCGCGCGGGTAGCCGAGACCGCGCACATCAACGAATTCTTCCGATTGCCCGGATGCGCAACCGCGCAAAAAAATGCCGCGCCCGCAAACGGGCACGGCCGAGTAAAAGCAGAGGGCAACCAGCAACGCGAGCGAAACTGGGGAGAGGCCCTTGCCTTCGATCAGGTTACAAAGTACCAAATCGCTCGCTCGCTGTATATAGACAGATATTTCGAATCGTTACTATCGGGTAATTACTACCGATAGGCGGATCGCTGTCTGACAGCGAAATTCCTGCTCGACGTGCTCCCATGCCGCACAGCGACTAAGATGGGCCGATCCGAAGGAGAGCCGCCCATGTGTACGAACTACGCCGCTGCGCGCCGCGATCGACTGTTCCGGCATTTCGGCGTCGAGCCGCCCGATAGCCCGTGGCGCGACGACATCTACAAGGACTACGCCGCGCCGATCATCCGCAGGATCGACGGCGCGACGCAAGCGAGTCTCGCGACCTTCGGCATGGTGCCGCGCAGGCACATTCCGCCCGGCGTGCGCGTGTTCGACACGATGAATGCGCGTGCGGAATCGGTCGGCGAAAAGCGTTCGTTCAGCGGCGCGTGGAAGCGCCAGCAACGGTGTCTTGTGCCGTGCGAGGCCTTTTTCGAGCCGAATTACGAGAGCGGCAAGGCGGTGCGCTGGCGCGTCGCGCTGGCGTCGGGCGAGCCGTTCGCGATTGCGGGGCTCTGGCGTGAGTGGGAGGAGGCGGCGGAGGAGGGCGAGACGCCGCGTCGCGCGGTTTCGTTCACGATGCTCACGGTGAACGCCGATTCGCATCCGCTGATGAGCCGCTTTCACAAGCCGGGCGACGAGAAGCGCTCAGTCGTGATCGTGCCGCCGCAGGAATACGAGAACTGGCTGGCTAGCCGCTCGACCGACGAGGCGCGTTCGTTTTTTACGCTCTATCCGGCGGAGTCGATGATGGCCGAGCCGTTTCCCGCGCCACCGCGCGCCGCGAAACCGCATGAAGCCGATACGGACATTCCTTCTCTAGAACCCGGTTTCGGCGACGCGGCCTCAAACTGACGCCGTGGCGTTCGCGCGGATCGCGGGCCGCAGGCGTCGCAGCATTTTCAATCCGCGCCACGAGGTCTCGCCGGTTTTGCTTCGCATCACGAACAAAACGGCGTGGGCTGTGCTGGAGACCGCGCGCCGGAACGCCTTGAGATCCTTGTGCGCAATCGACGGCAACTGCTCGCCATGCAGCATCGAAAACAGCGTGAACTGCTGGCCGATGGCGTGCAGCTGGCGCTTGCGACCTTCGGCGCGGCGTTGCGTCGAACTGGGGGTGTTCGCTGCGACGGCGGGCGACGCGTTCGCCGAGGCGTTGGCGCGCGTCACGCGCTTGGGCACGGATGCGCCGACGGCATTGTTGTCGTGCTGCCGATACTTGATGTGCGGTTTGTCGACGTGCGTGATCGCGCCGAACGAGGCGACCACCATCGCGAGCCACCAGTCGTGCATGACGATGCCGGCCGGAAACGGCGTGGCCAGTTCGATGGCCGCGCGATTGAGCAGCATTGAGCAGCCGGGAATATGGTTGCTCAACAGAAAATCGCGCAGGCGCGAGGCGTCGCGCGATTTGCCGTTCTGGTCGAAGTACGACTTCGAGATGCGCGACAAGGTGTGATCGACGACTTCGATGTCGCAATACGCGAGCATCGGCAGCGCGTGACCGCGTTGCGATTCCTGGGCGCGAAGGGCGCGCACCATGTCCTCGATCTTGTCGGCGGACCAGACGTCGTCCTGATCGGCGAGCGCGACGTAGGCGCCTTCGCAGCCCGCGACGGCGCGGCCGAAATTGCCGACGATACCCAAACGTTCGCCGCTCGAGACGATGCGGATGGTCAGCGCGCCGCGCCAGTTGCGCAGTACGTCGAGCGTGTCGTCGGTGGAGCCGTCATCGGAAACGACGAGTTCGAGACGCGGCCACGTCTGCGATTCGATCGAAGCGAGCAACTCGGGCAGGTAGCGGGCGCCGTTGTAGGTGGCGAGTGCGATGGACACAAGCGGAATACTGTCGGACGCCACCATGCCGGATGACGTCATCCCCGTCGAACTTTGCATTGGTCTTGGATATGGACGAAAAAAAACCGCATCGTACGATGCGGTTTTCTTGAATTCTTTGGGGTGGCTGATGGGACTCGAACCCACGACGACAGGAATCACAATCCTGGACTCTACCAACTGAGCTACAGCCACCACTGTTACTACGTTCGTTACTGCGTTTTTACTGCTTGCTTGTTAGCGCTGCTTCGTGAGCGGCGTCAATCAAGAAGCAAGATTATAGACATGCCCTCATGGGCTTGTCTAGCCCCTTTATTCAAATATTTTCAGGAGAAAGCTCGGCGTCGGCGTCGAGCGGGGCGCGTAGATGCGCACGCGCCTCGTCGAAGATCGCGAGATCGCCTTTTTGCAGCTTGCGGCTGTCCGACAAAACGCGGCGCCAGCCGCGCGCCCCCGCTTCGCCGCGATAGAGGCCCAGCGCGTGGCGCACGATCGCGCCGAGATACGTGCCGCGCTTCAATTCCGCCGCGCAATACTCGATGAGCTTCGCCTCGACTTCGTCGCGCGTGAGTGCCGGCGCGCTCGCGCCGTAGAAGCGCGCATCGACGTCCGCGAGCACGTAGGGATTGTGATAAGCCTCGCGGCCGAGCATCACGCCGTCGACATGTTCGAGATGCGTCGCCACTTCGTCGAGCGTCTTGATGCCGCCGTTGATGATGATTTCGAGATTCGGGAAGTCGCGCTTCAGGCGGTACGCGTAGTCGTACTTGAGCGGCGGGATTTCGCGATTTTCCTTCGGGCTGAGCCCTTTGAGGATCGCATTGCGCGCGTGGACGATGAACACCTCGCAGCCTGCGTCCGCGATCGTGCCGACGAAGTCGCGCACGAATGCGTAGTCCTCGACTGCGTCCACGCCGATGCGGTGCTTGACCGTCACCGGCACCGACACCACGTCGCGCATCGCTTTCACGCAATCGGCCACGAGTTGCGGCTCGTTCATCAGGCACGCGCCGAACGCGCCGCGCTGCACGCGCTCCGACGGGCAGCCGCAGTTGAGGTTGATTTCGTCGTAACCCCATTGCTCGCCGAGTTTCGCCGCGCGCGCGAGGTCGCCCGGCTCGCTGCCGCCGAGCTGGAGCGCGACGGGCGCTTCGGCGGGCGTGAAGGCGAGGTGGCGCGGCACGTCGCCGTGGAGCAGGGCGCCGGTCGTCACCATCTCCGTATACAGCCACGTGTCTCGGGAAATGAATCGATGCAGCGAGCGACAGTGACGGTCAGTCCAGTCCATCATCGGCGCGACGGACACGCGGCGGGGGCTGGCAATACGGGTGGCGGACATGGCAGATGAGTGCGCGACAAGGCGCGGCAGGCGTGAATCAACCTTCTATTTTATCGCATGACTCGAAGGGCGCTGACGGCGATTTTGCGGTGCGGCACGCGAGGCTGCGGCAGAAAAATCAGGGCCGCAATGAACGTTTTCTGTCATATCGCCAGCAAACCGCCATCAAACTGCCCGTATGGAAGCGTTTCCATCTTTCCCTTTTACCGAAAGACCCTTCGCGCATTATGTAATCCCGTCGCCAAATGCTGCGTCGCAGAAAAAAGTTTGGGACGTCTTTTTAGGGTCTGTTCGTCGCTCAGCCAAGCCTGGTTTGGCTCACAGCATTGTTTCTGGAAGCGGAATAGTCAATTCGGTTTATCGCGATTATTTTCCGATAGTAGGTGTATACACTGAGTCTCACTGACGCGGCTCATGGGTCTGACCTCCCAGGCGCGGCGCCATTCCCGAACCGCAATTGAACCTGATTTGGAGTCCACCATGAAGACCAAACTGATCGCAGCGCTGCTGGTCGCAGCTTCCGCTTCTGTTGCCGCTCCGGCGTTCGCCAGCGGCTACGGCCCGGCACCTTTCTATCGCCCGAACGTCGGCGCACCGGCTTCGCAGCAAGGCCAGAGCGCACAGACCGTCGCGGCCGAGCGCGCACAGCAGCAAGGCGTCGACGCGGCCTACGGCGGCGTGACCGGCTCGGCTTCGCAATCGGGCGCGCACGGCTCGCAGTCGTCGCAAGCGCAATAAGTGCTGTCCGGCGGCCAGGCTTCGCGCCTCGGCCGCTCTGCACCGGCCGCCCGTCTGACGGGCGGCGTGAACGCCGGGTGTCTTCACGACGCCCGGCGTTCTGCTTTTCGGGCGTCTGAAAGGCCTCGTCAGGAGGCCGCGCGCACGCGCTGATCGATCGCTTCGCGGATGCGGTCGAATGCGGCGTCGAACGCGTTGTCCTGAGTGGGGAAGCGGCCGGAGGCGACGCCGTCGACGGGCACGTTGGCGTGGCTGTCGTCGGTGAGGCTGCGGATCGTCTGGGTCGTGACGAGAAAGCCCACGTTGTGATCGCCGTCCACGCCGGCGGTCATGTCGAAGCCCATGTATTCGTAGCTGCGCTGGTTTTCCATGCCGTGTTCTCCTCAAACGCACGCGACGATTCTGGCACGTCTGCGCCATTCGGGCGTGCGGCGGGGCAAATACCGAAGCCGATACCGCAGTCGATGCTGCAACACATGCCGCAGCAGGCGCGCGGCGTGCGGACGCGCTCGCGCCGGTCTCGTTGCGCGCTGTACTACCATGAATCGCGAGGTGAGCGCGCCTGGCGGCTTCGGGCGCGACGTGGTCGGATCGACTCGACTGTCTTCGTCCGGTTTCGACTCGCTAACCAGGAGGTGAACAATGCAGAAACGCTTCGTGCTTCTCGCTGCGCTGGCTTTGCCGGCCATGCTGGCATCGGTATCGACGTTCGCGCAGCAGCCACCGCCCCGTCCGGGCCCGAATGAGTATCACGGCGGGCCGCCGCCCGACCGTCCGCCGCCCGATGCGCCGCCGCCGCACGCGTGGCGCAAGGGCGACCGTCTGCCGCCCGAGTATCGCGATCGTCAATATGTGATCGACGACTGGCAGCAGTATCGTCTCAAGCCGCCGCCGCGCGGTTATCACTGGGTCGGCGTGAGCGGCCAGTATTATCTGGTGCGCAATTCGAGCTGGGCCGTGGAGCGCGTCGGGCCTTAAGCGGACCAGTCTTCGCGACAACCTTCGCAACCCGCGCGATCCGAGCCGGACCGGTTTTACCGGCTCCGGCTTTTTCGTTTTTCGCTTCGATGGTTTCGACGGCTCTGACTCCGCGCCGCGCGAATTCAGCGCTTCCTGAAAAATTTCGGCCGGCGTGATAGCGTCGCCGTTCTCCCGCAACCTGATGATGGAAACGCTTCGATGGAATACCGCACACTCGGCGATACGAACGTCAAGGTCAGCCTGATCGGCCTCGGCACGATGACATGGGGCGAACAGAATACGGAACAGGACGCCCACGAACAGATCGACTACGCGCTCGACCAGGGCGTCACGCTGATCGACGCCGCGGAGATGTATCCGGTGCCGCCGCGTCCCGAAACGCAAGGGCAGACCGAGCGCTTCATCGGCACGTGGCTTGCCCGCAATGGCGCGCGCCGCGACCAGTTCGTGCTCGCGACCAAGATGACGGGGCCGGCGCGCCAGCCGCACAATCCGCGTCATATCCGTGGCGAAGGCAATCAGTTCGACCGCAAGAATCTGACCGAGGCGCTCGACGGCAGCCTCAAGCGCCTGCAAACCGATTACGTCGATCTGTATCAGCTGCACTGGCCCGACCGCAGCACGATGACCTTCGGCCGCAGCAACTATCCGTGGATCGACGACGCCTACACGGTGCCGATCGAGGAAACGCTCGCGGTGCTCGCCGATTTCGTGAAGGCGGGCAAGGTGCGCCATATCGGCGTGTCGAACGAGACGCCCTGGGGCGTCGCCCAGTTTCTGCGCGCCGCCGAAAAGCTCGGCTTGCCGCGCATCGTCAGCATCCAGAATCCGTATAGCCTCGTGAATCGCACCTTCGAACTCGGTCTGTCCGAGTTCACGCACCACGAGGGCATCGGCCTGCTCGCGTATTCGCCGCTCGCGTTCGGCTGGCTTTCGGGCAAGTACGAGGGCGGCGCGCGGCCCGAGGGCGCGCGCATCACGAAGTTCGAGCGCTTCCAGCGCTACAGCAAGCCGCAGGCGATCGCGGCGATTTCGCGTTACGTCGCGCTCGCGAAAGAGCACGGTCTGTCGCCCGCGCAGTTTGCGCTCTCGTTCGTGAACAGCCGCCCGTTCGTGACGAGCAACCTGATCGGCGCGACGTCGATGGCGCAGCTCAAGGAGAACATCGCAAGCGTCGATGTGAAGCTCTCCGCGGACGTGCTCGCGCGGATCGACGCGCTGCACGAACTGCAGCCGAATCCGGCGCCTTGATCGTGCGCTGACCTGATGGTCGCTGACTGAAGGCGGGGCGGGGCACGCTCCGTCCCCCGACAGTCCGCCGTCCACGCGCACGACGGCTCGCGAATCGCCCAACGCCGGACATTGGCGATTCGCGAGTCATGCACTACGATGCTGCGCACGCCCTGCCGCGCGCCGAAAGCGCGCTTGCAGGTTCGGCCCGGGGCCGCAGTCGCACGATCCGCCCCGAGCCGGTTTCCTCCGTTTTCCCTGTTTCGCATTCCATTCGCCTTTCGCGGAGTCACACCATCATGACCAGCGCACCCGACGCGCCTTCGTCCCGTCCGCCGCAACTGCCGTCCTCGGCGCCCGGCTGGGGCTGGCCCGTTTTTCTTCTGCTGGCGGTCGCCGGGCTGTTCTACGTGAAGTGGTTTCCGTATTACCACCGCGCGTTCACGGCCGAAGCCACGCACTCGATCGGCAAGTCGATCCTGACGGGCGGCGCGGCGAGTGCACCGGTGCCGTCGCTCGCCGCCGCGCTCGACTACGCTTTGGCCTATGGCAAGGCGATCTGGCAGGCGATGGTGCTCGGGCTGCTGCTCGGCTCGGGCGTGCAGGCGCTGTTGCCGGGGCAGTGGGTCGCGCGCGTGCTTGGCCGGCGCGGCTTCGGCAGCGTGGCGGCGGGCGGTCTGCTCGCGGTGCCCGGCATGATGTGCACGTGCTGCGCGGCGCCCGTCGTGGCGGGGCTGCGCGCGCGCAATGCGTCGACGGGCGGCGCGATCGCGTTCTGGCTCGGCAACTCGGTGCTCAATCCGGCGACGCTCGTGTTCATGGGCTTCGTGCTCGGCTGGCAGTGGAGCGCGCTGCGTCTCGCGCTGGGCCTCTTGATGGTGTTCGGCCTCGGCTGGCTCGCTAACCGCATGGTCACGCCCGACGAGGCGCGCGCCGCCGACGACCGTCTCGCACTGTTCGCGCGCCAGCAGGCCGAGGGCGGCAACGCACTGGTGCGCTGGGCGCGCCTGTTCCTGCGCATGGCCGTGCGCCTCGTGCCTGAATACATCGTGCTCGTGCTGCTGCTGGGCGCGGCGCGCGCGTGGCTGTTCCCGCACATCGGCCCCGATGTGACGAGCAGCCTCGGCTGGATCGTCGCCTTCGCGGTGGCGGGCATGCTGTTCGTGATCCCGACCGCGGGCGAAGTGCCGATCATTCAGGCGATGCTCGCGCTCGGCATGGGCGTGGGCCCGGCCGGCGCGTTGCTGATGACGCTGCCGCCCGTGAGCGTGCCGTCGTTCGCGATGCTGGCGCGCTCGTTCCGGCCGCGCGTGCTCGTTTTGGTTGGCACGGTGGTCGTGCTGTTCGGCATCGTGGCGGGGCTGGCGACGGTGGCGCTCGGTTTCTGACGTCGCGGCGTCGCGCCGTATCGACGCCATATCGACGCCATGTTCGAAGAATCGGGGTCAATTGAAGCCAAAACGTCGCGGGCGCAATGCTACGATGGCGTCATAAGGATCAGGCATCAACGACGGACGGCGGCGGCGCCGTCCGCACAGACGAGGGCTTTGGCCCGGGAACCGGCATGGCACAGCAAAAAACCAATCCCAAACTCGAACAGGCGCTGACGCGCGGCGACCTCGCGATCCGACAGGCCAATTCGGCCCGCGCGACGGCGGTGTTGCGCGCGCTCGGCAAGATGATCATCGAGGCGTCGGCGACCATCGGGGTCGAGGCGAACGTCGCGATTCCCGATGGCGATCGCATCTACGATCCCGCCGACGGCCTTTGGCCGCAGCAGTTGCTGATCTCGCTCGACGGCCCGGTCGAGGACGCCGATCCCGAGGAAATCCGCACCGTGCGCCTGCTCGCGCAGACGCAGGGGACGATGTTCCGCGTGGAATGGCATCGCGCCGACGGCAAGATCGGGCGTCAGGAAGGCGGCCCGTTCGCGACGGTCGCGTTTATTTCGGACGTCGACATTCCCTGGGGCGACGACGAAGACTGACGCCGCGCGTCCTAGCGCATCATGCGCCGGCGGAACAGGATCGACGCGATCCCGAATGGCACCAGCACGTAGAACACAAGCACGGCCAGATGCAGCGCCGCGTGCTCGACGGGACGCCCGAGCATGGCCGGGCGGATCAGTTCGACGGCGTGCGCGAGCGGCAGCATCAGCGTGATGTGCTGCGCCGCCGCAGGCAGTTGCGCGATCGGGAAGAACACGCCCGAGAGCAGCAGCATCGGCGTGAGCACCAGCGTCTGATAGAACATGAAGAAGTCGTAGGACGGCGCGAGCGCGGTGACGATCATCGCGCAACTCGCGAACGCGAGGCCTGCGAGCGCGATCACGGGTAGCGCGAGCAGCATCGACGGAAAGCTCGCATAGCCGAGCGCGCCCGCCACGATCATGATGGCCGCGCCCGAGAGCATCGACTTGCTGGCGGCCCACATCACTTCGCCGAGCACCACGTCGCCGAGCGACAGCGGCGTGTGCATGATCGCCTCCCACGTGCGCTGCACGTGCATGCGCGAAAAGCCCGAATACATCGATTCGAAGCTCGCCGACATCATCACCGACGACGACACCGTGCCCGCCGCGAGAAAGGCGATGTACGAGACGCCGTCGACGTGACCGACCATCAGCCCGAGCCCGAAGCCCAGACCGAACAGATAGATCATCGGATCGGCGAGATTGCCGAACATCGACGCGAGCGCGAGCTTGCGCCACACGAGATAGTTGCGCCGCCACACGGCGATCCAGTGCGTCGCGTTCGAGGGCAGCGCCGCGCGCGGCTCGCGCAGGGGCGGCTGGGCGCGGTCCGTGTCGGGCGGAGTGTGAGTGCGTGTCTGCATGGTGTCGGTCGTGGGCGGCTCAGTCCTGCATCTCGCGGCCCGTGAGCCGCAGGAAAACGTCTTCGAGATTCGCGGGCCGGTGCAGATAGCGCAGGTCCGAGCGGGGACGCAGCTGCGCATGCACGGGCGCCGGGTCGTCGACGTAGCAGAACAGCGTTTCGCCGCTGATTTCGGTGCGCTTGGCGTAAGGCGCAAGCTCGTCGCGCAGCGCGGCCGGTTCCGGTCCGTAGACCTCGATCACGTCGCAGCCGATTTCGGTTTCGATCAGCGCTTTCGGCGCGCCCTCGGCGATCTTGCGGCCTTCCTCGATCACGCAGACGCGATTGCACAATCGTTCGGCCTCCTCCATGAAATGCGTCGTGAGGAGAATGGTCTTGCCGCGCGCGAGCAGCGAACGCAGCCGCTCCCAGATCAGATGACGCGCCTGCGGGTCGAGGCCCGTGGTGGGTTCGTCCATCACGAGCACGTCGGGATCGTTGACGAGCGCGCGCGCGAGCGTAAGCCGCCGCCGCATGCCGCCGGACAGTTCGCCCACGCGCGCGTCGGCCTTGCTTTCGAGCCGAGCGAATTCGAGCAGCGGCGCAACGAGATCCTGAGTCTGCCGCGCGGAGAGCCCGAAGTAACGGCCGAACACGAGCAGGTTTTCGCGCACGGTGAAATCGGGATCGAGATTGTCGAATTGCGGCACCACGCCGACGCGGGCGCGCGCATGACGGGCGCGCGCGGGGACGGGTTCGCCGCACAGGCTGATGCGGCCCGCATCGGGCGAGACGATGCCAAGCAGCATGCGCAGCGTCGTGGTCTTGCCCGCGCCGTTCGGACCCAGCAGTCCGAAACATTCGCCGGGGACGACGTCGAACGACAGACCGTTGACGACCGTCCTGTCTCCATAGTGTTTGATGACCTGCTCGAATTCGATGGCGGGCATGGTTGAGCGATGTCGGTGAGCGCGCAGGTGGTGCACGCGCAAGGCGGCCTATTCTAGAGCATTGCGGCGCGCGAGGTTGGTGCATGCCGATCGCGCGCGCGAGCGCGATGGCTCACACGGAAGCCTCGGCGCGCGCCTGGTGTGCACATGCAGGCGCAGGTGCGCATGCCGCGTCAATCGCTGACGCGGCAATCATTGTCCTTGTGCGCAAATCCAGTGCCGGCGGGTGTTGCGCGCGGTTTGAGAGCTGCCGCGCACCTGGCGTTTTCCAGCCCTTGCATGTGCAATTGCGGCGCACCATGATGCAGGTACGACCTGCGTTTTCGCGTGGGTGTTGGGGGAAATGATCATGGCGAGCTACAAGAAAATCCTGCTCTGTTACGACGGCTCGCGCGAAGGCCGCAAGGCGCTGCGTTGCGGGGCCGATCTGGCCTTGGATCTGCACGCCGAGACGCATCTGCTCTCGGTCGTGGACATGCGCTCGACCATCGCCCAGAGCGCCGGCCTGCTGACCGATGTGGCGTGCGGCCGCTTCGAGGAAACGGCGCGCGAGATTCTGCAGGAGGGCGTCGACTGGCTCACCGAACGCGGCGTGCGCGCGCAGGGCCACTTCGCGTTCGGTCATCCGATCGACGAAATCGCGAATCTCGCCAACGAACTGCAGGCCGATCTCGTAGTGGTGGGGCATCGCTGCCGCACAGGTCTGTCGCGCTGGTGGATGGGCGCGGGCAATACGCCGCTGCTCGATCGTGTGTCGTGCAGCATTCTCGTGGCGTGTTCGTCGCCTGCTGAAGACAAGCAGCAAGCGGCCGCGTAGGGCGCGTGCGCGGGGCTGGCATGCGTTTAACGTCTTGCCGGCCCGCCGCGCAATGATTGCCGCCTTGATGCAGACGATCAGCCATTCGCGCCCGATCAGTTCGGCGTGTTCGCGCCGCTGCCCGAATCGGGTTCGTTCAATTCCACCGCCGCGAGCTTCCACGAGAACAGGCCGTGCCGCTCCAGGATGGCGGCATAGCGCTCGCTGTGCGCGCTGCGCTGCCATGTGACCGCGAACTCATTGATGCTGCGATAACCCGCCGTGGCTTGCGATCGGGGTTGCGCTTGAGCGGGCTCGGCCAGTGCGCCGGGGTTGGCGGGCGCTTCGGCTGACGCGCCACTTGGCGGCGCGGATGGCGGCGCGTTTTCTGCGGGCGGAGCCGGCGGCGGCGCGGCGGGTTGTTCGCCGGGCTTGCCGGTGGGCGGCATACCGTTGAGCAGCGCGGCGACGCCTTCAGGCGTGGCGTAGGCGTCGACGAGCGGGCCGATCAGCGCCGAGCCGATCACCGCGCCAAACAGCAGTAACGGATTGCTGCTGTGCTCGGCCTGAATGCGCCGTTGCAGCATTTCCCCGGCCTGTTGCTTGAGACTCGCGCGCAACGCGGGGTAATCGACGTATTCGCTCAGCGAGGCCGCGTCGCGTGCGTCGGCGGCCTGTTTGAGATGATTCAGCGCGATGTACGGCGAGGCGTAGCCGTAACCGAGCGCGGCCACCACGGCCACCGCCGCAACGGCGATGGCGACGGGCTTCTTCCAGTTCGAGGACTTGCCGGCGCGAGAGCGAGAAAGCTTGGGTGTATCGATATCGGTCATCGGAGAGCAGGCGCGCTGCGCGAGCAGCGCAAGGGTTCAGATAGCGGTTCAGTAGGAGTAGTTGAGTCGGCGATTCAATCACAGTGTTGACCACACGTGCGCCAAAACGATCCCTACACCCGCAAGAACCTCCGCCGACACGCTATTTCCCACCTTCCGATTTCACACCTTACTTCGCGAGCGCCGCCGCCAGATCGCTTTGCTGTTCGGCGATGCAGCGGTCGATGGCACGGCACACCGCGTCCATCGTGCCGACCATGATGAGACGCGACTGACCGTGATACACGCGCACCGGCGCGCGGCGGTCCGGCTGTTCCGTATTCAGCGTGCTGTTCAGCGACACGCGGGCGAAGGCCGGTTGCGCCGACGGCAGCGGCGGCAGTTCCGGCGTTTCCAGCTTCTCGAAAAGCGAGCCATTGAGCGCGGCGGCTGAGGCGCGCGCTTCACGCATTGCGCACGAGGCGATTCCGCGCAGATGGCGCAGACGGCCGAATTGACGGAAGGGCAACAGGCGGGCAAGGCGTTCCATGACTCTCTCCAGAGAAGTGCGCCACGAGGCGCAAAACCAGCGCTGACAGGCGCGGATGGATTCTTAGAATTCGGTGGGCCGGATCAGACCGACGGCAATGCCTTCGAGCGCGAAGTCGGCGCTGCCGGCCTGCACGAAGATGTTGTCGTAGTCGGGGTTCTCCGCGATCAGTTCGATGCCGTTGGGCTGGCGCTTCAGACGCTTCACGGTGACGTCGTCGCCCAGACGCGCCACGATGATCTGGCCGTCTTTCGCTTCGGCCTTCTTCTGCACGGCGAGCAGGTCGCCGTCGAGGATGCCGGCGTCGCGCATCGACAGCCCGCGCACCTTCAACAGATAGTCGGGGCGGCTGGAGAACAGCGCCGGGTCGCAGGCGTAGTTCTGCGAGATATGTTCTTGCGCGAGGATCGGGCTGCCTGCCGCGACGCGCCCGACCAGCGGCAGCGAGAGCTGCATGATGCTGGCGTGCGGCAGCGTGAACTGGTGCGGCAGGTCGTCGGGGCCGGGCATCAGACGGATGCCGCGCGAGGCGCCCGCCGCAAGCTCGATCACACCCTTGCGGGCCAGCGCGCGCAAATGCTCTTCCGCCGAGTTGGCCGAGCTGAAGCCCAGTTCGGCAGCGATCTCGGCGCGCGTGGGCGGAAAGCCGGTGCGCTCGATCGCGCGGCGGATCAGATCGAAAACCTGCTGCTGTCGTGCGGTGAGTTTGGTCATGTCGACACTGTATGTTTGAACAGGTAACTGTATTTTTATACAGTATTCGCCGCTTTTCAAGTGTTACTTGAACTTTGTCGTTTGGGTGCCGCCACAGCAGCGTTTCCCGGCGATCTGACGGACGAAAACACGCTCCAACGTCCGATTCCTCCGCCCTTACCACTTTTGCGTATTAAAGAATGAAAAAACATCATTTTTAATAATGTAAGCGGATCGCTAGACTGGCCTTCATCGATCGCAAGCACCACACGACAAAACGGAGAAAGTGGATGAATCAAGGCAATACGGGGCGCGCAGGCTGGCTGACTTCGCTGGCTGCAAAACTGGTCATCGGCATCGCACCGCTCGTCGGCATGGTGGCGATGGCGCCGGCTGCGCACGCGGATACCTCGCTGCTGAACGTGTCGTACGACCCGACGCGCGAGCTGTATCAGGAGATCAACGAAGCCTTCATCAAGCAGTGGAAGGCGAAGACGGGCGAAACGCTCACCATCAAGCAGTCGCACGGCGGCTCGGGCGCACAGGCGCGCTCGGTGCTCGACGGCCTGCAGGCGGACGTGGTGACGCTGGCGCTGGCCTGGGACATCGACGCGCTCGCCAACAAGGGCATCGTCGCGAAGGACTGGCAAAAGCGCCTGCCCGACAACGCCTCGCCGTACACCTCGACCATCGTGTTTCTGGTGCGCAAGGGCAATCCCAAGCACATCAAGGACTGGGACGATCTGACGAAGCCGGGCGTGTCGATCGTCACGCCGAATCCGAAGACCTCGGGCGGCGCGCGCTGGAACTACCTCGCGGCCTGGGCGTACGCCGAACATCAGCCGGGCGGCAACGACCAGAAGGCCAAGGAGTTCGTGACGAAGCTCTACAAGAATGCGGGCGTGCTCGATTCGGGCGCGCGCGGCGCGACCACGAGCTTCGTGCAGCGCGGCATCGGCGACGTGCTGATCGCCTGGGAAAACGAGGCCTTCCTGTCGCTGAAGGAATTCGGTCCGGACAAGTTCGAGATCGTGGTGCCGTCGGTGAGCATTCTGGCCGAGCCGCCGGTTGCCGTGGTCGACAAGGTCGTCGACAAGAAGGGCACGCGCAAGCAGGCCGAGGCGTATCTGCAGTTCCTCTATAGCGAGGAAGGTCAGGAGATCGCCGCGAAGAACTTCTACCGTCCGCGTTCGGACAAGGTGCCGGCGGCGCTGACGGCGAAGTTCCCGAAGCTGAAGCTCTACACGGTGGACGACACCTTCGGCGGCTGGGCCAACGCACAGAAGACGCATTTCGCGGATGGCGGCGTGTTCGACTCGATCTACCAGCCGCAATAAGCGCAGTCGCGGTTGTGCAGTAGCAGTATCGACGTAACGATAAAAACAAGGCGCGCCCTATGAGGCGCGCCTTTCGGCGCAACAGACGCGCAACCCATGTGAAGAGATCCAGCATGACGACGTTCCGATTACGCAAGCCAGGCGCGCTGCCGGGATTCGGCGTGACGCTCGGCATCACCGTGGCTTATCTGAGCCTCGTGGTGCTGATTCCGCTCGCGGCCACCTTTCTCAAGACCGCCACGCTCGACTGGGCGCAATTCGTGCGCGCCGTGTGGTCGCCGCGCGTGATCGCGTCGTACCGCCTGACGTTTACCGCCGCGCTCGGCGGCGCGCTCATCAACGCGGTGTTCGGCTTTCTGCTCGCGTGGGTGCTGGTGCGCTACACGTTCCCGTTCAAGCGCGTGATCGACGCGCTCGTCGATTTGCCGTTCGCGCTGCCGACCTCGGTGGCCGGCATTTCGCTCGCGGCCGTGTACGCGGGCAACGGCTGGATCGGCCAGTATCTGCAGCCGCTCGGACTCAAGATCGCCTTCACGCCGCTCGGCGTGCTGGTCGCGCTGACGTTCATCGGCCTGCCGTTCGTGGTGCGCACGGTGCAGCCCGTGCTCGAAGAGTTCGAGCGCGAGCAGGAAGAGGCGGCCGCGTGCCTCGGCGCGTCGCGCTGGCTGACGTTCCGCCGCGTCGTGCTGCCGGCGGCGTTTCCCGCGCTGCTGACCGGCTTCGCGCTGTCGTTCGCGCGCGCGCTGGGCGAGTACGGTTCGGTCATCTTCATCGCCGGCAACGTGCCGATGAAGTCCGAAATCACCTCGCTGCTCATCATCACCAAGCTCGAGCAATACGACTATGCAGGCGCGACGGCACTGGCCGTGGTGATGCTGTGCGTGTCGTTCGTGATGCTGCTGCTGATCAACACGCTGCAATGGTATTTGCAGCGCCGCACGAGCCGCGGTGGCGGCGCGCCGCGTGCGCCGAATGCAACGCAAACCACGACGCAAACCACGCAAGCCGCCGCCGGAGGTGCGCAATGAGCACGAACGCACGCCGTATTCCGGCAGGTCGTCCCAACCCCGTGACCGAAGCGCCGTGGGTGCGCTGGCTGCTGACGGGCATCGCGCTGGCGTTTCTCGCGCTGTTCCTCGTGGTGCCGCTCGTCGCGGTGTTCTGGCAGGCGCTCTCGAAGGGCATCGGCTTCTATTTCGAATCGCTCGCCGATCCCGACGCGCTCGCCGCCATCAAGCTCACGCTGATCACGGCCGCGATCGCGGTGCCACTGAATCTTGCCTTCGGCCTGTGCGCGTCGTGGGCGATCGCGAAGTTCGATTTCCGCGGCAAGGCGCTGCTCACCACGCTGATCGACCTGCCGTTCTCGGTCTCGCCGGTGATCTCGGGCCTCGTCTACGTGCTGATGTTCGGCGCGCAGGGCTGGTTCGGTCCGTGGCTCGAAGACCATAACGTGCAGATCATCTTCGCGGTGCCGGGCATCGTGCTCGCGACGATCTTCGTGACCTTCCCGTTCGTCGCGCGCGAGCTGATTCCGCTGATGCAGGCGCAGGGCACCGACGAAGAAGAAGCCGCGCACGTGCTGGGCGCGTCGGGCTGGCAGATGTTCCGCCGCGTGACGCTGCCGAACATCCGCTGGGGTCTGCTGTACGGCGTGATTCTCTGCAATGCGCGCGCGATGGGCGAGTTCGGCGCGGTCTCGGTGGTCTCGGGTCACATTCGCGGCCAGACCGACACCATGCCGCTGCACGTCGAGATTCTCTACAACGAATACAACTTCGCGGCGGCCTTTGCCGTGGCGTCGTTGCTGGCGCTGCTCGCGCTCGTGACGCTGGGGCTCAAGCTGCTTGCCGAGCGCCACATGTCCGCCGAACTGCGCGACGACGACGTGCCGGCCCACGCCGGTCCGCCGCCCGCTTATGCGGCCGCGTCGGGCAATCAACCTCATTCGCAACCCGCGCCCCGCACCGGCGCCGCGCGTCAATCGCTTCAACAGGAGCTGTAATCATGGGCATCACCGTCAGCAATCTGCACAAGCGCTTCGGCGACTTCACCGCGCTCGACAACGTCTCGCTCGATTTTCCGGCGGGCGAACTGGTCGCGTTGCTCGGGCCGTCGGGTTGCGGCAAGACCACGCTGCTGCGCGTGATCGCGGGCCTCGAATACGCCGATGAAGGTCAGGTCGTGCTGCAAGGTCAGGACGTGGGCGAGGTGGGCGCGCGCGAGCGTCAGGTGGGCTTCGTGTTCCAGCATTACGCGCTGTTCCGTCACATGACGGTGTTCGAGAACGTGGCGTTCGGCCTGCGCGTGAAGCCGCGCAACGAGCGGCCGTCGGAAGCGGTGATCCGCGAGAAGGTGCATGAACTGCTCAAGCTCGTGCAGCTCGACTGGCTCGCGCAGCGCTATCCGTCCGAGCTGTCGGGCGGCCAGCGTCAGCGTATCGCGCTGGCGCGCGCGCTCGCGGTGGAGCCGAAAGTGCTGCTGCTCGACGAGCCGTTCGGCGCGCTCGACGCGAAGGTGCGCAAGGAATTGCGCGGCTGGCTGCGCCGTCTGCACGACGATCTGCATATCTCGACGATCTTCGTCACGCACGATCAGGAAGAAGCGCTCGAAGTGGCCGACCGCATCGTCGTGATGAATCACGGTCACGTGGAGCAGGTGGGCAGCCCGCAGGACGTCTACGATCATCCGCAGACGGCGTTCGTCTACGAGTTCCTCGGCGCGGCGAACCGTTTGCGCGGCAGCGTGACGGCGAGCGGTTTTGTCGCCGATGGCGCGGCGCAGGCGATCTCGGTGCAGGCGGGTTTCGAAGGTCCGGCGCTCGCCTATGTGCGTCCGCACGATCTGGTGCTGCATCGCGACGCGGCGCAGCATGGCGACGGCATCGTCGTCGACGTGCGCCGCGTGGTGACGCTGGGCGGTTCGGTGCGTGTGGAACTCGAAAGCCGCACGGGCGGCGCGCTCGAAGCGCAGCTCGACCGCGAGGCGTGGCGCGCGCTCGATCTTTCGGTCGGCGACGGCGTGACGGCGGTGCCGCGCGGCCTGCGCGTGTTTCCGGCGCAATAAACCCAATCAGCACAATATCGGCGCAACGATGCGCGGCTAGCCGCGCATCCACTACACTAAAAACATCAATAAACGGTCGGCAGTTCCGGAGAGAAGAACATGAATTTTCAGCAGTTGCGTTTCGTGCGCGAGGCCGTGCGGCAGAACATGAACCTGACCGAAGTGGCGAACGTGCTGTACACGTCGCAGTCGGGTGTGTCGAAGCAGATCAAGGATCTGGAGGACGAGCTGGGCGTCGACATCTTCATTCGACGCGGCAAGCGCCTCACGGGTCTCACGGAGCCGGGCAAGGCCGTGCATCAACTGATCGAGCGCATGCTGCTCGACGCGGAGAACCTGCGCCGCGTGGCGCGCCAGTTCGCCGATCAGGACAGCGGCCACCTCGTCGTGGCGACGACTCACACGCAGGCGCGCTACGCGCTGCCGAAGGTCGTGCACCAGTTCCGCGAGGTGTTCCCGAAGGTGCATCTGGCGCTGCGCCAGGGCAATCCGCAGCAGATCGCGCAGATGATCATCAACGGCGAGGCCGATATCGGCATCTCGACCGAAGCGCTCGATCGTTTCCCCGATATCGTGACGTTCCCGTGCTATTCGTGGCATCACGTGGTGGTCGTGCCGAAGACGCATCCGCTCGTGGGCCGCGAGAATCTCACGCTCGAAGACATCTCCGAATATCCGATCATCACCTATGACCAGGATTTCACGGGCCGCTCGCACATCGACCAGGCGTTCGCGAAAGCGGGCGTGGTGCCCGATGTGGTGCTGACCGCCATCGACGCGGACGTGATCAAGACCTACGTCGAACTCGGCATGGGCGTGGGCGTGGTCGCGGCGATGGCCTACGATCCGAAGCGCGATAGCGAACTGGTCGCGCTCGACACCCAGCACCTGTTCGAGGCGAGCACGACGCGCGTGGGTCTGCGCAAGGGCGCGTTCCTGCGTCAGTACGCGTACCGGCTGATCGAGATGTTCGCGCCGCAACTGACCGAGCAGCAGATCGCGAGCCAGTTGCGCGAAGTGGTCTGAGGCGTGTTGATTGGCCCGGCTAACGGGCCAGATGGCGGCGGCAGTCGGATCGCTTAAAATCGCCGCCATGACTACTTCCTCTTCTTCCCAGAACGCGGCCGGCGCTTCGGCGCTGCCGCGCATCGCGGTGCTCGCCACGGGCGGCACCATCGCCGGTTCCGCGCCCGACGCGGCCAATACGGCGGGCTATCAGGCCGGCGTGATCGGCGTGGCGCAACTGCTGGCCGCCGTGCCGGGCCTCGACGCGGTCGCGCAGATTCACGCCGAGCAGGTCGCGAGCGTCGACAGCAAGGACATGTCGTTCGCGCTCTGGACCACGCTCGCGCAGCGCGTGAATGCCTTGCTCGCCGACGACGACATCGACGGCGTGGTGATCACGCACGGCACCGACACGCTCGAAGAAACCGCCTATCTGTTGCATCTGACCGTGAAGAGCGCCAAGCCGGTGATCCTCACGGCGGCGATGCGTCCGGCGTCTGCGCTGTCGGCCGACGGTCCGCTCAATCTGCTCAATGCCGTGACGGTCGCGGCGAGCGGCGCGGCGGCCGGGCAGGGCGTGCTCGTCGCGTTCAACAACCGCATGCATTGCGCGCGCGACGTCGCGAAGATCAGCACCTATGCCGTCGATGCGTTCCAGTCGCCGGAAATTGGTGCGCTGGGCTGGGTGCAGGACGGCCGCGTGGACTTCCAGCGCCGCGCGCTGCGCCCGCACACGCTCGATACGCCGTTCGCGGTGGTCGACGACGCGGCGCAGTGGCCGCAGGTCGACATCGTCACGAGTTACGCGGGCGTCTCGCGCATTGCCGTGGATGCGCTCGTGAGCGCGGGCGTGCGCGGCATCGTCGTGGCGGGCACGGGCAATGGTTCGATCCACGCCACGCTCCAGCAGGCGCTCGCCGACGCGGCTGCGCAAGGTGTGGCCGTGGTGCGCGCCTCGCGCGTGGGTTCGGGTCACGTGATGCACAACGGCGCGGCGAAGGACGACGCGCTCGGCTTCGTTTCCGCGGGCACGCTGAGCCCGTACAAGGCGCGTGTGCTGCTGATGCTCGCGCTGGCCGCGGGCAACACGCAGAAGGACGCCTTGCAGCGCGTGTTCGATACGTATTGATCGCTGACTCGCGCAGCACGAGAATCAGCATGTAAAACGGGCCTTGCGGATCGCTCCGCAAGGCCCGTTTCCGTTCCGGCCGCAGGTTTTACTTTACTGCAGCGGCGGAATGACGAGCACCTGACCCGGATAGATCTTGTCCGGGCTCTTGAGCATCGGCGTGTTGGCCTGGAATATGACGTCGTTCTTCGCGCCGCTGCCGTAGTACTTTTCGGCGATCTTCCAGAGGTTGTCGCCCGCGACCACCGTGTGGTGCTGCGCTTCCGGTGCGGGATTCGTGACGGTCAGCTGGTCGTCGACCTTGTCGACGTTCTGGACGTTGCCCGCGGCCACGAGGATTTTTTCCTTGGTGGGCTGATCGGCGGCGTTGCCCGTGACGGTCACGGTGTGCGAGACGCCGTCGTAGGTCACGCCGAGGTTGTCGGCGTCGAGGCCCTGCGAGCGGATATAGGCCGCGATCGCGTCGCCGGCCTTCTGGTTCAGGTCCGCGAGATTCGCAGCCGGTGCGGCGGCGGGTTCGGCGGCTTGCGCCGGCGCGGAGGCCGAGCCGAACAGTTTTTCGCCGGCTTCCTTGATGAAATTGATAATGCCCATCGATCACACTCCTCACGTGCTGGGGGTTGATTGAGTGACCACGCAGCCAGTTGCGCGTTGACCTGCGCGTTCACCTTGCGCTGCCGGCGTGACACACGAATGAAAGCACGATTCTAGAAACGCGGACGCGAACGCGTCCAGCGCGAGGAGGTAAAAGATTGTGAAATGCCGCGCGGGCGTTGCGCGTGGGCAGTGCGGGAATTGAAGGGCGCGGCCATCCGACAGGCGGACACCCGGAGACGACGTCTGACCGACCAAGGCTTCCCCGTCGTCGCCGAGTGCCGCTTTCGGACCCCACTGGCCGCCCTCAGCCCAGAGCGGCCCCGATTTGCCTCGCAGCGGTTGCCGCCGCCACGAAGCGCCCCACCGATGGCCGTCGCGTCGCGCGCGCCGGCCTGAATGCGTGAATACGTGAATACGTGAAGGTGTTTCTTATCGTTCGAACGCCGCTGGATGGAACCGGCGATGCGATGCGTGTGCCTTGCTCGCACGCATCGCCGATTCGTCCATCGCTACAGCGGCTTGCGCTACGTTTAGCGTCGCTTACGCGGCCTTCGCCTGCGCTTCCGGCGCCTGCGCGATTTCGAAATTCGCCATGATTTCGAGAGCGCGGATCATCGCCGAGTGATCCCACGCCTTGCCGCCGTTCGCCGCGCACACGCTGAAGAGCTGCTGCGCGCTCGCCGTATGCGGCAGGGCGATGCCCAGCTTGCGCGCGCCGTCGATCGCGAGATTCAGGTCCTTCTGGTGCAGCTCGATGCGAAAGCCCGGATTGAACGTGCGCTTCGTCATGCGCTCGCCGTGCACTTCGAGAATGCGCGACGACGCGAAACCGCCCATCAGCGCCTTGCGCACGCGCTCCGGATCGGCGCCCGAACGCGCGGCGAACAGCAGTGCCTCGGCCACGGCTTCGATGTTCAGCGCCACGATGATCTGGTTCGCGACCTTCGTCGTCTGGCCCGCGCCGTTGTCGCCGACGAGCGAGATGTTCTTGCCCATGATCTCGAACAGCGGCTTGGCCTGGTTGAAGGCCTTTTCCGGGCCGCCGACCATGATCGAGAGCGTGGCGTCGCGTGCGCCGACTTCGCCGCCGGATACCGGCGCGTCGAGATAATCGCAGCCGAGCGCGTTGATCTGCTTCGCGAACTGCTGCGTTTCGAGCGGCGAGATCGAACTCATGTCGATCACGAGCTTGCCGGCCGAGAGACCCTTGGCCACGCCGTCGTCGGCGAACAGCACGTTCTGCACGTCGGGCGTATCGGGCACCATCACGATCACGATGTCCGACGCCTGCGCGACGGCGGTCGAGTCGGCGACCACGGTCGTCTGCGTGCGCAGATCGTCGGGCACCGGATATTTGCCGTTGACGGCCAGCGTGTGGCCGCCCTTCAGAAGGTTGCGCGCCATGTGCGCGCCCATGATGCCGAGGCCGATAAAACCAATCTTTGCCATCTGTGTTGTCTCCAGTTGAGTCGAATGCGGTTCGATAAGTCGATGCGTGCGGTACGCGCGGCGCGGACGTCGGCGCTGCGTGAAATCAGGCGAGTTCGGCGGCGCGTTGCTGCGCGCTGCGCAACCAGCCGAGGCCGTCGACGGTGGCCGCTTTGGGCTTGTATTCGCAGCCGATATAGCCTTCGTAGCCGAGCGAATCGAGCAGATCGAACAGGAACGGATAGTGGATCTCGCCCGTGCCCGGCTCATTGCGGCCGGGGTTGTCGGCGAGCTGGATGTGAGCGATCTTCGCGAACTGCTTCTTGATGGTCGCGGCGAGTTCGCCTTCCATGCGCTGCATGTGATAGATGTCGTATTGCAGGAACAGATTGTCGGAGCCGACCTGCTCGATCACGCCGAGCGCTTCGGCCGAACGGTTCAGCGCGAAGCCCGGAATGTCGTAGCTGTTGCACGGCTCGACCAGCAGGCGGATGCCTTCGCGCTTCAGTTCGCCCGCCGCGTAGCGCAGGTTCTCGACGATGGTCGCAAGCGCCGTATCGCGATCGACGCCCGCCGTCGGAATGCCGACGAGGCAGTTCAGTTGCGGCACGCGCAGCGCGCGGGCGTACTCGATCGCACGTCCCACGCCTTCCTTGAATTCGCTCTTGCGATCGGGCAGACAGGCGATGCCGCGCTCGCCGGCTTCCCAGTTGCCGGCCGGCAGGTTGTGCAGCACGAGCTTGAGGCCGTGCGCGTTCAGGCGCTCGGCGAGTTCGGCGGCCTTGTACGGATAAGGAAACAGGAATTCCACGGCATCGAAGCCCGCCTCGGCAGCCGCGGCAAAGCGGTCGAGGAACGGCACTTCGTTGAACAGCATGGTGAGGTTCGCGGCGAATTTCGGCATGAGTGTCTCGCGGGTCGGTCAGGGTGGGAGCGTCCGCTTTTCGCGCATCAGGGCTGAGCGCGAAAAGCGGGTGGAAGCACTACACAAACACTAAGGCAATACGACGAATACTGTTTCGTCGAATCATCAGGATTGCAGGGCGATCGCGGTCGGCGCGTGTTCCGGCTTGTCGGCGAGTTCCTCGAACTCGTTGATCGCGTCGATCTCTGCGCCCATTGCAATATTGGTCACACGTTCGAGAATCACCTCGACGACCACCGGCACGCTGAACTCCGCGGCCATCGATTGCGCCTGCTTGAGCGCCGGTGCAATCTCCTCGGGCTTGAACACGCGCAGCGCCTTGCAGCCGAGACCTTCGACCACGGTCTTGTGATCGACGCCATAGCCGTTCACTTCCGGCGCGTTGATGTTCTCGAACGCGAGCTGCACGCAGAAGTCCATGTCGAACTGGCGCTGCGCCTGGCGGATCAGGCCCAGATACGAGTTGTTCACGAGCACGTGCACGTAGGGCAGCTTGAACTGCGCGCCCACGGCCAGTTCCTCGATCATGAACTGGAAGTCGTAGTCGCCCGAGAGCGCCACGATCGGGCGCGACGGATCGGCCGCACGCACGCCCAGCGCCGCCGGAATCGTCCAGCCGAGCGGGCCGGCCTGGCCGCAGTTGATCCAGTTGCGCGCCTTGTAGACGTGCAGGAACTGCGCGCCCGCGATCTGCGAAAGACCGATCGTGCTCACGTAGCAGGTGTCGCGGCCAAACGCCTTGTTCATTTCTTCGTAGACGCGCTGCGGCTTGATCGGCGCGTTGTCGAAATGCGTCTTGCGGTGCATCGTGGCCTTGCGCTGCTGGCAGTCGGCCACCCACGCGCTGCGATCCTTGAGCTTGCCGGCGGCCTTCCATTCCTGCGCGATTTCGACGAACAGTTCGAGCGCGGCCTTCGCATCCGAGACGATGCCGAGATCCGGACCGAACACGCGGCCGATCTGCGTCGGCTCGATATCGACGTGCACGAACTTGCGGCCCTTCGTATAGACCTCGACGCTGCCCGTATGGCGGTTGGCCCAGCGGTTGCCGATGCCGAGCACGAAGTCGGAGGCGAGCATCGTCGCGTTGCCGTAGCGGTGCGAGGTTTGCAGCCCGACCATGCCGGCCATCAGCGGATGGTCGTCGGCGATGGCGCCCCACGACATCAGCGTCGGAATCACGGGCACGCCCACGGTTTCCGCGAATTGCACGAGCAGGTCTTCGGCCGCTGCGTTGAGCACGCCGCCGCCCGAAACGATCAGCGGCTTCTCGCTCGCGTTGAGCAGTTCGAGCGCGGCTTCGATCTGCTTGCGCGTCGCCTTCGGCTTGTAGACCGGCAGCGGTTCGTAGGTGTCGATGTCGAATTCGATTTCGGCGAGCTGCACGTCGATCGGCATGTCGACCAGCACCGGACCCGGACGTCCCGAGCGCATCAGATGAAACGCCTGCTGGAACACGCGCGGCACGAGCGCCGGCTCGCGCACGGTCACGGCCCACTTGGTGACGGGTTTGGCGATCGATTCGATATCGACGGCCTGGAAATCTTCCTTGTAAAGACGCGCGCGCGGCGCCTGGCCCGTGATCGCGAGGATCGGAATCGAGTCGGCCTGGGCGGAGTAGAGGCCCGTGATCATGTCGGTGCCCGCCGGGCCCGAGGTGCCGATGCACACGCCGATATTGCCCGGCGCGGCGCGCGTGTAGCCTTCGGCCATGTGCGAGGCGCCTTCGACGTGACGCGCCAGCACGTGCGTGATGCCGCCGGCTTTCTTGAGCGCCGAGTAGAACGGATTGATGGCGGCGCCCGGCACGCCGAACGCGGTGTCGATACCTTCTTTTTCGAGCACCAGCACGGCGGCGTCGACGGCTCTCATTTTGGCCATGAAATGTCTCCTGAATGTCGCGGCGGCCTGAACAGGCCGAGGGATACAGCGCTTGAGAGTCACTGTAGGCTTGCAGGAAAGGTTTGATAAGATCAGTCCGGGTCGCTTATTTCGATACAAAAAGTATGGAATGACCGGGCGACGAGAGAAACGGAAGGAGACAGACGATGGATCGCTTCAAGCAGATCGAGACCTTCGTGCGCGTCGCGGAGGCGGGCAGTCTCGCGGCAGCGGCGCTGGAGGAGGGCGTGTCGCCCGTGATTCTCGGCCGCCGGATCGACGCGCTCGAAAAGCGCCTCGGCGTGAAGCTCATGTACCGCTCGACGCGGCGGCTCGTGGTCAGCGAGGAAGGCGCCGCGTTTCTGGAGCGCTGCCGCGGGCTGCTGGCGGAATGGGAGCAGGCGGAGAACGAGCTGTCGGTGGGGCGGCGCGTGGTGAACGGGCATCTGATCGTCTCGGCGCCCGCCGCGTTCGGGCGCAAGCACGTCGCGCCGCTCGCGCCCGAATTTCTCGCCGACAAACCCGAGTTGCAGGTGTCCTTCAACCTGACTGACCGCGTGGTCGATCTGGTGCGCGAGGGCTACGACCTGTCGATCCGCATCGGCGGCTCGGTCGATCCGAATTTCGTCGCCGTGAAGCTCGCCTCGAACCGGCGCGTGGTGTGCGGCACGCCGGACTATTTCCGCAAGCACGGCCGGCCGAAATCGCTCGAAGATCTGCCGAACCACAATTGCCTCGCGTTCAATCTGCAAGGCGGACAGAATCGCGGCTGGTATTTCCGCCGCAACGGCAAGCTCGCGACCGTGCGCGTGGGCGGCAATCTCGACTGCAACGACGGCGAGTTGCTGCACCGCTGGGTGACGGAAGGGCTCGGGCTCGGCTGGCGCTCGACCTGGGAGATCGACGCGCAGCTCGCGCGCGGCGAACTGGAAACCGTGCTCGACGAGTACGCGCTGCCCGATTACGACATCCTCGCCGTGTATCCGCAGCAGCGCTATGTGCCGGCCAAGGTGCGCTATTTCATCGATTATCTGAAGGCGATCTATTCGCGGCCGGGCTATTGGACCGACGACGTTTGAGCCGCCGGTCCGCGGCTTCGCCTACCCGACCGTGATCACGCCGTTCATCGTCTCGTGGCCCGAGCCGCAGAAGATGTCGCAGAGAAACTGCACCGTGCCCGCGTCGCCCGCCGTGGCCGCGAGTTTGACGACGCTGCCGGGCGGCACGTCGGCGCGCACGCCGTATTGCGGAATCGAAAAGCCCATCGTCGTGTCCTGCGACGTCAACTCGAATATGACGCTTTCGTGCGGCGCGAGCGCGATATGGTCGGGCGTGAACACGAAGCGGCGCGCGTGAACCTTGATGACGCGCGGCGCGGCCTGTGCGTCCACGCGCATCAACGCGCCTGTGCCCATGGCGGCGGCCGCGAGCGCGAGCCAGCGGCGGCGCGCAAGGCGCGGCTCGCGGGCGCGCAAACGATGAAGCTTCAGCATGGTGGTCTCCTGGTTTTGTGCGAATTGTGTGCGCGTTGTGTGCGCTTCGGTCCCGTGACAACGTTCACCCGATCTCGCGGATCGGCACCTCGGTCAGCGCAAACGCGCCGGGCGCGCCATCGACATCGACGCTGCGCCAGCCGAGTCCCTTGTACGGCGCGGCCGCGTCCCACGGCACCGGCAGGCGCTTGGGCTGCGACATCGGCGCGGGCAGCGCGAACATCAGCGAGCGCGCGGCGTGGTGCGAGACCGAGCCCGTCATCGTGTGGTTCTCCTGATGAATGTGGCCGTAGAACACCGTGACGTTCGCGTGTTTCTGCAACAGCGCGATGGCCTGCGCGCCGTCGCGCGTCGCCCAGTCCCACTGCGGCGCGAGATCGAACAGCGGCCGGTGCGTGAAGACGACGATGCGCGCGTCCTCGGGCTGGCGGCCGAGATCGTCGGCGAGCCAGGCGAGTTGCGCGTCGCCGATACGGCCCGCCGGGTCCGAGACGTTGTCGAGCACCACGAAATGCACGCCGCGATGATCGAAGGTGTAGTGCGTCGCGCCGAAGATCTCGCGAAACGCCTCGCCGTTGTCGAGACTCGCATCGTGCTCGCCGGGCATCAGATAGAGCGGCTTCACGCGCAGTCCCGCGACGATCTGCTGGAACTCGCGCATGCGCGCGCGGCGCACGGCCGGATCGTCGGTCGTGTGCGTGAGGTCGCCCGTGAAGACGACGAAGTCGGGCGTGGCGGGCAGCGCGTTGACGGCGGCGATCGCCTTGGGCAGCGTGCCTTTCGCATCCGGATTGATGGCCGCCCCTTCGAAGCCCCAATGGGCGTCGGAGAGCTGGACGAAGAAAAAATCGGCGTGGCCGGCCGCCTGGCCCGAGGCCCAGCCGGGCAGCGCCGAAGCGAATACGGCGCCGCCGCCGAGCGCGGCCAGCTTCAGGAAGTGTCGGCGCGAAAGAGGCGCGGGGGTGGTCGGCATGTCGGTCTCCTCGTGGAGGGTGGGGCGCGTCTGCTTGTCGGCTTTGCATCGGCGCATGACTGCCATACCGGTGTCGGCATCGTTCCATTCCCGATTTATTTTTGATTTCGCGCGGGATTCGCGGGAATAAACTGCCCGTGAAGCCAGTCATGCCGATGTGGGACGAACGTTGGCATGAAGGTGGCGCACTAGGGCGCGAGGGGACGACGTGGGCGAAACCGCGAACGGGCAGCACGGCGAGACGCAGCGCGATGCACAGGACGTGCAGGACGCGCGGGCGCGCAATGCGCGCTTTCAGGCGCTGGCGCTGCCGCATCTGGACGCCGCGTACAACCTCGCGCGCTGGTTGTCGCGCAATCCCGGCGACGCCGAGGACATCGTTCAGGACGCGTTTTTGCGCGCGTTCCGCTTCTTCGATACGTTTCGCGGCGATCAGGCGCGGCCGTGGCTGCTCGCGATTGTGCGGCGGGTCTGGTACGACGAGTGGCGGCGACGGGCAGGCGCGGAAGAAGTTGCCCCGTTCGACGAGCTGCGTGACGACACGCCGCCGGACGGCTGGGAAACGGGCAGTGTCGATCCGGAAACGCTCGCGATCCGCGCCGAGGACGCGCGCCGCGTGCAGGACGCGCTGCAGCGTCTGCCGGTCGAGTATCGCGAAGTGCTGGTGCTGCGCGAGCTGGAGGAAATGGGTTACCGCGAGATCGCGATGGTCATCGACGTGCCGGTCGGAACGGTGATGTCGCGTCTCTCGCGTGGCCGCAAACGGCTCGCGGCGATGCTGGCGGCGCAACACGCGCGGGGCGCGGCTGATGGTGCGAGAGGCTGTGCGCAGACACAAATACCGCCGTCATCGCCGATAGCCGCAAGGCAGGATGGCAAGACCGATTTCGGGGGCAACAGCAAGGCGTGGAGACCATCCGGTCGGGGGCCAGACGGCCGGTTCCGCGAGGAGCCGGCCGTCGACGGCGGAAGTGCTGTGCCGTCGATGTCGCCCGGGGTCGCGCCGACCTCGAATTCCACGGTGAGCCGCACGACGGAGGCGCCTGATGAACTGTGATGAAGCGCGCCCGCTGCTCGATGCGAGCGTCGATCGGGAACTCTCCGCCGCGGACGAATGGCGCGTGCGCGAGCATTTGAACAACTGCGCGCCGTGCCGCGAGGCGGCCGATACCGCGCAGGCGATTTCGCGGGCCGTGCGCGTCGCGCCTTATCATCGCGCGCCGTCGGGACTGGCCGCGCGCATCGTGGCGGCCTTGCCGCCGCTCGAGGCGGCGAGTTCGGAACCGGCTCCGCTGCGGGGCGACGATGGCGTGCGCACCGAGCGCGCTCCGCAATCGCCGTCTGCGGCCGGCGGGAAATCCGGTGGGAAGGCGGGCCGGCTCGCGGGCTGGAGGTGGCCGTCCCTCGTTGGCTTCAGTGGTTCGGGCAATGCGTCGGGCGCGCGCGCGCCGGCGTTCGCCTGGTCGGCGCTGGGCGTGCTCGCGCTGTGTGCGCTAGGCGTCGTCGTGGCGCTGCATCTGCGTCAACCGGTCGCATCGGACGCTTTCGTCGACGAACTCGTGGCGAGCCACGTGCGGGCGCAGATCTCGGGCCGCGATCTCGACGTGATCTCGACCGATCGCCATACGGTGAAGCCGTGGTTCAACGGCCGCATCGACTACGCGCCGCCGGTCGAGGATCTCGCCGCGCAGGGCTTTCCGCTCGTGGGCGGCCGGCTCGACTACGTGGGGCGCGAGCGCGTCGCGGTGCTGGTGTACCGCTTCCGCAAGCACGTGATCGACGTCTACGTGTTCCCGCCGGGCGTGTCCGGCCCGCAGGCGGACGCCGCCGCGCCGCCGCGCGACGACGGCTACGCGCTCGCACACTGGCAGGCGGGCGGCATGACCTGGTGGGCCGTCACCGACGCCGGGCCGGATGCGCTCGTCGGCCTGCGCGCCGCGCTCGACGCCCGGCTCGCGGGCGGCGGAAGTGGGGGCTAGGGCGCGTTTTTCGCCGCTTTGGGTCCGCTTTGGGCCGGCTTTGGGCCTGCTTGGCGCGTATCGCGCCGCCGTGCGCACCACGCAAGTCCTTGAAAACACGCCTGATTCAGCACGTCACTGCATGATTTGGCTTGCGCGCGTAGCGTGGCCGCGCTACAATCTTCGGCTTCTCACTTGCCGCACCGGTTCCGACGCCCGGGTGGCTTTAATCCACAAGGAGTGAATATGCGTCATTACGAAATCGTCTTCATCGTGCACCCCGATCAAAGCGAGCAAGTGCCCGCGATGATCGAGCGTTACAAGGGCACGATCACGTCGCACGGCGGCCAGATCCACCGCATCGAAGACTGGGGCCGTCGTCAACTGGCCTACATGATCGAGAAACTCGCGAAGGCTCACTACGTCTGCATGAACATCGAATGCGACCAGACCACGCTCGACGAACTCGAACACGCGTTCAAGTTCAACGACGCTGTGCTGCGTCACCTCATCGTCAAGATGAAGAAGGCCGAAACCGGCCCGTCGCCGATGATGAAGGAAGTGCAGCGCGAAGAAGCCAAGAAGGCGGCTGCTCAGCCGACCGAAGCGCAGGCTTAATTACACAAGCCATCAGGATTCGAGCTCACTTGCTTAAGCACACTGCGTGAACAGGCTGCAACTCACGGCTAGCGTCGTCGAACGCGAACCGGTGCGGTATACCCCCGCCGGCGTTCCGATTGCCAGCGTCACGTTGCAGCACCGCACGGAGGTCGTCGAAGCGGGCATTCCCCGATTCGTCGAGCTCACGATGCCCGCGGTGGCGGCAGGCAAGGCCTGCGGTCTGGTCGAAAGCTGCGAGATGGGCGTGGAAGCGCTCTTCACCGGTTTTCTGGCGAAAAAGCACCGCAACGCGCGAACCCTGGTGTTTCACATCACCGAAATGCAAGGTACAGGAAAGGACTAATCATGCCCCGCCCGACTGGTAAGAAATTCGACAAGCGTCGTCAACAGCAAAACCCGCTCTTCAAGCGTAAGAAGTTCTGCCGCTTCACGGCTGCAGGCGTCGATCAGATCGACTACAAGGACATCGAAACGCTGAAGGACTTCATCGGCGAAAACGGCAAGATCACGCCGGCTCGTCTGACGGGTACGAAGGCCCACTATCAGCGTCAGCTGGACACGGCTATCAAGCGCGCGCGTTTCCTCGCGCTGATGCCGTACACCGACCAGCACAAGGCCTAATAAGACGACGCTACAAGGAGCAATAGAATGCAGATCATTCTTCTGGAAAAAGTCGTCAACCTGGGCAACCTCGGCGACATCGTCAAGGTGAAGGACGGTTACGCACGTAACTTCCTGATCCCGAACAAGAAGGCTCGCCGCGCAACGAAGGACGCAATCGCTGAATTCGAAGTTCGCCGCGCTGAACTCGAAAAGGCCGCCGCTGAAAAGCTGGCAGTTGCCCAAGGCGAAGGCGAAAAGCTGAGCGGCCTGTCCGTTCAGATCGGTCAGAAGGCCGGCGTCGACGGCCGTCTGTTCGGTTCGGTCACGAACGCGGACATCGCCGAAGCGCTCACGAAGCAAGGCTTCGCAGTGGAAAAGGCGCAAGTGCGTCTGCCGGAAGGCCCGCTGAAGATCGTTGGCGATCACCCGGTGCAAGTTTCGCTGCACACGGACGTGCTCGTCGACATCACGGTGTCGGTGCTGGGCGAACACGCCTAAGCACGCATGCGGTCCTCACGGACCGCGTGTTCGCGCCGTTCTACGTCGCAAAGAACAAGAAAGGCAGGAGCCGCAGGGCTTCTGCCTTTTTTGTTGCGCGCTCATCGCACTCGCTTGCTTGCACGCGCTGTTGCACTTTTTGAAGCTTGTGAGCGCCCGTCCGCTGTCCGATAATTGCCCTCCATGAACGCTCCGAAAGATCCCCAACTCGAGTCGCTGAAAGTCCCGCCGCATTCGATCGAAGCCGAACAATCGGTGCTCGGCGGCCTGCTGCTGGATAACGGCGCCTGGGACCGGATTGCCGACTTCCTCTCGCAAAGCGACTTCTACCGCTACGATCACCGCCTGATCTTCGAGCATATTGGCCGCCTGATCTCGTCTGCGCGTCCCGCCGACGTGGTGACCGTGTTCGAATCGCTCGGCACCTCGGGCAAGGCCGAGGACGTGGGCGGTCTCGCGTACCTCAACGCGCTGGCGCAGAACACGCCGAGCGCCGCGAACATCCGCCGCTACGCGGAAATCGTGCGCGATCGCGCGGTGCTGCGCCGCCTCGTGTCGGTCGCCGACGAAATTTCCTCCGACGCCTTCAATCCGCAAGGCAAGGAAGTGCGTCAGCTGCTCGACGAGGCCGAGGCCAAGGTGTTCTCGATCGCCGAAGACGGCGCGCGCGGTACTCAGGGCTTCCTCGAAATCGGGCCGCTGCTCACACAGGTCGTGGAGCGCATCGACACGCTCTACCACACGGCCAATCCGAGCGACGTGACGGGCACGCCCACGGGCTTCATCGACCTCGACCGCATGACCTCGGGCATGCACGGCGGCGAACTGATTATCGTGGCGGGCCGTCCGTCGATGGGTAAGACCGCGTTTTCGATGAACGTCGGCGAATATGTGGCTGTGGAATACGGCCTGCCGGTCGCGGTGTTCTCGATGGAAATGCCGGGCACGCAGCTCATCATGCGTATGCTCGGTTCGGTGGGGCGCCTTGACCAGCACCGCATGCGCACGGGCCGCCTGACCGACGAGGATTGGCCGAAGCTCACGCACGCCGTGCAGAAAATGAGCGAGGCGCAGATCTTCATCGACGAAACCGGCGGTCTGAACCCGATGGAACTGCGCTCGCGCGCGCGGCGCCTGTCGCGCCAGTGCGGCAAGCTCGGCCTCATCATCATCGACTACCTGCAGCTGATGAGCGGTTCGGGCAGCGGCGAAAACCGCGCGACCGAAATTTCGGAAATCTCGCGTTCGCTCAAGAGTCTGGCCAAGGAACTCGATGTGCCCGTGATCGCGCTCTCGCAGCTGAACCGCGGCCTCGAACAGCGTCCGAACAAGCGTCCGGTGATGTCGGACCTGCGTGAATCGGGCGCAATCGAACAGGACGCGGACGTGATCCTGTTCATTTACCGCGACGAAGTGTACAACCCGGACAGCCCCGACAAGGGCACCGCCGAGATCATCATCGGCAAGCAGCGTAACGGTCCGATCGGTCCCGTTCGACTCACGTTCCATGGTCAATACACGAAGTTCGACAATTTTGCCGGCGCGCAAACCTTCTATGGGAGCGAGTAAGGGCGCCGTCTGAACTGTCAAGACGCGGCAGGCGGCTTATGCGCAATAGTGGCGCAAATGCCGCTGCCGTGTCCGTCGACAAGTGCGGCCCTTTCCTCCTGACGTTACAATATTGCCGTTTTATGACGGCTATCTTGCCGTTTTGTGACGGCAATCCGAGACCAATTACCGGGATCCCAATGTTCGGTCGATTCATGCCCACCGAGGGCAAGTTCTTCGAAATCTTCAACGCGCACGCGAAGTGCATCGTTTCCGCTGGCCGTGAGCTCGAGCTCCTGATCGACAATCTGGCTGACGCAGAAGTCCACAAACAGAACGTGCAGAGCGCCGAAAAGGCCGCCGACAAGCTGACGCACGAGTGCATCGACTTGCTGCACAAGACCTTCATCACGCCGCTCGACCGCGACGAGATCCACAAGCTCATCACGACGATGGACGACTGTCTCGACCTCATGGAAGACGTCGCCACCGCCATTTCGCTGTACGACGTGCAGGCCGTGACGGCCGAGGCGAGCGAACTCGCGCACGTGGTCACGGCGTCGGCCGAGCGTGTGCAGGCAGCAGTGGCGCTGCTCTCCGACATGAAGCAGGCGCGCGACATCCTGAAAGCGTGCGAAGACATCGACCGCCTCGAGTCCGACGCCGACCGCCTGCTGCGCGGCGCGATCTCGAAGCTTTTCCGCGAGGAAGACGACGTCAAGAATCTGATCAAGCTGAAGGCGATCTACGAATTGCTCGAAGCGATCACCGACAAGTGCGAGGATGTCGCGAACATCATCGAAGGCATCGTGCTAGAGAACGCCTGAGCCAACCACGATGCATTCGATACAACTCGCCCTCTGGGTGGTCGCGACACTCGTCGCCATCGCGCTCATCTTCGACTTCATGAACGGCTTTCACGATGCGGCGAATTCCATCGCCACCGTCGTGTCCACCGGCGTGCTCAAACCGCAGCAGGCGGTGGCGTTCGCAGCCATGTTCAACGTGATCGCCTATTTCGTCTTCCACCTGAAGGTGGCGCAGACGGTGGGCAAGGGCACCATCGACCCCGATATCGTCGATCACTACGTCGTGTTCGGCGCGCTGGTGGGCGCGATCGGCTGGAACGTGCTGACGTGGTACTACGGCATTCCGTCGAGCTCGTCGCACGCGCTGATCGGCGGTCTCGTGGGTGCGGCGCTCGCCAAGTCGGGCTGGCATTCGCTGAATTTCGACGGGCTCATGAAGACCGTGGCGTTCATCTTCATTTCGCCGCTGCTCGGTTTCATCCTCGGTTCGTTGTTCATGCTGCTGGTGTCGTGGCTGTATTTCCGCACACCACCAAGCAAGGTCGACCGGCGTTTCCGGCGCTTCCAGCTGGTTTCGGCGGGCCTCTATAGCCTCGGCCACGGTGGCAACGACGCGCAGAAGACCATCGGCATCATCTGGATGCTGCTGATCGCAACCGGTTACTCGGCGGTTGGCTCGGACGCGCCGCCTATCTGGGTGATCGGCGGCTGCTATCTGTCGATGGGTATCGGCACGCTGTTTGGCGGCTGGCGCATCGTGCGGACCATGGGCCAGAAGATCACCAAGCTCAAGCCAGTGGGCGGTTTCTGCGCCGAAGCGGGCGGGGCGCTGACGCTCTTCACGGCTTCGTGGCTCGGCATTCCCGTGTCGACCACCCACACGATTACCGGCGCGATCGTCGGCGTGGGCGCGACGCAAAAGCTCAGCGCCGTGCGCTGGGGCGTGGCGGGCAACATCGTCTGGGCCTGGGTGCTGACCATTCCGGCTTCGGCTACGCTCGCCGCGGCGGGCTGGTGGATCGGCCATCGGCTGATGTAAGCGGGCCTCCGCCACAGTGTTGCAAAACGGCGCCTTCGGGTGCCGTTTTTTTTGCCCGCCAGCGCTGCCGCGCCGGTTCAGATCATGGGCGTGCTGCAGCCGTCCATCGGCACGAGGGCGCCGGTTACGTAGCTTGCGCGGCGGCTGGCCAGGAACAGCGCGACGTCGGCGATCTCCTCGGGTCTGGCATAACGCCCGAGCGGCACCTTGGCCTCGCCGCGCGCGAGGGTTTCTTCGGCGCTGGTGCCTTCGCGGCCCGCTTCCAGTTTCACGGCTTCCTGCAGGCGCTCCGTGAGCGTGGCGCCAGGATTGATCGCGTTGATGCGGATGCCGTAGCGCGCGTGATAGTGCGCGAGACCCACGGTGGCGAGCATGAGCGCCGCGTTGGCCGCGCCGCCCGCGATATGGATGTCGCTCGCGTACTTGCCGCCCATGCCGATGATGTTGACGATCGCGCCCGGTTCCAGCGCCTTGCCGGCCTTGATCCGCTCGACCATGCGGCGCAGCACTTCTTGCTGCGGATAGATATACGGGAAGTATTTGGCTTCCATGGTGGCCTTGAAGGCCTCGGCGTCGAGCAGTTCCGGGTCGTAGCGGCGGGCCGCGCCTGCACTGTTGATCAGGATGTCGATGGGCCCGACGGCCGTGGAGACTTCTTCGACCACGTCGGCGGCGCTGTGCGCCTCGTGCAGGTCGGCGCGCGTGAGATGCACGTGCAGGCCTTCGCTGGCCAGTTGCTCGCGGGCGCGCGCGAGATTGGCCGGATCGCGCGACACGATCGCCACTTTCGCGCCTTCCTGCGCAAACGCGCGGGCGCAGGCGAGCCCGATGCCCTTGCTGCCGCCTGTGATCAGCACCACCTTGTTGCCATGTCCGAGATCCATCGCTGCCTCGCTGCGGAAAAAGTCTAAAAACAGTACCAAAACGATAGCAGACGCGGCGGATGCACGAAACCGCCGAAAGGCCGCGTTGGCCATCCGGCCAGGGCGAATCGGGCTGGATGCCGCGTCAGCCGGCGGCGTGTGCGCGGGTACGCGGCGGGGGCGTTGTTCAGTACGAGCCGTTCGCGAAGCGTGCGATCGGGTCGTCGCTCGATTGCGTGGGGGCGGGCGATGCGGCGCCGGCGGTCGAGGCGCGCATGATCTGGACCGGCGCCTGAGCGGGCTGGGTCGACTGGATGGCCGTTGAACCGGCCTGCGCGGCCTGACGTTCGGCGGCGGCCGCGCGGGGCGGTGGAGGCTCGAACGCGTCGGCGGCGGCATCGATGGCGTCGGGCGCGGCGGCGCTCGGTGCGGCGGCGATCGGCGCAACCGCTCCCGCGTCGCGGGCCTGCATCTGCGCAGCACCCATCGCGGCGGGCGGCGGCTCGAAGGCGTCGGCGGACGCGGCCTGCGGCGCGGGCGATGCAGGTATCGCGGCGGTGCTCGTCGCCGTACTCGTGTAGGTAGTTGGCGGCGTGCTCGTCAGGCGACGCTGATCCACCGCCGTAGCGCTGACGCGAGCCGCAGGCGCGGCAACCGCCACGTTTGCGGCCGGCGCGACCGGAGCAGGCGTCGCCGCCTCGTAAGTCGGCGTATCGAACGGCGTGCTCGGCGCGCGTTTGGGCGGCGCCATGCGGCGGATGCCGTCGAAATGCTTCGACCAGTACGGATTGGTCAGATAGTCGAGCCGCACGGTGCCGCCCGTCGACGGCGCATTCACGAAGCGCAGATTGCCCACGTAAATGCCCACGTGCGAGTGCGGCCGCCCGGTGGTGTTGAAGAACACGAGGTCGCCGGCCGCGATTTCGTCCGGCTCGATCGACTCGCCGCGCTGGCTCATGTCGGCCGTGGTGCGCGGCAGATCGACCGACGCGGCGCGCGCGAACACGTATTTGACGAGACCGCTGCAATCGAAGCCGCTATCGGGCGTATTGCCGCCCCAGCGGTAGGGAATGCCGACGAGACCCATCGCCTGGATCGAGATTTCCTCGCGGCCGATGCTGTGGTCGACGAAATTGGGGAAGCCGGGCGGCTTGGTGCGCCAGGCGTAGCCGCCGCTCGATCCGCCGCCGCGCGACACCTTCTGCGGCGCGCTCGAACACGCCGCAAGGAATATCACGATCAGCAACGGAAGCCAGAGTCGGCGCATGAAAAGCGGACGGCGAACGACGCGCGTCCGCCATTGGGGAAAACCGGTAATGAGCGGATGGTAGCCCGTGGGACACGGCTTCGGCAAGAATTCTTCAAGAATTACTTGAAGTTCGCGGGCGATCTGTTGCGGGGTCGGCACGCCCTGAAGGGCCGAAACTCCTGTGGGCGCGGGCGACGCACAAGAAAAAAAGGACCGCATCCGGCGATCCGGATGCGGTCCTTCCAGGTACGGCTCAACAGGCGTGGCGCGGCGAGAAACCCGCGCCGGCAGAGCGCTTTAGAGAATGTCCGAGGCGTAATCGGCCAGACGCGAACGCTCGCCGCGCGCCAGCGTCACGTGCCCGCTATGCGCCCAGCCCTTGAAACGGTCGACCACGTAAGTCAGACCCGAACTGCCTTCGGTCAGATACGGCGTGTCGATCTGCGCGATGTTGCCGAGGCACACGATCTTCGTGCCGGGGCCCGCGCGCGTCACGAGCGTCTTCATCTGCTTGGGCGTGAGGTTTTGCGCCTCGTCGATGATCAGATACTTGTCGACGAAGGTACGGCCGCGCATGAAGTTCATGCTCTTGACCTTCAGGCGCGAGCGGATCAGCTCCTGGGTCGCGGCGCGGCCCCATTCGCCGGCGGCGTCGTCGGTCTTCTGGAGCACTTCGAGGTTGTCGTCGAAGGCGCCCATCCACGGCTGCATCTTTTCCTCTTCCGTGCCCGGCAGGAAGCCGATGTCTTCGCCGACCGGCACCGTCGCGCGCGTCACGATGATCTCGTTGTAGCGCTTGTCGTCGAGCACCTGCGCGAGGCCCGCCGCGAGCGCGACAAGCGTCTTGCCCGTCCCGGCCTGGCCGAGCAGCGTGACGAAGTCGATCTCCGGATTCATCAGCAGGTTCAGCGCGAAATTCTGCTCGCGGTTGCGCGCCGTGATGCCCCACACGTTGTTCTTGTGGTGGCCGTAGTCACGCAGCGTCTGCAGCAGCGCCGTCTTGCCGTTGAGCTCGCGCACGATCGCGTGGAACGCGGGCTCGCCGTTCTGCGGCTCGAGATAGACGAACTCGTTGACGAGCATCGACGCGCACTCGGGCCCGGTCACGCGGTAATACGTGGTGCCGGTCTTGGTGTCCTGCCAGGACTCCATGCCCTTGGCGTGCTTCGCCCAGAAGTCCTGCGACAGCGCGCGGATGCCCGAGTAGAGCAGGTCCTTGTCTTCGAGAACCTGGTCGTTGAAGTAGTCTTCGGCGGGCAGGCCGAGCGCGTGCGCCTTGATACGCATGTTGATGTCTTTCGACACCAGCACGACGAGGCGGTCCGGCCGGTCGCGTTGCAACGCGCGCACCACGCCGAGAATCTGGTTGTCGGCCTTGCCTTCGGGCAGGCCGTCGACCGGATCGATGTGCGTGAGCGTGGTCTGGAAGTACAGGCGGCCGAGCGCTTCGCGGCTGCCGAGGCGCGCGAGCGAAATGCCTTCGGAGATCGTGCCCGCGTTCGCCACGAGCTGATCGAGCGTACGGCTGACCTGACGCGCGTTACGCGCGACTTCCGACATGCCTTTCTTGTGGTTGTCGAGTTCTTCCAACGTCATCATCGGCAGATAGACGTCGTGTTCCTCGAAACGGAACAGGCAGGTCGGGTCGTGCATCAGCACGTTGGTGTCGAGCACGAACAGCTTCTGGACTTCGACGGCTTCTTCCGGATGCACGCGTTTTTTCGTGCTGCCGCGCGTGGCCGGTGCGGCCGTACCGCCCGAGGTTTTCGCGGCGGGTTGCTTGCCGCTGCGCGCAACGGGCGCTTCGGCCGCGGGCGTCTGGAGCGGCTGCAGCAACGCGGCGGTCTGTTTGCGTTTTCGTGCGGGGGCCGGCGCGACGGGTTCGAGCGCGGCGAGTTCGGCGCTGGCGGAAGGCAGCGGCACGGTGCGCAGCGTGGTCGCGGCGTTCGCGGCCTCGGTCATCGGTTGGGCGACGCTTGCCGCGCCATAGGCGGTCGCGTCGTTGGCAAGTTCCGAGGCAACATCGGCGGCGTCGTTCTCACCCGCGGCTTTGCGGGTGCTGCGCGAGGGCTTCGCGCGCGCCTTGTATTCCTCGGGCGGCAGCAGGTTGCCGAGCTTGCTGGGGGGAGTAGGCAAAGGCATGGTGTCCCTCGAAAAAATCGGGTCGAGTGGTCGCGGGGTTACCCAGTAAGGTGCGCTTTCGGGCGGCGCGTGCGGACAGCCGGGTGGGCCGCCGCCGTGACCGCGCTGGGTGCGCGCTCAGGTCTGAAAATGCCGGTTCGCCTGTTTTTCGATCGGCTCCTTGACGTTGACGCGCACCGGGTCGCTACGCCGGCGCGGCGTGGAGGGAGTGACATTCAACAGAAAGGCCAACAAAAAAGCCGCCGCCCCGACTGACGAGGCAAGCGGCTTGACTGCTGTGCTGACACGCTGCCCCGGAAGCGCATTTCCGGCCACGACGTGACCGGTTGCGAGACCGCTGCAATGCATCAAAAAATGGGTTGGACAGGCACTCATTGCAGCCCAATATAACGCGCCTCAAAGCGCTTGTACAGCCTCCAGAACTTCCTCGACGTGGCCCGGAACCTTGAGGCCGCGCCACTCGCGGCGCAGCACGCCGTCGGCGTCGATGAGGAAGGTGGAGCGCTCGATTCCACGCACTTCTTTGCCATACATTTTCTTCATTTTGATGACGCCGAAGAGCGAGCAGAGCGCTTCGTCGCCATCCGATACCAAGGTAAACGGCAGTTCGAGCTTGGCCTTGAAGTTGTCGTGCGAGCGAACGCTGTCGCGCGAGACGCCCACGATCGTGGCGCCGGCCTTCTTGAACTTCGCGAACAGGTCGCGGAATTCCATGCCTTCGCGCGTGCAGCCCGGCGTGTTGTCTTTCGGATAGAAGTAGAGGACGACCTTCTTGCCCTTGAGGCTCGAGAGCGTGAAGTCGCCGCCCGTGGCGGGCGCGGTGAAGTCGGGAACGGGTTGGTCGACAGCGATGGTCACGTCAGGCACGTGGCTCTCCCTTTGTTATTGGCTGGCGCGGGGGCGGCGCGGGCGCCGGTCGGCCGGGACGGTGTGTGCCGCTCGCGGCGCCGTGCCGGCGGCATGGGCTGCGTGCGCGAAGACAGGCGCGGTGGCGCGGGCGGCGGGGTTCAGTCGGGCTGGACGATCAACTGGCCGGAACGGCCCGCGATCTCGCCCCAGGTGACAGGGTACGATGGCAGCGAATCCGGGTCCAGCGTCGCATGGTAATCGCCCATCGTGGCAAACGTGTGGCCCTGTGCGCGCCAGCCCGCGAGCAGCTGTTCGAACACGGGCGCGAGCTTCTGGCCTTCGAGTTCCGCGTGCAGCGTGAACACCTGATCGTGCGGATTGTTCTCGGTGAGCTTGAGCATCCACGCGGCGACGGTGTCCGTGTCCACGCCATCGACGCCCAGCACTTCGTCGAGCGTGGGCAGCGTGGTGGGCATCTGCACGTGGTTGAGCGTGCGGCCGTTCACGACCGGACGATAGGGCGAATGGCCGCGCCCGTCCGAGGCGTACTGCATGCCCCAGGCGTCGATCTGCTCGAACGCCGACTCGTTCATCTGCCAGCCTGCCGCGCCGTGCGTGACGGGCGGCGTGCCGAAGATGCGCGTGAAGCGGTCGAAGCTTTTCTGCATCTGACGCGCGGTCCATTGCGCGTCGCGCGTGCGCACGTTGTCCTGCCAGTAGACGTGGTCCCACGTGTGGATGCCGCACTCGAAACCGGCTTCGTGGATCGCGCGCATCTGCGCGGCCGCTTCCACGCCGATGTCGGGGCCGGGCAGCAACACGCCGTACATCAGCTGGCGGATGCCGTAATGCTCGACCACCGAGGTGCGCGAGACCTTCTTCAGAAAGCCCGGCCGGAACACGCGGCGCAGCGCCCAGCCCGTATGGTCCGGGCCGAGGCTGAACAGGAACGTCGCGCGCGCCTTGTAGCGGTCGAAGATGCGCGCGAGATTCGGCACGCCTTCACGCGTGCCGCGCAGCGTGTCGACGTCGATCTTGAGAACGATGCGGGCCAAGTGGCGTTGTCCCCGGCGTTACGCTTGCTGCTGTTCGACGAGCGCACGCGCTTCGCCGACATGGCCGCGGTACGCTTCGAAGATCTTGCGCAGCGCTTCGTCGAAGGTCGACTTCGGCGCCCAGCCGAGTTCCTGCATCGTGTTGTCGATCTTCGGCACGCGGTTCTGCACGTCCTGGTAGCCCGCGCCGTAGTACGCGCCCGACGACGTTTCGACCAGTTGGACCTTCTTCGCCGTTTCCGCGTACTCGGGGAATTCGGCGGCGAGCGCCAGCATCTTGTGCGCGAGTTCGCGCACCGAGAAGTTGTTGGTCGGGTTGCCGATGTTGAAGATCTTGCCCGAGGCGACGCCGTCCTTGTTGTCGATGATCTTCATCAGCGCTTCGATGCCGTCGTCGATGTCGGTGAACGCACGCTTTTGCGCGCCGCCGTCGACGAGGCTGATGTTCTCGCCGCGCACGATGTGGCCGAGGAACTGCGTCACGACGCGCGACGAACCTTCCTTCGGCGTGTAGATCGAGTCGAGGCCCGGGCCGATCCAGTTGAACGGACGGAACAGCGTGAAGTTCAGGCCTTCCATGCCGTAGCCCCAGATCACGCGGTCCATCAGCTGCTTCGAGCACGCGTAGATCCAGCGCGGCTTGTTGATCGGGCCGTAGGTGAGGGCCGACGCGTCCGGGTCGAACTGCTCGTCCGAGCACATGCCGTAGACCTCGGAGGTCGACGGGAAGACGAGGTGCTTGCGGTACTTGACCGCCGAACGCACGATCGGCAGGTTCGCCTCGAAGTCGAGTTCGAACACGCGCAGCGGTTGCTGCACGTAGGTGGCCGGCGTGGCGATGGCGACCAGCGGCAGGATCACGTCGCACTTCTTGACGTGATACTCGACCCACTCCTTGTTGATCGTGATGTCGCCTTCGAAGAAGTGCATGCGCTCATGCTTGACCAGATCGCCGAGGCGGTCCGTCTGCATGTCCATGCCGAACACTTCCCAGTCCGTGGTCTCGAGGATGCGCTTGGAGAGGTGATGGCCGATGAAGCCATTGACACCCAGGATCAGAACTTTTTTCATGGACGGGGGACAGATGAAATGAGGTCGGAGAACGCGGCGGGCGTGACGACGGTCTCTTGACCGCCGTGTTCCAGATTCGGTGCGTGCCGCAGTTCGTGAATCGCGATGGCGCGGCCGTCGCCGCAAAGGGCGAAAAGCGCATTATCGCTTACGTGGATGCCGGCGGGCAATCCGGCGAGGGCGCGCACGCGTTCGGCGTCTTGCGTGCCGGGGCGCACCAGCCGCGCGCGCGTGATCACGAAACGATGCTCGCCGATGTCCGTGAACGCACCCGGGTACGGCGGCGCGACTGCGCGGATCAGGTTGTAGACGTCCTGCGCGCTCTGCGAGAAGTCGAGCCGGCCGTCTTCGGGCTTGCGCCCGCCGTAGTAGCTGCCTTGCGACAGATCGTTCGGCAGGTGCGGCGCTTCACCTGCGACGAGGGAGGGCAGCACGCGCCAGAGCGTCTGCTCGGCGGCCACCGTCACCTTGTCGAAGACCATCGCCGCCGTGTCGTCGGGCAGGATCGGCACCGGCGTTTGCGCGATGATCGCGCCCGCGTCGGGCTTCGCGGCCATCTCGTGCAGCGTCGCGCCGGTTTCCGTTTCGCCCTTGATCACCGCCCAGTTGGTCGGCACGCGGCCGCGATACTTCGGCAGCAGCGAGCCGTGCATGTTGTAGGCGCCGCGCGCGGCGAGCGCGAGCAGATCCACCGGCAGCATGTGGCGGTAGTAAAACGAAAAGATGAAGTCGGGCTGCGCGGCGGCGATCGCGGCGCGCAGCTCGGGGCTTTTCGGATCGGCCGGCGTGATGACGTCGATGCCGTGTTCCTCGGCCACCGACTTCACGCTGCCGAACCAGATGTTTTCGGTCGGGCTGTCTTCGTGCGTGACGACGAGCGCCACGTCCACGCCGCGCGCGAGCAGCACCTGCAGGCAACGCACCCCGACGTTGTGATACGCGAAGACGACGGCGCGCGCTTTCATGACTGGGCTCCGTGGCGTGCGTCCTGACCGGCTTCCTGGTCGACGTTGGCGCCGACGTTCGGGTTGACGTTCTGGTTCGCGGCGCCGACAGGATTCAGCGCGGTCTGCACGGCCTGCACGACGTCCTGACGCGGCACGTCGACCACTTCGCGGCCGTTGCGCGCTTCGAGAATCGTCTGCACCAGATAGCGCGGACGCGCGCGCACCTGCTGATAAATACGGCCGATGTACTCGCCGAGCAGGCCGAGCGCGAAGATGATCACGCCGAGCAGGAAGAACGTGATGGCGAACAGCGTGAACACGCCTTGCACTTCCGCGCCGATGATGAAGCGGCGGATCAGCAGCAGCACGAACAGGCCCGCCGAGCCCAGCGAAAGAATCACGCCGATGAACGACAGCCACTGCAGCGGCACGACCGAGAAGCCGGTGACGAGGTCGAAGTTCAGGCGGATCAGGCTATAGAGCGAGTACTTCGACTCGCCCGCGAAGCGCTCTTCGTGCGCGACGTCGACTTCGACCGGGTTCTGCGCGAAGGTGTACGCGAGCGCCGGAATGAAGGTGTTGATTTCGCCGCAACGGTTGATCGTATCGACGATATGACGGTTGTAGGCGCGCAGCATGCAGCCCTGGTCCGTCATCTTGATGCGCGTGATGCGCTCGCGCAGCCGGTTCATGGCCTGCGAAGCCTTGCGTCGCCACAGACTGTCCTGGCGCTGCATGCGGATCGTGCCCACGTAGTCGTAGCCTTCGCGCATCTTCTCGACCAGCTTGCCGATTTCCTCGGGCGGATTCTGCAGGTCGGCGTCGAGCGTGATGACGATCTCGCCGCGCGACTGCTCGAAGCCCGCGAGGATCGCCATGTGCTGGCCGTAGTTGCCGTTGAGCAGGATCGCGCGCGTGGTGTCCGGGCGCGCGCGGAACTGCTCGGCGAGCATCGCGGCGGAGCGGTCGCGGCTGCCGTCGTTGATGAAGATGACTTCGTACGAGGTGCCGAGCTTGTCGAGCGCCGGGTACAGGCGCGCGAACAGCGCGGCCAGTCCGGCTTCCTCGTTGTAGACCGGAATGATGACCGAGACTTCCGGCGTTTCCGGGGTCAAGGTGCGTTGTTCCGTTTGACTCATGTGTGCGTCTTTTCCGTTGGGGTAATCCGTGTTGCACGACAGTGTACGGCGGGCGGGGCGGGCGCGATTGGCCGAACAGCGCCCACTCCGTGCAGGTACTTGCTGGCGATGCCTACTTCGCGAACTGCGTGCAGATGTCGTTGACGGCGTGGCATACGCGCGCGACGTCCGCTTCCGTCATCAGCGTGAAGAGCGGCAGCGTGACCGTGGTCGCGCCGAACCGCTCGGCGTGCGGGAACATGCCCGCACGGAAACCGCGCTCGCGATAGAGCGTGAACAGGTGGATGGCCGGGTAGTGCACGCCCGAACCGATCCCGCGTTCCTTGAGCTGTTCCATGAATTCCGCGCGCGTGAGCGTGAGCTTTTCGAGCGGCAGGGTGATCTGGAACATGTGCCAGTTGCTGTTCGCGAAGTCGGCGTGCGGCAGGCCCATGCCCAGCTTCACGGCCGCGCCGCCTTCGAAGCCCGCGAAATACGCCTTCGCGAGATTGCGGCGCTGCAGCGTGAAACGCTCGATGTGCTTGAGCTGGCCGAGGCCCACGCGCGCGGCCACGTCCGTGAGATTGTACTTGCCGCCGAGCACGTCGCAGTCCATGCCGTCGAGGCCCGTGCGCGTGATGCCCTGCAGCCGGTATTTGCGCGCGAGTTCGGCTTCGTCCTCGTTGTTGAGTACGAGCGCGCCGCCTTCGATCGCCGTGAGGTTCTTGTTCGCGTGGAAGCTGAACGAGACGATGTCGCCGAGTTCGCCGATGCGCTTGCCGTTCCAGCTCGCGCCGAACGCCTGGGCGGCGTCCTCGATCACGCGCAGCTTGTGCTGGCGGGCGATCGCGTAGAGGCGGTCCATGTCGACGGGCAGGCCCGAAAGGAACACCGGAATGATCGCCTTGGTGCGCGGCGTGATGGCGGCTTCGAGCTTGTCGAGGTCGATATTGCGCGTGAGCGGGTCGATGTCGGCGAACACGGGCGTCGCGCCCACTTCGTAGATCACGTTGCTCGTGGACACCCACGAGGCCGGCGTGGTGATGACCTCGTCGCCGGGACCGACGCCCGCGATGCGCAGACCGATTTCCAGCGTCGCCGTGCCCGAGTTGAAGGTGCGCACCGGACGGCCGCCGCAATACTCGGACAGCGCGGCTTCGAACGCCTGGTTCTGCGGGCCGGTCGTGATCCAGCCCGAGCGGAGCACGTCGACGACGCCCTGAATGGTTTCCTCGTCGATCTCGGGTTTGACGAACGGGAGGAACGGTACGGAGGATTGCGCGGATGACTGGGTCATGAGGGCTTGGCTCGTCAGAACGTCAGATAGTGAGTGAGGCTGTGGCGGCGCGAAGCATGCGCCGCCGACCTTACGATTTGCTTCGATGTCGCTTCGATGTCGCTTCGATGTCGCTTCGATGTCGCTTCGATGTGGCGGATGGCCCGGCTGCGCCGATCAGCTGCGCGCCAGCACGACCACGCCGATCAGAATGATGCCGATGCCGACGAGGCGCTGCACGCTCATCACTTCGCCGAACAGATACCAGGCCGCGAACGCGTTGACCACGTAGCCGAGCGAGAGCATCGGGTAGGCGATCGAGACGTCGACGCGCGAGAGGCCCACGATCCACACGACCACGCTGAACACGTAGCAGGTGAGTCCGCCGATGATCGGCAGCTGCGTGGCGAGCTTCCAGCCGATGGGCAGGATGTTCGCACGGCTGAATTCGAAGTGTCCAACGGCATTGACACCGGCTTTCAGCAACAGTTGCGCACAGGCATTCAGGCCGACGCCGGCCAGGATGCAGATAAGGGAAATCGGATTCATCATTCTGGTGATCAACTCGGTTATGGGGGCGGACCGGGCGCGGTCCGCGACGCCGCTGCGGCGGGCGGGCAGCCACAGGCGGGCGCGTGGAACGGCCCGCGCGCTGCGCGGCTGCCGGGCCGGCGCCGTCAGGGTCACAACCCGGCATTATCGCTCATGCGCGCCCGCGATCCGCCAGGCTCAGGGCTGCGGTTTTTCCACCACCACGCGGCGCGCGTCGCGGGCGATCACCTGCATCGGGAAGCCTTGCGCGGCCAGCTGGTCGTAGCGCTGCGCGGGCAGCAGCGCCAGCGCGTAGCGTTCGGCCTTCCAGCGCTGCTCCCATTCGGCGACGGTCGGCACCCATTTCTGCGGTTCCTCGGAGATGCCGAAGGCCAGTTCGTCGGTGACCTGGACCATCGTCATCGAGTGGCGCACGTAGAAGGGCAGCGTGTGATCGAGCACGCCGACCGAATAGAACGGCGTATCGGGCGGCATTTTGGCGATGGCCGCGCGCACGGCGGGCGCGAGCGGCGCGCCGGAACTCAGCGTGCCGAATACGTCGTGGCCCGTGCCGGCGATGGTCGCGAGCAGCAGCCACGCGGTGCCGAGCGCCACGGCGGGCGCGCGCGCGCCGGTTTCGGGCGTGTTCTTCGCGCGAGCGATGCGCAGGCCGATCATGGTCGCGACGAAGGCGGCGGCGGCGGCGGCGAACACCCAGACCTGGTACTCGCGGTAGAGCGCGTTGGGGTTGCGCGAGTCGCCGAGGCGCGTGAGTACGAACGAGCCCGCCATCAGCGCGACGGCCAGCAGCGCATAGCCGATCAGATGGCGATTCCACTGCTTTTTCGTCATCAGCGGCAGATAGAGGCCGATGACGAGCGCGAGCGGCGGAGCGATCGGCAGCGTGTACGAGATCAGCTTCGAATGCGACGCGCTGAAGAACAGGAAAATGAAGGCGCTCCAGACCAGCATCAGCGTGACCGGCGCGAAGCCGTTCGGCTGGCGCGGCGTGCGCAGCGCGTGGCGCACGCTCTGCACGCTCACGGAGAGCCACGGCAGGAAGCCGACCAGCATTACCGGCACGAAGTAATAGAACGGGCCGGGGCGGTTCTGCGCGGGCGTCAGATAGCGCTGGAACTGCTGGACGATGAAGAAGAAGTTGAAGAACTCGGGATTGCGTTCCTGCACCAGCACAAACCACGGCGATACGACCGCGAAGAACACGATCAGGCCGCTCACGAGGTAGAGGCGCTTCCAGAGCGCCCAGTCGCGCGAGATCAGCGTGTAGAGCACCAGCACGGCGCCCGGCAGGATCAGGCCGACGAGGCCCTTCGAGAGCACGGCGAGCGCCATCGCGCCCCAGCAGACCCACATCCACAGGCGCGCGGTGTTGCGCGGCAGATTGGGGCGCTGGGCGAGCAGCAGCGCGCAGAGCGTGAGTTCCATCCAGAACGACAGGGCCATGTCGAGCGTGTTGAAGTGGCCCATCAGGTTCCAGTACGGCGCGCAGGCGAGCACGACGGCGGCGAAGAAGCCGGTGGCGGCGTTGAACACGCGCGCGCCGGTGAAGCCGACCAGCAGCACGCCGGCGAAGCCGGTCAGCGCCGTGTAGAGGCGCGCCTGCCATTCGCCGATGCCGAACCACGCGAACGTCAGCGCGTTCATCCAGGTTTGCAGGGGCGGCTTCTCGAAATACTTGTAGCCGTTGTAGCGCGGCGTGATCCAGTCGCCGGTCGCGAGCATTTCGCGCGCCATTTCGGCATAGCGGCCTTCGTCGCTCGGCAGCAGATGGCGCCAGCCGAGCGGCAAGAACCAGATCACGGCGAGAGCGACGATCAGAAGCAGGATCGCGCTGCGGTTGAGCGGCAGCCGCGAGGGCGTATCGTTCATGGATTCCAGCCTGTTTTTGTCAACGTTGCAGTCGGTCGGGTGGCGGCGTGGATACGCGCCTCGCCCGCGCGGCGCGCAAGTGTACTACGGCACGGGGAGCGTACCTGAAGGCAAGCTTAAGGGGCGGGCACGAGGCCGCGCGATCGGGCGGCCGATCCGGGGCGCGATCGGACTTTAATCAGGTTGCGATCAGGCCCCGACCAGGCTTCAGTCAGGCTTCGATCAGCAGCGCGAGCGCCACGCGGCGGCCTTCGGCCATCAGGATGTTGTAGGTGCGGCAGGCGGCCTTGAAATCCATTGCCTCCACGCCGATGCGCTGGGCCGACAGCGGCGCGGTCAGGCGCGGATGCGGAAAGCGCAGGCGCTCGCCGCTGCCGAACACGACGACTTCGGGCTTGAGCGGCAGCAGCGCCGCAAAATGGTCGGGGGTGAGCGAGTCGAACGCATTCACCGGCCAGGGCTGGACCGGCGAGTCAGGCATGACGAGGATGCTGCCGTTATGACGCTCGAGATTGATCTCGACGTAATCGGCGCCATAACCGGTGACGGTGTTCAGGGCGCCGCTGGAGTCCTGGTGTAGTTTCAAAACGGAATTCCGGAAGGTCTCAGCGAAGGTCTTATTACGGACAGCGCGCGCCGGCGCAGGCACGGCGCGGACGAAGGACGCCGCGCGCTGCCGCTGCCCGTGGCCTGGCACGGCCCGTGACGGCGCTTTGCGCATTGCGGAAGTCGGTCAAAATCCGCTAAATTATAGCTTTTTAGCCGCCGCGGCGCGCCGTCGCCCCAGCGGGGTCCGGCCTGAACCGCTTCGAGCCCGTCAGTCCGAGCGCCACATCCGCGCCATTCGCCTGCGACATCCTGTCTGGATACACCCAGTGGACACACCCAGCCGGCGAACGCAGTCACAAGCTGCAACTGGCACGTTGCCCGAAGATGTCCGCAGTTTCCCGTGGTTAGCCGGAGTTGGCCCGTGCCGCAGCCACGCTCGCCCCTTGCCTCGACAGGCTCGCGGCCCGTGCGCCGTTCGGCCCGCTCTGTATAGTTCCCGGTATGCCGCGCCCGGCCAATGCCCGACTCGCCTATTTGGCCCCTTAAGACCGTTTCCCAGACCGAAAGCCCGCCGTGAAACCGATTCTCAAATCCAACAAGCTGCAGAACGTTTGCTACGACATCCGCGGGCCGGTGCTCGAGCATGCCAAGCGCCTCGAAGAAGAAGGCCATCGCATCATCAAGCTGAACATCGGCAATCTGGCGCCGTTCGGCTTCGACGCGCCGGACGAGGTCATTCAGGACATGATCCTGAACCTGCCGGGCTCCTCGGGCTATTCGGACTCGAAGGGCGTGTTCGCCGCGCGCAAGGCGATCATGCATTACGCGCAGCAAAAGGGCGTCAAGGGCGTCGAGCTCGACGACATCTACATCGGCAACGGCGCGTCCGAGCTGATCGTGATGGCCATGCAGGCGCTGCTGAACGACGGCGACGAAGTGCTGCTGCCCGCGCCCGACTATCCGCTCTGGACGGCGGCCGTGAGCCTGTCGGGCGGCACGCCCATTCACTACATCTGCGACGAATCGAACGCGTGGATGCCCGATCTCGACGACATCCGCGCGAAGATCACGCCGAACACGCGCGCGCTCGTCGTCATCAATCCGAACAACCCGACGGGCGCGCTGTATTCGGACGAGCTGCTGCAAGGCCTCGTGGCGATCGCGCGCGAGCACGGCCTGATCATCTTCGCCGACGAGGTCTACGACAAGATCATCTACGACGGCAAGACGCACACGGCGCTTGGCTCGCTCTCGGAAGACGTCATCACGGTCACGCTCAACAGCCTCTCGAAGAGCTACCGCGCGTGCGGCTACCGCGCGGGCTGGATGTTCCTCTCGGGCATGACGGGCGAAAACCGCCGCCGCTCGAAGGACTACACCGAAGGCCTCGGCATTCTCGCGTCGATGCGCCTGTGCGCGAACGTGCCGGGCCAGTACGCCATCCAGACGGCGCTCGGCGGCTACCAGAGCATCAACGAGCTGATCCAGCCGGGCGGCCGCCTGTATCGCCAGCGCGAACTCGCGTACAACATGCTCACGGCCATTCCGGGCGTGAGCTGCGTGAAGCCGGAAGCGGCGCTGTACATGTTCCCGCGTCTGGACCCGAAGCTTTATCCGATCCAGGACGACCAGCAGTTCATCCTCGATCTGCTGCTGCAGGAGCGCGTGCTGCTCGTGCAGGGGACGGGCTTCAACTGGAAGCAGCCGGATCACTTCCGCGTGGTGTTCCTGCCGAACGTCGACGACCTGACCGATTCGATCAACCGGATCGCGCGCTTCCTCGACGGCTATCGCCAGCGTCACGGCACCTGAGCGACGGCACCCGTCACGCAGACGCCACGAAAAACGCCACGCAAACGCATTTCCTTTTCACACACTTAGACGAACACACGCTGCATGGAACCGATCAAAGTAGGTCTCTTGGGCTTCGGCACGGTGGGCAGCGGCACCTTCACGGTACTGCGCCGCAACCAGGAAGAAATCAAACGCCGCGCGGGCCGCGGCATCGAGATCGCGCGCATTGCCGTGCGCAATCCGGCCAAGGCCACCGCGGCGCTCGGCAGCGAAGCCGGCAGCGTCGACCTGACGACCGACTTCAACGCCGTCGTCGACGATCCGTCGATTTCGATCATCGCCGAAATGATCGGTGGCACCGCGCTCGCCAAGGAGCTCGTGCTGCGCGCGATCGCCAACGGCAAGCACGTGGTCACGGCCAACAAGGCGCTGCTGGCGGTGCACGGCACGGAAATTTTCCAGGCAGCGCGCGCCAAGGGCGTGATGGTCGCGTTCGAAGCGGCGGTGGCGGGCGGCATCCCCATCATCAAGGCGCTGCGTGAAGGTCTGACGGCCAACCGCATCCAGTACATCGCGGGCATCATCAACGGCACGACGAACTACATCCTCTCGGAAATGCGCGAGCGCGGCCTCGACTTCGCGACCGCACTGAAGGGCGCGCAGGAACTGGGCTACGCGGAAGCCGACCCGACCTTCGACATCGAAGGCGTGGACGCCGCGCACAAGGCCACGATCATGAGCGCGATCGCGTTCGGCGTGCCAGTGCAGTTCGACAAGGCTTACGTGGAAGGCATCAGCAAGCTCGACGCCATCGACATCAAGTACGCGGAAGAACTCGGCTACCGCATCAAGCTGCTGGGCATCGCGCGCCGCACGGAGAAGGGCATCGAGCTGCGCACGCACCCGACGCTGATCCCGGCGAAGCGGCTGCTCGCGAACGTGGAAGGCCCGATGAACGCGGTGGTCGTGCACGGCGACGCGGTGGGCACCACGCTGTACTACGGCAAGGGCGCGGGCGCGGAGCCGACGGCTTCGGCGGTCGTGGCCGATCTCGTGGACGTGACGCGCCTGCATACGGCCGATCCCGAGCATCGCGTGCCGCATCTGGCGTTCCAGCCGGACAGCCTCTCGAACACGCCGATCCTGCCGATCGAGGAAGTCACGAGCGGTTACTACCTGCGCCTGCGCGTGGCCGACCAGACCGGCGTGATGGCCGACATCACGCGCATCCTGGCCGACAGCGGCATTTCGATCGACGCGCTGCTGCAGAAGGAGTCGGAAGAAGTGGACGCGCAGGGCAAGGCGGAGACCGACATCATCCTGATCACGCACGAGACGCTCGAAAAGAACGTCAACGCGGCGATCGCGCAGATCGAGAAGCTGGCGACCGTGAAGTCGTCGGTGACGAAGCTGCGCATGGAAGGACTGAACTAAGGTAAGGCAAGGACCAGCAATGAATTACGTATCCACGCGCGGCGCGGGCGCCGGCGAGCAGCATTCGTTCTCGGACATCCTGCTGGGCGGCCTCGCGCGCGACGGCGGCCTGTATCTGCCGGCGCAGTATCCGCAGATCGGCAAGGAAGAACTCGCGCGCTGGCGCGGTCTCTCGTACGCGGACCTCGCGTTCGAGATCCTCTCGAAGTTCAGCGACGACATTCCCGCCGACGATCTGCGCGACCTCACGCGCCGCACCTACACCGCGGCCACGTACTGCAACGTGCGCCACGGCGAGGACGCGAGCAAGATCACGCCGCTCACCACGCTCGGCGAGGAAAACGGCACGACGCTCTCGCTGCTCGAACTCTCGAACGGTCCGACGCTCGCGTTCAAGGACATGGCGATGCAGCTGCTCGGCAATCTGTTCGAGTACACGCTCGCCAAAGCCGGCCAGCAGCTGAACATTCTGGGCGCCACGTCGGGCGACACCGGCAGCGCCGCCGAATACGCGATGCGCGGCAAGAAGGGCGTGCGCGTGTTCATGCTCTCGCCGCACAAGAAGATGAGCGCGTTCCAGACCGCGCAGATGTTCAGCCTCCAGGATCCGAACATCTTCAACCTCGCGGTGGAAGGCGTGTTCGACGACTGCCAGGACATCGTCAAGGCGGTCTCGAACGATCACGCGTACAAGGCCGCGCACAAGATCGGCACGGTCAATTCGATCAACTGGGCGCGCGTCGTGGCGCAGGTCGTCTACTACTTCGCGGGCTATTTCGCCGCCACGAAGAGCAACGACGAGCGCGTGTCGTTCACGGTCCCTTCGGGCAACTTCGGCAACGTCTGCGCGGGTCACATCGCGCGCATGATGGGCCTGCCGATCGAAAAGCTCGTGGTCGCGACCAACGAGAACGACGTGCTCGACGAGTTCTTCCGCACCGGCGTCTATCGCGTGCGCGCGTCGGCCGAGACGTATCACACGACCAGCCCGAGCATGGACATCTCGAAGGCCTCGAACTTCGAGCGCTTCGTCTATGACCTGCTGGGCCGCGATCCGGCGCGCGTCGCGCAGCTGTTCCGCGACGTCGAGGAGAAGGGCGGTTTCGATCTCGCGGCGAGCGGCGACTTCGTGCGCGTGCAGCAGTTCGGCTTCGTGTCGGGCCGCAGCGGCCACGACGACCGTATCGCGACGATCCGCGACGTCTTCACGCGCTACAAGACGATGATCGACACGCACACGGCCGACGGCGTGAAGGTCGCGCGCGAGCACCTGCAACCGGGCGTGCCGATGATCGTGCTGGAAACGGCGCAGCCGGTGAAGTTCGGCGAGACGATCCGCGAAGCGCTCGATCGCGAAGCCGAGCGTCCGGCGGCGTTCGAAGGCCTGGAGGCGCTGCCGCAGCGTTTCGAAGTGGTGGCCGCCGACGCGAAGCAGGTGAAGGACTACATCACCGCGCACACGCAGGACTGATCGGTTCTGCCGCCGTACCCGCCGCGGGCGCGAGCCGCCCGCGGCGCGCAGTCCTCGACGCACACGGCGAATTCACGGCATAAGGGCACGCGGCGCAATGCCGCCTGCCCGCCGCTACAATAACGGCAGACCCACTGCCGAAGGCGTCGCGCGGAGCGCTCTGCAAGCACCGCGGATCGCGCCTCGTCCCGTACGCCCCAACATCCCGCCCATGTCCACGCCCCAAGCCCCGAATTCAGGCACCCGCGCCGCCACGAACGCCGCTACAGGCGCCCCGCGCCCGCCGATGATCTCGACCGCCGACGCGCTCGCGACCTTGCTCGCCGCCGCGCAGCCGCTCGCGCAAAGCGAAACGCTCTCGACCTTCGACGCGCTCAACCGCGTGCTGGCGGTCGAGGTGGTGTCGCCGCTCGACGTGCCGCCGATGAACACGAGCGCGATGGACGGCTACGCCGTGCGCGCGGCCGACCTGCATCAAGGCAGCCGCCGCTTGCCGGTCTCGCAGCGCATTCCGGCCGGTCACGCACCGCAGCCGCTCGCGGCGGGCACGGCGGCGCGCATCTTCACGGGCGCGACCGTGCCGCCGGGCGCGGACGCCGTGGTGATGCAGGAGCAGGCCGAAGCCGGCGACGGCGAAGTGACGATCCTGCACACGCCCAAGGCCGGCGAGTGGATCACGGCCCAGGGCGCGGACATCAAGAAGGATTCGGTGATCCTGCCCGTGGGCACGCGCCTGTCGCCCGCGGCGCTCGGGCTGGCGGCCTCGGTCGGCTGCTCGACGCTCACGGTCACGCGCCGCGTGAAGGTGGCGGTGTTCTTCACCGGCGACGAACTGACGATGCCCGGCGAGCCGCTCAAACCGGGTTCGATCTACAACTCGAACCGTTTCACGCTCACGGGCCTGCTGCGCAATCTGGGCTGCGACGTGACCGATTACGGCATCGTTCCCGATCAGCTCGACGCCACGCGCGCGACCTTGCGCGAAGCCGCCGCGCAGCACGATCTGATTCTGACCTCGGGTGGTGTGTCGGTGGGCGAGGAAGATCATGTGCGTCCGGCCGTAGAGGCGGAAGGCCATATCGGCATGTGGCAGATCGCCATGAAGCCGGGCAAGCCGCTCGCGTTCGGCGCGGTGCGGCGTGGCGCGAACGAAGCGGGGCAGGCGTTTTTCATCGGGCTGCCGGGCAATCCGGTGTCGAGCTTCGTGACCTTCCTGCTGTTCGTGCGCCCGTTCCTGCTGCGTCTCGCGGGTGTCGCGCACGTCAGCCCGCGCGCGTTGTCGCTGCGCGCCGATTTCACGCAGACCAAATCGGATCGCCGCAACGAGTTCCTGCGCGCGCGCGTGAATCCGGCGGGCGGCCTCGACCTGTTCTCGAATCAGAGTTCGGCGGTGCTGACTTCGACGGTCTGGGGCGACGGCATCATCGACAATCCGCCGAATCATGCGATCAGCGCCGGTGAAACCGTGCGCTTCATCCCCTTTACCGAATTGCTGTACTGAGCCTGAACCGATGAAAATCCAGCTGAAATTTTTTGCGAGCGTGCGTGAAGCACTGGGCGTCGCCGATGAAACGGTCACGCTGCCCGACAGCATCGTCACGGTCGGCGATGTGCGCGGCTGGCTGCGCGCACGCGGCGGCGTCTGGGCGGAAACGCTGGCGGAAGGCCGTTCGCTGCGTATGGCGTGCAACCACGTCATGACCGACCCGCGCACGCGCATTACCGAAGGCTGCGAAGTCGCGTTTTTCCCGCCCGTCACCGGCGGCTGAATCCCTCACGACGATCAAGGAGAGCAGTCATGCCCGTGCGGGTTCAGACCGGGGATTTCGACCTGACGACGGAAGTCGCGCAACTGCGCGCCAACAATCCGTCGATTGGCGCGGTGGCGTGCTTTGTCGGCACCGTGCGCGACCTGAACGACGGCAGCGCGGTCGCGGGGATGGAGCTCGAGCACTATCCGGGGATGACGGAGAAGGCGCTGGAGAACATCGTCGAGGCGGCGCGCACGCGTTGGCCGGGCATCGAGGTGCTGATCGTGCATCGGGTCGGCCAGCTCGCGCCGCTCGACCAGATCGTGCTGGTCGCGACGACGTCGAAGCATCGCGGCGATGCGTTCGCGTCTTGCGAGTTCGTGATGGATTACCTGAAAAGCGAAGCGCCGTTCTGGAAGAAGGAAGCGACCGAGCACGGCGCGCGCTGGGTCGATGCGCGCGAAAGCGACGACGCGGCGCTGGCGCGTTGGGGGATCGAGTCGGGGAATGCGGCGGTCAAGCCGGATTAAACACGCATGCGTGCGTATTCTATCGATTGTTCCTAGAATATCAGAATAACAAGCGCAACCGTGGATCGTACGGAATAATTCCTGAAATATGAGAATAATCGGCTCGCCGTGTGGGCTGAGTCGATTTATTCCTTAAATGCGAGAACTATTCGCCAAAACTGGCGTCCAACGGAATAATTCTGATATTCTCGGAATTATGGCCGCATCAAGCGGCTGATTCCGAGAATCTGGACATTCTGGACGCGCCCGCCATGCCCCGCACCTTGCCTCGACCGATTGAACGCCCGGACCCGCTGGCGCAGGACATGGCCGCGCTCGGCCTGCTCGTGCGCAATCGCCGCGCACAAAGCGAACTGCGTATCGACGATGCCGCGCAAATGCTCGGCGTCTCCAAGGACGTGCTGTCGCGGCTCGAAAACGGTCGCTCGGTCAGTCTCGACAAGGTGTTTCTGATTCTCAACGGGCTCGGGCTCAGCCTGCTGGTCCTGCCGCGCAGCGAAGCCAGCATGGCAGTGCGCAAGCTGATGCCGCCCGGCGCGCAGGAGACGCCCTGATGGCCGCCCATACGCTGCGCGTCACAACCGGCGATGCGCCGGTCGGCACGTTGAGCTTCGAATCGCGCGAGGAGCGCTACGGTTTCGACTACGACGCGGCCTGGCGCCAGCGCGACGACGCCTTTCCGCTCTCGCCGCACATCCCGCTCTCGGGCGCGGTCGCGGCGCCGGGCGCGGTCCAGCGTTTCCTGCAAAACCTGCTGCCGGAAGGCCGCGCGCTCGACGTCGCATCGATCGTCAATCAGATCTCGAAGGAGAACGTTTTCGGGCTCGTGCGCGTGCTCGGCAAGGAACCCGTCGGCGCGCTGAGCTTCGCGCCGCCCTCGGACCTGCCCGGCGCTCCGGTCGAGCCCGCGCCGCCGCTGCGCAGACCGATTTCGACGGAAGAACTGAGTCAGCGGATTCGCGAACGCGATCTCGTCGATTTCCCGGTCTGGGACGGCAAGGTGCGGCTCTCGGTCGCCGGCTATCAGGACAAGCTGCAGGTGCTGGCAGAAGGCGCGCGCCTCGCGCTCGCGGACGGCGCGCTCAGTTCGACGCATATCCTCAAGCCCGAGTCGCGCAATGCCGTGACGCCGCACATGGTCGCCAACGAGCACTTCTGCATGACGCTGGCGGCGCGTCTGGGGCTCAAGGTTGCGCCGGTCGAGATTCGCCGTATCCCCGAGCCGATTCTGCTGATCGAGCGTTTCGATCGCGCTGTAAGCATCGATCCCGCCGATGGCGAGACTGTGACCGCGGTGCGCCGGCGGCATGTGATCGACGGCTGTCAGGCGCTGGATCTGCCCGTGTCGTTCAAATACGAGCGCAATTTCGGCAATGTCGCCGACGTGCGCAATATCCGCGAAGGCGTGAGTTTCGAGAAGCTGTTCGCGCTGGAGCCGTATTTCGACAATCCGCTGTCGACGCGCACGTTTCTCGTGCGCTGGGCGCTGCTGCACGTGCTGATCGGCAATAGCGACGCGCATGGCAAGAACATCTCGTTTTTCATGCGCGCGTCGAATCTGGAGCCCGCGCCGCTGTACGACCTCGTTTCGGTGAACGCCTACGGCGAGCACGTCGAGCAGGACATGGCGATGGCCTATGGCGACGTATTCCGGCTACAGGAGCTCACGCCGTACGCGCTAGCGGATTTCGCCCAGCGCACGCGCACGCAGCCGCGTTTTCTGGAGCGCGAGATCGTGCGGATGGCGCGGCAGGCGAGTGCGCTTGCGCCGGAACTGGCGCGCGCCGAGGTTTATGTGGGCGAGGAACGGGCGCTGGTGGACGCGGTGGCGCGCTTTGTCGTCGCGCAGAGCGAGAGGCTGTTGAAGCTGGCGCCCGAAGTGCCGAAAGTCGATCGCAGCCTGTTTTGAAGCTGGGATGCGATGCCTGGCCGCCGTTATGCGCATAAAACGGGGCAGATCGCGCTGACTTGCGTGATGAATCGCAACTAACAGCCAGAATCAGCCGACGACGCCAGACGCAGGCGTCGCTCAGTTCGCGCGATCGGCTTCGTCCGCGTCCATCGAACGGCCGACGATGCGCGTCGGAAACGGCTCGCCAGGCGGGCGCGTGGGCAGGTCGTGATCGTGTCCGTGGCCTGCGGGACGGCGGCGCGGCGCGACCGCATCGAGCAAGGCTTGCTGTTCGGGCGGAATCTGGTAGTCCCAGCCGAACTTGCTCAATTGCAGGCTCTGCGCGATTCGCAGCGCGGGCTCCATGAACTGGAGCGCGGCGGCAGGCTCGTAGCGCGCCTGCACGGTATCGAGAAACAGATGGAGCCAGCGGCTGAAATGACGCGGCTCGACGCCTTCCACGGGACTGTGGGCCTGCTGCACGTTGCCGCGGTAGGTTTTCGTGCCGAGCACAAGGCTCGACCAGAAGCGCACCATCTTCGGCAGATGGTCGTCCCAGCGCCCGGCCAGCATGCCGTCGAAGACCGGACCGAGCAGCGCGTCCGCGCGCACGCGGTCATAGAACGCGTAGACGAGTTCGCGGATGTTGTCTTCGGTCGGCTCGGCGTAGGGGGCGGGGCGTGCGTCGGTCATGATGGGCTTGTTGCGGATGTACAAATGCCACGGCACGTTCCGATGTGGCTGGAAATGCCGGAAAATGCCTGGAAATACGAAGCGTCATGATACCCAGACAGCGCAAAACCTGCATGGGCGCTGCATGTTATCTTAGACGCATTAGCGTCACGATTGACCTGACTCATTTTTTAACGATCGCCATGAGACTGACCGATTACACCGACTACTCGCTGCGCGTGATGCTGTATCTCGCGCTGCGCCGCGACGGCCTGGCGACGATCCAGGAAATCTCCGACGCCTATGGCATCTCGAAGAACCATCTGATGAAGGTCGTGCAGCGGCTGGGCGAACTCGGCTGGGTCGACACCCTGCGCGGCCGTAACGGCGGCCTGCGGCTCGCGGCGGATTCGCTGTCGCTGAGCGTCGGCACCGTGGTGCGCCACACCGAGAGCGATTTCGCGCTGGTCGGCTGTTTTCCCGACGAACACGGCGAGCGCCGCGGCTGCGTCATCGAACCGCAGTGCCGCCTCAAGCATGCGCTGGCGGCCGCGCGCGACGCCTTCCTCGCCGAACTCGATCGCCACACCATCGGCGAACTGGCGCAACCGGAGCATGAACTGAGCGGCGCGCTCGGCCTCGCGCCCGTCAACTTCATCCCGCGCGCAAAGGCGACGAGCGCCACGCGCTGACTTCGCCCGATCTCGCGACGCTCCTCACGGCGCGCTTCGATCCGACGAATCCACCGGCTTCACCGTCATCCGCCCTGCGGACGGCGATCTGCGCATCCAGCGCACCCTCATATTAAAAATCGGAAAAAATGACGGCCTGTGCGCTTGAAACCGGCTCAATGACCCTTAAATCTGGTGACAGTCAAGATTACTGGAGGTCTCGTTTCAAATGAGAATCGACAAGCTCACCACCAAGTTTCAGGAAGCACTCGCCGACGCACAAAGCCTGGCCGTCGGCCGCGACAATCAATACATCGAACCGGTCCATCTGCTGGCGGCGCTCGTCGCGCAACAGGACGGTTCCGCGCGCTCGCTGATGTCGCGGGCCGGCGTGCAGGTTCAGGCGCTGCAAAACGCGCTCAACGACGCCATCAACCGCTTGCCGCAGGTGCAGGGCACCGACGGCAACGTGCAGGTCGGGCGCGAGCTCACGGGTCTGCTCAATCAGGCCGACAAGGAAGCGCAGAAGCTCAACGACACTTATATCGCGAGCGAAATGTTCCTGCTCGCCGTCGCCGACGACAAGGGCGACGCGGGCCAGATCGCGCGCAAGAACGGCCTCTCGCGCAAGGCGCTCGAAGCCGCGATCGTCGCGGTGCGCGGCGGCGCGCAGGTGCATAGCCAGGACGCCGAAAGCCAGCGCGAGGCGCTCAAGAAGTACACGGTCGACCTGACCGAGCGCGCGCGCGCCGGCAAGCTCGATCCCGTGATCGGCCGCGACGACGAAATCCGCCGCTCGATCCAGATCCTGCAACGCCGCACCAAGAACAATCCGGTGCTGATTGGCGAGCCCGGCGTGGGCAAGACGGCCATCGTCGAAGGTCTCGCGCAGCGCATCGTCAACGGCGAAGTGCCGGAAACGCTCAAGGGCAAGCGCGTGCTCTCGCTCGACATGGCCGCGCTGCTGGCGGGCGCGAAGTATCGCGGCGAGTTCGAGGAACGCCTGAAGTCGGTGCTCAACGACATCGCCAAGGACGAAGGCCAGACCATCGTCTTCATCGACGAAATTCACACGATGGTCGGCGCGGGCAAGGCCGAAGGCGCGATGGACGCGGGCAACATGCTCAAGCCGGCGCTCTCGCGCGGCGAGCTGCATTGCATCGGCGCGACCACGCTCGACGAATATCGCAAGTACATCGAGAAGGACGCCGCGCTCGAACGCCGCTTCCAGAAGGTGCTCGTCGACGAACCGTCGGTGGAAGCGACCATCGCGATTCTGCGCGGTCTGCAGGAGAAATATGAACTGCACCACGGCGTGGAAATCACCGACCCGGCGATCGTCGCGGCGGCGGAACTGTCGCATCGCTACATCACCGACCGTTTCCTGCCGGACAAGGCGATCGACCTGATCGACGAAGCGGCGTCGAAGATCAAGATGGAAATCGATTCGAAGCCCGAAGAGATGGACAAGCTCGATCGTCGTCTGATCCAGCTGAAGATCGAGCGCGAAGCCGTCAAGAAGGAAAAGGACGAAGCGTCGCAGAAGCGTCTGCAGCTGATCGAAGAGGAAATCGATCGCCTGAGCCTCGAATATAAGGACCTCGAAGAGATCTGGACCGCCGAGAAGGCCGCGGTGCAGGGCAGCGCGCAGATCAAGGAAGACATCGACAAGGTGCGTGCCGAGATCACGAAGTTCCAGCGCGAAGGCAAGCTCGAGAAGGTCGCGGAATTGCAGTACGGCAAGCTGCCGCAACTCGAAGCGCAGCTCAAGCAGGTCGCGCAGGCCGAGGCCACCGAGCAGAACAGCCCGAAGCGTCATCGTCTGCTGCGCACGCAGGTGGGCGCCGAGGAAATCGCGGAAGTCGTGTCGCGTTCGACCGGCATTCCGGTCTCGCGCATGATGCAGGGCGAGCGCGAAAAGCTGCTCTTGATCGAAGACAAGCTGCATGAGCGCGTGGTTGGCCAGGACGAGGCGATCAACGCGGTGTCGGATGCGATCCGCCGTTCGCGTGCCGGTCTCGCGGACCCGAACAAGCCGTACGGCTCGTTCCTGTTCCTCGGGCCGACGGGCGTGGGCAAGACCGAGCTGTGCAAGGCGCTCGCGGGTTTCCTGTTCGATTCGGAGGATCACCTCATCCGCATCGACATGAGCGAGTTCATGGAGAAGCACAGCGTCGCGCGTCTGATCGGCGCGCCGCCGGGCTACGTCGGTTACGAGGAAGGCGGTTATCTGACCGAGGCCGTGCGCCGCAAGCCGTATAGCGTGATCCTGCTCGACGAAGTCGAGAAGGCGCATCCGGACGTGTTCAACGTGCTGTTGCAGGTGCTCGACGACGGCCGCATGACCGATGGCCAGGGCCGCACCGTCGACTTCAAGAACACGGTGATCGTGATGACCTCGAACCTCGGTTCGCACCTCATCCAGTCGATGCACGGCGAGCCGCAGGAAGCGGTCAAGGAAGCGGTCTGGAACGAAGTGAAGCTGCAGTTCCGCCCCGAGTTCCTGAACCGGATCGACGAAGTCGTCGTGTTCCATGCGCTCGGCAAGGACAACATCGAGTCGATCGCGAAGATCCAGTTGCAGCGCCTGCGCGAGCGTCTGGAAAAGCTCGACATGGAACTCGTCGTGTCGGACGAAGCGCTCGGCAAGATCGCGGATGTCGGCTACGACCCGCTGTTCGGTGCGCGGCCGCTCAAGCGCGCGATCCAGCAGGAGATCGAAAACCCGGTCGCCAAGCTGATCCTCGCGGGCAAGTTCGGACCGAAGGACGTGATTCCGGTCGACGTCCAGGACGGCAAGCTGGTGTTCGAGCGCGTCGTTCATTAAGCGCTCTCAGTTCGCTGATGCACCGCTGGCGCGACGGTAATCTGTCGCGCTTCAAACAAAAAGGGCTCCCCGATTCGGGGAGCCCTTTTTTCATGGGCGTCGCAAAAGTACGCACCGGCGCGCGCGAGGCGCGCCTCGCGTCAGCGTATCAAGCCTGCTTGTTGCCGCCGCCGAACAGCGAGGCGAGGCCGCCGAGCGTGCCGAGCACGCTTTCGGTGTTGATCTGGCCGCCCTGCGGCACTTCGCCGTTCGGCGTGCCCGCGTTCACGACGTGCGGCAGCACCTGGGCGAGCAGGCCGCTGACCTGTTCGGGCTGCATGCCGACCTTCTGCGCGAGACCCGAGACGACGTCCGAGCCGAGCACGTTGTGCAGCTGATCGGGCGAAACGGACTGGTTCTCGCCGTTGCTGACCCACGACTGCACGACGTCGCCGAGACCGCCTTGCTGGAACTTCTGGATGAGGCCGTTCAGGCCGCCCGGCTGATTGTTGACGAATTCCATCGCGAGCGCGAGGAGTTGAGTTTGGCCGCCGCCTTGTTGCTGTTGCGACGAACCGAGCAGGGAACCGAGGGTATCGAGCAGGCTCATGACGATCTCACTAATGATGGCCGCGACGGGGGACGCGGCCGGAAAATCGGACGGCGCGCACGAGGCGCGCCGCGGGGATGGCAGAAAGTGCCGGAAAGCGGGCGCGCGACCTCAAGCGCCCGAGGCGGCCGCGTCGGACGCGGCCTTGCTCTTCTTCGACTTCTTGCTCTTCTTTGCTTTGGTATCCGAAGCGGCGGCCGGCGCGGTGGCGGCGGGCGCGGCGGAACCCGCCTGCGCGGCGCTCGCGGCGGCGGCTTCCTTGTCCTTCTTGCTCTTGCGTTTGGACTTGCCGGCCTTGGCGTCCGAGGCGGCCGGCGCGGTCGTGGCCGTGGTGGCGGGCGCCGCTGACGTCGGGGCCGTGGTCATCGGATTCGGCGCGGTGCCGGCCGTGGCGGCGGGCGCCGCCGTGGTCGCCGCCTTGCTGCTCTTCGACGACGCTGCCGGCTTGCCCGCCGGCGGCGCCGACGAACCGTTGATCGTCAGACCGGCGGCTTCGAGATTCTGCACCGACTTCGGACCGATGCCCTTCACGCGCGTGGCGAGGTCGTCCGCATCCTTGAACGGGCCGTTTTTGCTACGTTCGTCGAGGATCGCCTTGGCGTGGACGGGGCCGATGCCCTTGACCGATTCGAGCGCCGCCTGATCGGCGGTATTGACTTCGACAGCCGCGGCCAACGCGGCGGACAGCGACAGACCGAGTGCGAGGAACAGCATCAGCAGCTTCTTCAGCATGGCAATCACTCCATTGAGGGCAATTCGAATTCGGTTAGCCGGGAACGGACGACGCATCCAGTCGGTGGGCGCTGCGCTATCAGGATAGGACAGTTCGCGCCTGCGTGGACGGGAAGCGGACGATTTATACCGAGCGTTGCGTGGCAAGACAATCGCGCCGCACAATATTTAATACTTCTGTGCATTGCGCGCACAGGCCGATCGCGGCGGGCGCAACGAGCACGCGTGCGCCATGACGGTGCGCGCGCGCGAAAACTGCCGCTGGAACGGCGGAACAGCCGCACGCGCCGACGCTCAAGCGCGATGCGGCCCGACGATGCCGTGCTTCGCGATCCGTCGATAGAGCGTCGCGCGCGAGATGCCGAGCGCGGCGGCGGCGGCGTCGGGACGCCAGCGGTGGGCGGTGAGGGCGGCGAGGATGCGGGCGCGTTCGGCGCTGTCGTGATGGCCCGTCGCGCGTTCGGCGCGCGTCGACGCGCGGTCGCCCTCGCGCGAGGCCATGGCGCCCCCACGCGCTGAATCAGGCAATTGCGCGGCGAGATCGGCGCTCAAATGCCGCGCCTCCACTCGCACGGTGTCGCAGACGGCGCATGCGTAGCGCATGGCGTTGCGCAACTGGCGCAGATTGCCGGGCCACGCATAGGCGGCGAGTTGCGCGGCCAGCGCGGCGTCGAGGCCGAGCGGGCGGCCCGCGGCCTGCGCTTCTTCGGCGAACACCGTGTCGATCAGCATGCCGATGTCGCGCCGTTCGCGCAGCGGCGGCAGCGTGAGCACCGCGCCGCTCAGGCGGTAGTAGAGATCGTCGCGAAACGCGCCCGCCGCGGCCATCTGCGTGAGATCGCGGTGCGTCGCGCAGATCACGTCGAGATCGACGCGCACCGGCGTCTCGCCGCCGAGCGGCAGCACTTCGCCTTCGGCGAGCACGCGCAGCAGGCGCGTCTGCAGCGCGAGCGGCATATCGCCGATTTCGTCGAGAAAGAGCGTGCCGCCGTCGGCGAGCGCGATCTTGCCGCGCGCGCCGTGACGCCGCGCGCCCGTGAACGCGCCGGGCGCGTAACCGAACAGCTCGCTCTCGATCAGCGACTCGGGCAGCGCGCCGCAATTCACCGCGACGAACGGCCGGTTGCGGCGCGGCCCGGCATCGTGGATCGCGCGCGCGAATACTTCCTTGCCCGCGCCGGTTTCGCCGAGCAGCAGAATCGGCAGCCGCTTGCCGACGACGCGCTGTGCGATGCGCGCGTTGTCGGCCACGCGCGCGTCGGCGCTGCGCAGGAACGGGCCGAGCGCGCTGCGGTCGTGCGCCTCCTCGGCGCGGGTTTGGGGCGCATCGCGCACGTCGCGCAGCGGCACCGCGCCATGCACGCCCGGCGACGGCACCCGTCCGAGCGGCGCGCGAATCCGCGCGTAAAGCATCGCGCCGCTCGCCCGCAGGCGCAGCGCCGCGATGGCCTCGATGCGGCCGATATCGCGCAACTGCACGTGCGACGAATCGAAAATCTCGTCGATATGGCGCGGACCTTCGAGGCCCGGAATGATTTCGCGCGCGCGCCGGTTCGCGGCGACCACGTTGCCGTTTTCGTCGAAGGCGATCAGTAGTTCGGGCTGCGCCTCGACGTAATTGCGGCTCTGGTGGCCGAACAGAATCCAGCACGACGCGGTGCGATGCAGGAAATAGCCGTCCTCGATGAGCGTCGCGCTCTGGCGCACGAGCTGATTGACGATGCGCTGGCTCTCGCGGCCATCGGGCGACTGCACGGCGGAAGCGTCGAGCACGCCGATCAGCTCGCCGCCGGGCGCAAAGATCGGCGCGGCGCTGCAGGTGAGCGTGGTGAACGCGGCGCGGAAATGATCGGTCTTGTGCACGGTGATCGGCGCGAGATCGGCCAGCACGCTCGCGATGCCGCACGTGCCTTCCTCGCTCTCCGACCAGCACGAACCGATATGCAGGCCCGCGTGCTTGAAGTCGTTGCGGCGCTCGCGGTCGATGCGGTAGTCGATCGTCACGCCATGCGCGTCGGTGAGCATCACGCAATAGTCAGCGTCGCGCACGACGTCGTGCAGGCGCGTGAGGCACTGGCCCGAGGCGCGCAGAAAAGACTCCTCGCGATCGCGGATTTCGCGCAGTTCGGCGGCGCTCAGCACGCGCGGGCCGATCACCGAGCCGGGATCGAGCTGATAGCGCTCGAACGAGCGCTGCCACGACGACGCGAGCCGCGCCGAGCCCGAAGGCGCGGGCAGGCGTCCTTCGACGGCGTCGCGCACGCGCGCGGCGTGGCGGGTGGGAGCGAGGGCGTAGGGCATGGCGGTTCCAGTCGAATCCAGACCACTCCAGGCGGGAACCTTTTGTAGCACATCCCGCGCGCGCAATCACACCGCAGCGCAGCAAGCGAGATGGCTGAGACGATCGTCTCAGTGTGTCGCGAGACGCGCATGCGGGCCTGCACAACGGCGGGTCGGGTGCGTCGTGCGGGGCGCGGCGCGATTGCGTCCGCGCGTTTCGCTGCAGTGCACTTCGCCCCCGCGCTCAACGCAGGCCGTGTTGAGACGCCGTCGCGCCACGCGACGCTGATCGCGGCGCGCTTGCGAATCGGCCGCAAAGCCCTGTCGCAGCGGCATTCCGTCTGCGTGAACGCGCGGCGCGCACGCATTGGCACAACGCTTGCAGAGTCTGCGGACAAACATGACGCACAAACGCGACGCGCAAACGCAATCGGCAAGCGTCGCCGACACAATCGGTCCGCCCTTGCGCGGATCAGGAGACAAAGCCCGTGACGACGCCCGTGACCGTAGGCGTGATCGCGAACCCGGCTTCGGGACGCGACATCCGCCGCCTCACCACGCATGCTTCCGTATTTCCGACGGCCGAGAAAGCCAACATGGTCGTGCGACTGCTCGCGGGACTGGGCGCATTCGGCGTCGATCGCGTGATCACCTTGCGCGACAAGACCGGCGTCGCCGCGCTGGTGCTGCGCGCGCTCGAAACGCATGCGGCGGTGGCGCGGCACGAGCGCTGGCCGACCGTCGATTTCATCGATCTGCCGATCAGCGACAGCGCCGCCGACACGCACGCGGGCGTCGCTCACATGGTGCGCGAACGGGTCGCGCTGATCGCCGTGCTGGGCGGCGATGGCACGCATCGCGCGGTCGCGGCGCATAGCGGCGACACGCCCTTGCTCGCGCTCTCCACCGGCACCAATAACGCGTTCCCCGAACTGCGCGAGGCCACCGTCGCGGGCCTTGCCGGCGCGCTCGTGGCCACCGGCGCGGTGCCCGCCGAGGCCGCGCTCGCGCGCAACAAGCGGCTGGTCGCGCGCTGCGTCGAAGGACCGGCGCTGGGCCGCGAGGAAATCGCACTGGTCGATGTTTGCGTATCGCGGCAACCGTTCGTTGGCGCGCGGGCGATTTCGGATAGTTCGGATATCGAATCATTATTTCTGGCCTTCGCGCCGCCCGACGGCATCGGGCTCGCGTCGATCGGCGGCGCGTGGGCGCCGGTCGGACGAGACGCGGCGCACGGTCTGCACATGACGTTCGGCGATGCCGACGCCGGCGGCGAAGGCGTGCCGATACTCGCGCCGATCGCGCCGGGCCGCATCGAACGGCTCAACATGCGCACGTGCCAGCGGCTCGAAGTCGGCATGCCGATGCCGCTCGATGCGGGCCACGGCACGCTCGCCTTCGACGGCGAGCGCGAGATCGAACCGTCGCGCGGCGACCGCTACGAAGTGGCGCTCGATTGGGGCGGCCCTTTGACCGTCGATGTCGCGCGCACCTTGCGTTACGCGGCCTCGCATCAGTTGCTGCGCGCGGCGGCCACGCGTGCATGAGGACGCAGGTCCGCGCTTGTGTGCGCAGGTGTACGCATGCCGGCGCGTTTGAAGGTTTTTCTCGCCAACCCCTTAAAAACAGGAGACATCAGCATGGACGAACCCCTCAAAGGCCAGGTCGCGGTCGTCACTGGCGGCGCGCGCGGTATCGGACGCGGCATAGCGCTCACGCTCGCGCGTGCGGGCGCCGATGTCTTGCTCGCCGATCTGCTCGACGAAGCGCTCGCACAGACCGCGAAGGAGGTGCAGGAACTCGGCCGCCGCGTGCTTACCTGCAAGGTCGACGTCACGCAGGCCGCGCAGATCGACGGGATGATCGCGCGGGCGATTTCGGAACTCGGCGGCCTCGACATTCTCGTGAACTGCGCGGGCGTGATTTCGATTCATCCGGTCGCCGAGCTATCGGAGCGCGACTGGGACTTCGTCATGGACGTGAACGCAAAGGGCACGTTTCTCGGCTGCAAGGCGGCGCTGCCGCATTTTCTGATGCAAAAGCGCGGTCGCATCATCAACGTCGCGTCGATCGCGGGCAAGGAAGGCTTTCCGAATCTCGCGCACTACAGCGCCTCGAAGTTCGCGGTGGTCGGCTTCACGAACGCGCTCGCGAAGGAAGTCGCGCGCGAGGGCATCACGGTCAACGCGATCTGTCCGGGCATCGTGCGCACCTACATGTGGGACCGGCTCTCCGACGAATGGAAGAACGAAGGCGAGAGCGTCGAGCAATCGTGGCAGCGCCATCAGCTTGCGCTGATTCCGCAAGGCCGCGCGCAAACGCCGGAGGACATGGGGCGGCTCGCCCTGTTCTTCGCGACGATGGACAACGTCACCGGCCAGTCGGTGAACGTCGATGGAGGCTTCACGTTTCATTGAAGGCAACGCAGAAACGACTCAGGCACGACTCATTGTGTTTCATCAGGAGACAACCATGTCGAATCAGTTGAACAAGGAGCAGTTGCTCACGGCGTATCGCTCGATGCGCACGATCCGTGAATTCGAGGAGCGTCTGCACGTCGAGTTCGCGACCGGCGAGATTCCGGGCTTCGTGCATCTCTATGCGGGCGAGGAGGCGTCGGCGGTCGGCGTCATGAGCCACCTGAACGACGCCGATTACGTGGCCACCACGCACCGCGGTCACGGCCATTGCATCGCCAAGGGCGTGGACGTGCGCGAGATGATGGCCGAGATCTACGGGCGCGAAACCGGTTCGTGTCGCGGCAAGGGCGGCTCGATGCATATCGCCGATCTTTCAAAGGGCATGCTGGGCGCGAACGGCATCGTCGGGGCGGGCGGGCCGCTTACATGCGGCGCGGCGCTCGCGGCGAAGCAGAAGAAAACCGGCGGCGTGGGCGTGTGCTTTTTCGGCGATGGCGCGTCGAATCAAGGCGTGATCTTCGAGTCGATGAATCTCGCTTCGGTGTGGCGTCTGCCGGTGATTTTCGTCGCCGAAAACAACGGTTACGCGGAAGCGACGTCATCGACATGGTCGGTGGCCGCGGACAATATCGCCGATCGCGCCAACGGCTTCGGCATGCCTGGTGTGATCGTCGACGGATTCGACTTCTTCGCCGTTTATGAAGCGCTCGGCGAAGCCATCGCGCGGGCGCGCAACGGCGGCGGCCCGACGCTCGTCGAAATGAAACTGTCGCGCTATTTCGGCCATTTCGAAGGCGATGCGCAGACCTATCGCGCGCCCGGCGAAGTGCAGAAGCTGCGCGAGGAAAAGGATTGCCTCAAGCGTTTCGAGGAGCGCGTGGTGCGCGCGGAACTCGCCAGCACCGACGACCTGCGCAAAGTCGATACGGAAGTGAAGGCGCTGATCGACGACGCGGTGGCCAAGGCGAAGGCCGCGCCGCTGCCTGCGCCCGAAGCGCTGCTGACCGATGTGTACGTGTCCTATCCCTGAGCGCCTGCTGCGCCGGGAACGATGATTAGTCAGGATTCCAGATCAAGGAGACAAAAATGGCACGGAAAATCACCTACTCGCAGGCGATCAACGAAGCGCTTGCACAAGAAATGACACGCGACGAAAGCGTGATCGTGATGGGCGAGGACAACGCGGGCGGCGCGGGTGCGCCCGGCGAGCAGGACGCATGGGGCGGCGTGCTCGGCGTGACGAAAGGGCTGTACGGCAAGTTTCCGGGCCGCGTGCTCGATACGCCGCTGTCGGAAGGCGGGTTTATCGGCACGGCGGTGGGCGCGGCCGCGTGCGGCTTGCGGCCGGTGGCGGAGCTGATGTTCATCGACTTCATGGGCGTGTGCTTCGACCAGATTTTCAATCAGGCGGCCAAGTTCCGCTATATGTTCGGCGGCAAGGCGGTCACGCCCGTCGTGATTCGCACAATGTGCGGCGCGGGTCTGCGCGCGGCCGCGCAGCACTCGCAGATGCTCACGTCGCTGTTCACGCATATTCCGGGGCTCAAGGTCGTGTGCCCGGCCACGCCGTATGACGCGAAGGGGCTCATGATCGCCGCGATCCGCGACAACGATCCGGTGATTTTCTGCGAGCACAAGCTGCTCTACACGATGGAAGGCGACGTGCCCGAGGAGTCGTATTCGATTCCGTTCGGCGAGGCCAATATCGTGCGCGATGGCGACGACGTGACGATCGTCACTTACGGGCGCATGGTGCATTACGCGCTCGACGCGGCGCAGAAGCTCGCGAAAGACGGCATCGAAGCCGACGTGATCGATCTGCGCACGACCTCGCCGCTCGACGAGGACACGATCCTCGAAAGCGTGAGCCGCACGGGTCGCGTGGTGGTGGTGGACGAAGCGAATCCGCGCTGCTCGATGGCCACGGACATCGCCGCGCTGGTCGCGCAGAAAGCGTTTCACGACCTGAAAGCGCCGGTCGGCATGGTCACCGCGCCGCATACGCCGGTGCCGTTCGCGGCCTCGCTCGAAGACATTTACATCCCCTCGGCGGATCAGATCGCCGCCGCCGCGCGTGCCGCAAGGAGCTGAAGTCATGCCGATTCACATGATCACGATGCCCAAATGGGGCTTGTCGATGGAGCAGGGCCAGGTGAACGGCTGGCTCAAATCGCCCGGCGACAAAGTCTCGAAGGGCGACGAACTGCTCGACGTCGAATCCGACAAGATCGCCTCGGGCGTCGAGTGCGCGTTCGACGGCATCTTGCGACGACAGATTGCGCAGGAGGGCGATACGCTGCCGGTGGGCGCGTTGCTCGGCGTCGTTGCCGATCAGGAAACATCGGACGCCGAAATCGATGCGGCCGTCGCCGAATTTCAGCGCGACTTCGTGCCTGCCAAAGCGGGCGACGCCGACGCGGGCCCCCAGCCGGAGAAGGCGCAGATCGGTGGTCGCACGGTGCGCTGGCTGAAGCTGGGCGAGGGCGACGGCACACCCGTGGTGCTGATCCACGGTTTCGGCGGCGATCTCAACAACTGGCTGTTCAATCACGCCGATCTCGCGACGGGACGCACCGTGTGGGCGCTCGATCTGCCGGGGCATGGCGAGTCGGGCAAGGCGGTCGAAAGCGGCGCGCTCGACGAACTCGCGCAGAGCGTGATCGATTTTCTCGACACGCAGAAGATCGAGCGCGCGCATCTGGTCGGGCATTCGCTGGGCGGCGCGGTGGCGATGGCCGTGGCCGAGCGCGCGCCCACGCGCGTCGCGTCGCTCTCGCTGATCGCGAGCGCGGGTCTCGGCGACGAAATCGATGGTGCGTATATCGAGGGCTTCGCGAGCGCAACGAACCGCAACGCGCTCAAGCCGCACGTGACGAAGCTGTTCGCCGATCCGGCGCTCGTCACGCGTCAGCTCGTCGAGGACCTTGTGAAGTACAAGCGGCTCGAAGGCGTGCAGGACGCGCTCGCGAAGATCGCGTCGCAGAGTTTTGCGGGCGGCGCGCAGCGGCGTGTGTTCCGCGACCGGCTCTCGACGCTCGCGCCCAAAGTGCTGGTGATCTGGGGCGACGCCGATCAGATCATTCCGGCGCGCCACGCGCAGGGACTCGCGCCCACGGTGCAGGTCGAGGTGATCGCGGGCAAGGGGCATATGGTGCAGATGGAAGCCGCCGCCGAGATCAACCGGCTGCTCAAGGCTTTTTTCGACGCGGGAGGCTGAGATGGAGCCCGTCGCGTCCGACACGCCGCGCGCCGGCGACACCGCGCTCGGCCAGCACGGCTTGCGCAGCCGCGAGAAGCTCGCGCGCATTCCCGTCAAGATCGTGCCGATGGGCGAGGGCGCGGCGTTGCCCAAGCCGCCCTGGCTGCGCGCGCGCCCGATGATGAGCACGACGGTCGCCGACGTGGCGGCCGTGCTGCGCGAGCATCGGCTGCATTCGGTGTGCGAGGAGGCGATGTGCCCGAACATCGGCGAGTGCTTCGCGCAGCGCACGGCCACGTTCATGATCATGGGCGGGCTGTGCACGCGGCGCTGTCCATTCTGCGACGTCGCGCACGGGCGGCCGGCGCCGCTCGATGAGGATGAACCCGCGCATCTCGCGTCGGCGGTCGCGGCGCTCGGCTTGCGGCATGTGGTGATCACGTCGGTCGATCGCGACGATCTGCGCGACGGCGGCGCGGCGCATTTCGCGCGCTGCGTCGCGCGGGTGCGCGAGCGCGTGCCGGGCATTGGCGTCGAGGTGCTGACGCCGGATTTTCGCGGACGCATCGAGCGCGCGCTCGATGCGCTTTCGGCGGCGTGGCCCGATGTGTTCAATCACAACATCGAGACGGTGCCGTCGCTGTATCGCGCGGCGCGTCCGGGCGCGGATTATCGCGGCTCGCTGCGACTGCTGGCGCGCGCGAAGGCCGCGAGTGGCGCGGGTGGGGCGCTCGTCACGAAGTCGGGGCTGATGGTCGGGCTCGGCGAAACCGATGCGCAATTGCTCGAAACCATGCGCGATCTGCGCGAGCACGACGTGGAGGTGCTGACGATCGGGCAGTATCTGGCGCCGTCGCGGTTTCATTTGCCGGTGCGGCGTTACGTGCATCCGGACGAATTCGCGGCGCTGCGCGAGGCGGGCCTGGCGATGGGCTTTCGCGAGGTGGTGGCGGGGCCACTGGTGCGGTCGTCGTATCACGCCGCGCAGACGGTGGAGGCGGCGCGCGGGGTGGCGTGATGTCGACGAGTTACGCAACTAACTGACAAGTGTGCGCGATTCTGCAACTCGGGGCGGTGGCGGTTCGACCACGGCGAGTGCTAAATGAAAACGCCGGTCTTTAACGCGATGACGTCGGCCTCGCCGCCATCATCGCTTCGACTACGCCGCCTTTAAATGCCGCGTGCTCACACGCTGCAAATACACCGCGAGCCCTGCGCCCGCGATCACCAGACTGGCCGCATTGGCGAGCCAGAAACCGCGCGCGCCGGTCGACCAGACGGGCAGGTTGCCGAACACATCGAAGCCGAGCGCGTAGCCACCGCCCAGTCCCACGCCCCAGAGCGCGATCGCGTAGATCACGGTCGGCACCACGGCGACCTTGTAGGCGCGCAGCGCGAAAGCGGTGGTGATCTGCAGCGCGTCGAACACGTGATACACGGTGACGATCGCAACCAGCGGCATCGCCGCGATCGCCACGGCCGGATCGGGCGTATACGCGCCGATGATCAGCGGCCGCAGCACGAACACGATTGCACCGAACACGCAGGCAATCGCAACCGCCGTCATCACGCCATGACGCGCGAGCGTGCGCGCCTCCGCGTGGCGTTCGGCGCCCAGCGCCTGCGCAACCAGCGTCGAAGTCGCCACGCCGATCGAGAGCGGCGTCATGTACAGCACCGCGCCCATGTTCCCGGCGATCTGATGACCGGCGAGCGTCGTCGTGCCCAGGCGCGCGATGAAAATCGCCATGAAGGTGTAGGACGTCACCTCGATCAGATACGAGAGTCCCATCGGAATGCCGAGCTTGAGCAGTTCCGCCTGCCGTTTCCATTCGGGCCAGCAGAAGTGCTTGAAAATCTCGAACGGCTCGAAGACATCCACGCGCGTGATCGCGATCGCCGCGCACAACGCGAGCGCCCAGTTGATCGACGTGCTCGCGAGCGCGCAGCCCGGACCGCCGAGCGCGGGCACGCCGAGTCCGCCGAAAATCAGCCAGGTATTGAGCGGAATCTTGACGATCAGCGCGCCCACTTGCAGGAACATCACGAGACGCGGCCGTCCCACGGCGTTGGCGAGCGAGCTGTAGATGCGAAACGCGAGCGCGGCGGGCAGGCCGAACGACAGCAGCCGCAGATAACCGATGGTGCGTTCGCGCAGCGCTTCGGGCGCGCGCGCGAGGTCGAGCAGCGGGCCCGGAAAATAGAGAATCGTGAAGCCGATCACCATCAGCACGATTGCGAGCCAGAACGCCTGGCGCACTTCCAGACCGATCTCGATGTCCTTGCGCGCGCCGTAGAGCTGCGCGGTCACGGGCTGAAGCGCTGTGAGAATGCCCGTGAGACCGATGTACACCGAGACGTAGATCGACGATCCGAGGCCGAGCGCGGCGAGATCGAGCGCCGAGTAGCGGCCGACCATCGCCGTGTCGATCACGCCGAACGCGATGATCGCGAGCTGGCCGATCAGCACCGGCCAGGCGAGCCCGGCGATGCGCCGTATGTCGGCGAGGAACGTCGTCGTCACCGCGGCCTCAGTCGGGGCGCTTGCGCCAGACGTGTTTTTTGACGGGCGGCTGCGGGCGGTCGATGCGCACGTAGAGACGGAAGCGCTCGTCGCGGTCGGCGACGCGGCGGCCTTCCCAGACCAGCTTCCAGACGAAGTTCGACATCGAACTCGGCTCGCCGAAGTCCTGGGTGTCTTGTCGCAGGATCACGTCGCAATCCTCGTCGAACGAGAAGTGCATTTTGCCGAAGTAGGCGAAGGTGGCGATCTGCGCGTCGCCGAGGCGCACGGGCGAGATGCACTGGTAGTCGGCGGGCAGGTGCGCGGCGATCTGCTGCGCGACATCCTTATAGGTCCGGCTGTAGTTCACGACCGGCAGCCAGAGCGTCATCAGCAGCACCCACATCAGCGTGGTGCCGCCGCTCGACAGCACGACGCTGCGCCACAACACTTTCGGATGACGCGCCACGCGCCATTGCACGAGTGCGATCCAGCACAGCGTCACGGCCACGGCGCAGACGAACGAGAGAATCTTGAATTGCGGCGCGAAACCCGGTGCGAGGCGCGCGAGATTGCGCGCGAGCGGCGCCGGGAAACCCGTCATGCCCGCCAGCCACACCAGCCACACGAAGGTGCTGAGGATCGTGAAGCTGAGCACCGCGAACCAGTCGATCGCATTGATCGCGCCGCGCTTGAGCGTGGGCAAAGCGAAAGCCGCGAGCACGCAGACCGCGGGCAGCACCAGCATGAAGAGGCGATTGGTTTCGTGGCTCTGCACGACCACGAGGATCAGCAGCGGCACGATCACCGAAAGCGGAATCGCGATGTGCGGCGCGCGGCGCAGGCCCGCCCAGCTGACCCACGCCCAGATCGCGAGCGGCCAGGCCGGCCAGGTGAACAGCGGCAGGTTCTTGGCCGCGTAGCGCAGCACCGTGCCCGGCGGCCCGGCGAACGCGTTGACGTTGGTGCGCGCCCACTGGTTGAGGAACCAGACGCCGTCGTCGGGATAGATGTGCAGCGTGAGCAGCGGCCACGACAGCCCCACCACGAGCGCGACCGGCAAGCCGGCCACGAGCAGCCAGCGCGAACGCGTTTCGGGTGCGACGGCGAGCATCGCAAGCGTGCCGATCAGCAGGGCGCCAACCAGCACGGGGCCGGCCGCGAGCATCACGATGCCGAGCGCGAGGCCCCACCAGAGCGCGCCCTGGATGGGTTTGTCGATGGCGCGCACGAGGCCGTAGACGAGCATCGCGATGCCGACGAATTGCATCAGCTGCGGCGTGGTTTCGTGGCCGCGCTCGGCGAGACCGAAGCAGGCGAGCAGAATCAGCACGGCGCCGTCGGCGAGCGTGCGGCCGTAGTCGCGCGGCTCGGGCTCGCCGCCGAACGCGTATTTGAACGGCTGCACTTCGGCGCGGCGGCCGAGCAGATAGGCGCTGTACCAGACGAACGCGCAGGCGAGGCAGAACAGCACGCCGGTGGCGATGCGCGAGGCGTTGCTCGCGTCCACCCACGGCGCGAACACGCGGATGCACAGCGCGCCGAGCCAGTAGCCGAGCGGACCGTTCTCGGTCACGTACTTGCCGACGAGGTTGGGCAGCAGCCAGTCGTGCGAGGTGCCGCCGGCCATGGTCCACATCACGCCGAAGCCGGCCGCATCCTCGTTCTTCCACGGATCGCGGCCGAACAGGCCGAACGACGCGAAGATGATACAGATGGTCAGCAGCAGCCAGCGCGGCAGGGCGCTGGTGGCGGAGGCGGTCAGGCGAATGGCTGGCTTCATGCAGTGCGAGGGAATTCGAGTAAGCGCAACGGTCGCAGGCGGCCGTTGCGGAGCATCCGGCATTCTAGCCGGGCAGGCTCGCGCGCGTCACGGCAAGCGACGCTTGTCAGCTGTTGCCAACGCTTGCCGGCGCAATGAAACGGTCGATGGTCGAAACCGGACCGTCACGGCGGGTCGGCGGCAGTGTGTCAGCGTAAGCTGCAACAAGCGTCGGAAAGCGTCGGAAAAATCCGGTAAGACGGCGCGGGCAACAAAAAAGGGCAGCCTGGGCTGCCCTTTTTGTACACGTCTGTGCGGGTCCGGCACGATGACCGGAGAGCGAAGCTTACTTCGCTGCCTTGCCCGTAGCGCGTGCGCCGAACTTCTTGTTGAACTTCTCGACGCGGCCGGCCGTGTCCATGATCTTCTGCGTACCCGTGTAGAACGGATGCGATTCCGACGAGACTTCGATCTTCGCGAGCGGGTAGGTCTTGCCGTTGAATTCGGCGGTTTCGCGCGTCTGGATGGTCGAGCGCGTCACGAAACGGAAATCGTTCGACACGTCGATGAACAGAACTTCGCGGTAATCCGGGTGAATGCCTTCTTTCATGGTCTTTCCTAAAATCTGGCGGTAGCCAACCCACGTTGCCCGCAACACCCATGTCGCGGCGCTCTTCGCGCGAGCCACTTGCCCAAGGTCGAAAAAACGCGATTATGCCAGAAAATCAGCTGGTTGGCGAATTTTTGCGGGCCCGCGACAGCTTTTTCAGGCCGGTTGGCCGTCGAGCGCGCCCACCCGTGCCGGATCCTGACGGTAATAGCGCGCGAGCAGCCGGTAAAGCTCCGGATATTCGGCCTCGAAGGCCTTCGGCGTGACGAACAGCGCCTCGCTGCACACGGCGAAGAACTCCGACGGGTGATCGGCCGCATAGGGATCGATCAGCGAGTCACGTTCGAAGCGCTTCCAGCGGCGTTCCGGCACCGCATCGACCTTGTCGCAGAACTGGTCGTAGGCGTTGTCGAACACATCGGCCCACGCCTGCGCGTCGAGCGGGGCGTGCCAGCGCCGATAAAGGGGCGGATGACCGTCGGTTTCGCCGTTGAGCATGTCGATCTTGTGCGCGAACTCGTGGATGACGACGTTGTAGGCGTCGCTGCCGTCGGTCATCTGCGCATCTTCCCACGAGAGGATCACCGGGCCGCCTTCCCACGCCTCGCCGCTCGCGTCGTGCTCGACTTCATGCACCACGCCGTCCTCGTCCTCCACGGTCTTGCGGATCACGAACTCGCCCGGATAGACGATCACGCCCACCCAGCCCTTGTACAGATCGAGCGAGAGATTCAGCACGGGCAGCGAGGCCTGGGCGGCGATCGCCACGGTCATGGCGTCGGTAAGTTCGAGATCGTGCGCGGTCGAGAATTCCTTCTGCGCGAGGAACAGGCTCGTGAGTTCGCGCAGGCGTATGAGATCGGCGGCGTCGAGGTGGCCGAGAAAGGGCAGTCCCTCGAGCGTCGCCTGCCAGAGCACGTCGTCGATCGCATAGGTGCGCAGCGCCTTTTCGCGGCGGCGCGCGCCGAACCAGCTGGAGAGTTTCGAAAGCATCGCGTCAGTTGTGTTCAGTCGATCTGCTTTTGCCACGCGGCGAATACCGCGCCGACGATCGCCGCGCCCATCAGATAGTAGAAGCCGTCGAGCGAACTCAGGAAGCTCGCCTGCTGCGCCACCATCCGGCTGACCTGCGCGAGCGCGAGGCCGTGCGCTTCGCCCGGCGAGCGGCCGAGCGCCTCGAAGGTGTGCGTCAGCTTCGCGAACGTGTCCTGAAAGATCGGGTTGAGCGGATTCACGAATTCCACGAGCCGCGTCTGGTGCAGCGCCAGCCGATGCTGCTCGACGATGATGACCGTGGCGGTCGCGAACGATATCGTCAACTGACGGACGATGTTTTTCAAGCGGTAACCGTGTGTGAACTCGTCGATATCGAAGATGCGAAAGGTGAGATTGGCCACCGGCAGCACGATGAACAGCAGCAACAGGCCGCGCAGCAGCAGCGGCGGAATCAGCCACGTCTCGCTGACGTCGGGCGTCATCTTCGTCATCCAGAACGCCACGAAAAACGCCAGCAGGAAGCCCGGCACGATGATCCACTTCTTGTGCGTGACGAACTTCGCATAGCGGAAGTAAAGAAACAGCGCGGTGGCGGAAATCAGCGAGGTGATGCCGGTGAGGCGGCCGGCGTTTTCGACCGGATAGTCGAGACCGCTTTCGAGAAAGCGCGAGACCAGATAGCTGAGCACCGTGGTCATGTAGTAGTAGAACATGTACAGCAGCAGCCCGACCTGGAACGGCCGCTCGCGCAGCGCGTGCAGCCGCACGAGCGGCTTCGGATGATGCCATTGATGCCACACGAACCACGCGAGCGAGCCGATGCCCGCGAGCGTCAGCAGCGGAATTTGCGGCGACGTGGTGAAGAGTTCGAAGCGCACCTGCTGCATGGCGATCTGCAGCGCGCCTTGCGCGAAGGCGAAGATAATGTACGGCCAGAAGTGCGACGCGCCGCGCTCCTCGGGCAGCACGTGGCCGGAATCGGGCAGCGCGAGCAGCGCCAGCACGGCGTAGAGCACGCCCGCCGGCGCGGAAAAGGCGAACAGCGCGCGCCAGTCGAAATACGACACCAGATAGCCGCCGACGAGCGGCGCGAGCGCGCTCGACAGCACGATCAGGATCAGGAACGCGCGCGTGGCGACGGGGCGTTGCTGCGGCGTGAAGCTGATCTGAATGAGGATGCGGCAGGTGCCCATCATCGGGCCGATGAAATAGCCCTGGAAGCCGCGCGCGAAAGCCAGTTCGATCGACGATTCGCACAGCGCCGCCGCCACCGACCCCGCGGCATAGAGCAGCAGGCAGCCGCCCACGTAGCGCCGGTAACCCACGCGTTCGACCCACCATTGCTGCTGCAGGATGCCGAGCACCGCGCACACGGCATAACTGCTCGACGACCAGACGAGTTCGTCGGGCGAGGCGTTGATGCCGCCCGCGATGTAGCTCGTGAAGAACGAAAAGATCGCGTTGTCGTAGTAGTCGAGTCCGGTCGCGATGGCGAGGACCCAGGGGAGGAAGTCGCCGCGCAGGCGGGCGGCGCTGAAGAGCGGTTCGCGGGTGGAGGTGGCGCTCATGCGCGTTCGCCTCCGTCTTCGTCGTCGGACTGCTTTTGCGTGCGCTTTGCGCCGCGCTTTTCTGCGCCCTTGCTCGCGCGCGCATGGCCTGGCTTGTTCGCGGATTTGAGTGCGGTGGACGAGGGCGCCTGGGTGAGCGGTGGTGCGCCGCGTTCGGCATCTTGGCGTCGGCGCGAGGCGGCCAGACGTTCGCCGATCAGCGCTTCGGACGGTTCGCCCGCGAGGCGACGCTTCAGGTAGTCGAGATCGTCGGCGAGTTCGGCACGCACGCTTTGCGCTTCCTTCAACTCGCGCCGCACGGCGCCGATGCGCGCATCGAGCGTGTCGATCTGCTGCGCGAGCGCGTCGGCGATCTGTTGCAGCGATTCGTGCGAGTAGCGCCGCCGGCCGTCGCCGACCGATTCCAGCGGACGCTTGAGCATTTCGGTGATGCCGTGCAGCGAAAAGCCGAGCGCACGCAAGCGCAGAATGCGCGCGAATTGCTCGAGATCGTGTTCGTCGTAGAGGCGGTAGCGGCCTTCGCTACGCGTCGGGGTCACGAGTCCGCGTTCCTCGTAGTATTTGAGCGTGCGTGGCGTGACGTTCAGCCGCAAGGCGGCGTCGCGCACGGTGAGGAGCGGGTTGGCGTCCGGAGCGGGGTCCGGTCTGGCGTGTCTGGACATCGGTGGCCGGCCGGGCAGGCGGCAGTGAATACAGACCCGGATTATAGTTCAACGTGAACGTTCACGTACAGGTTGTGCCGCCCCGTATCCGCAACGGTTTATTGTGTGAAATCAGCGCACTAACGCGTCCTAACGCATCCGGAAATGAAAAACGCCCGCTGGGAGCGGGCGTTTCAGATGCTGCATCGAGCGGGGTGCGAGGCCTTAGCCGCCGCGGCGCATCATGTCGAAGAACTCGGAGTTGTTCTTCGTCTGGCGAATCTTGTCGAGCAGGAATTCCATTGCTTCGACTTCGTCCATGTCGTGGATGAACTTGCGCAGCACCCAGATCTTCTGGAGGATGTCCGGCTTGATCAGCAACTCTTCGCGACGCGTGCCCGACTTGTTCAGGTTGATCGACGGATAGACGCGCTTTTCCGCGAGACGGCGCTCGAGGTGCACTTCCATGTTGCCCGTGCCCTTGAACTCTTCGTAGATCACGTCGTCCATGCGGCTGCCGGTTTCGATCAGCGCGGTGCCGATGATCGTGAGCGAACCGCCTTCTTCGATGTTACGCGCCGCGCCGAAGAAACGCTTCGGACGTTGCAGCGCGTTAGCGTCCACACCACCCGTCAGCACCTTGCCCGAAGCCGGCACGACCGTGTTGTAGGCGCGCGCGAGACGCGTGATGGAGTCGAGCAGAATCACAACGTCGTGCTTCATTTCAACGAGGCGCTTGGCCTTTTCGATCACCATTTCGGCGACCTGCACGTGACGCGCAGCCGGTTCGTCGAACGTCGAGGCGATCACTTCGCCCGCGACCGAACGCTGCATTTCCGTCACTTCTTCCGGACGCTCGTCGATCAGCAGCACGAACAGGACCACGTCGGGGTGGTTCTGCTTGATGGCGTGCGCGATGTGCTGAAGCATCACGGTCTTGCCGGACTTGGGCGATGCGACCAGCAGGCCGCGTTGACCCTTGCCGATGGGCGCGATCATGTCGATGATGCGGCCCGTCACGTTCTCCTCACCGCGCATTTCGCGCTCGAGCAGCAGCACCTTGTTCGGGTGCAGCGGCGTGAGGTTCTCGAACATGATCTTGTGCTTCGAGGCTTCCGGCGGCTGGCCGTTGACCTTGTCCACCTTCACGAGCGCGAAATAGCGTTCGCCGTCCTTCGGCGTACGCACTTCACCTTCGATCGTGTCGCCGGTGTGCAGATTGAAGCGGCGGATCTGCGACGGGCTGATATAGATATCGTCCGTGCTGGCGAGATACGAGGTTTCCGGCGAGCGCAGGAAGCCGAATCCGTCCGGCAGCACTTCAAGCGTGCCGTCACCGAAGATCGTTTCGCCCGTCTTGGCGCGCTTTTTGAGAATCGCGAACATCAGTTCCTGCTTGCGCAGGCGGTTCGCATTTTCGATCTCGAGGCCATTGGCCATCTCGATCAATTCGGACACGTGCAGAGACTTGAGCTCGGAAAGATGCATACGGAGAACCCGTCGGGGAGGATGCGACGAAAAGAAGTCAGGGGGAAAAGAACGAGCGGAACCGCTCAAGGACTTATATAAGGGCGCCGGATACGACGCTTTATGAATTCTAGCATAGCACACGCCAGAAACCGCCAGTGAAGCCCTGCGGCATGTTTCAGCATGTTTTTAACGGGCATGTTGTCGGCTGACAACATGCCCGTGACCGACCTGATGCGCCTTTCAGCACTGCCGCGGCTGCCGTGAGGGCAGCGGGCGCGGCGGCCGGAACGCTTTTACAGGTGGCTGTCCAGGAACGCGGTGAGCTGCGACTTCGACAGGGCGCCGACCTTCTGCGCCGCGACGGCGCCGTTCTTGAAGAGGATCAGCGTGGGGATGCCGCGCACGCCGAACTTCACCGGCGTCGACTGATGTTCGTCGACGTTGATCTTCGCGACTTGCAGACGGTCGCTGTAGTCCTTCGCGACTTCGTCGAGAATCGGCGCGATCATCTTGCAGGGGCCGCACCATTCGGCCCAGAAGTCCAGCAAGACGGGCTTATCGGATTTAACGACGTCCTGTTCGAACGATGCGTCGCTGATGTGCTTGATTTGTTCGCTCATTGTATGAATACCTCTTTCGGATCGAGGCTGATTGAATTGCTCGCCACGATACACCAAAAACCAGAATATATCCGGCGATGCCCAAGCCTTGCCGGGCGGGACCGGATCGAGTCGCCAAGGCTGTCCTGACGACGATCGACGCCAGTGTAGCCTAAATCCCTATGCGTTGCCGACGGTGATAGTACGCAGGTCGGCAGCAGGGTTTCCCACATTTTTCCCTTCATTTCGTGCGTCGCGTGCACGGATTGCATGCAACAGGGCGCACAGGCGTATGCCGATTCTCCGTGTGCCGCACAGCCTGACTGCGTGCTGCCGCACTGTAATGCAATGCCAGCGTGGGGAACCCGACATATCGCACAATCTCGATATGGTGTCGCGGCGCGGCTTTGCAAGGACTTTGCCGAGAGACCGCGCGAAGTCCGTGGAAGGGCCGCTGGAAGGGCATTGCAGCAGCCGTCCCGCGGATGTTCGGCGGCCCCGCGCAAAGAGTTTTGCAGTGCGGCATTCTCAATTCGGGTCCAGCGATGTTAGAATGCTTCGTGACGGGCCTCCTCGCATGGTGGGGCGGTCAACCTGGTCAGGTCGGGAACGAAGCAGCCACAGCCGTTTTCCGCCAGTGCCGAGGGTCAGGCTCGTCACCTTCGCTTTTTCTTCTTGCGCCTCGGGCGCGTCTTGCAGCATCCCCTCGCAGTTTTCCGTCGATCGTCTCCGGTTTTTCTATTGCGCCAGCTTGCTCGCATAGCATCCGGCTTCCGCACGTTTATCGTTTCGCGTCATGCCCGTTTGCACCAGCGTCGAGCGGTTTTTGCGCGCGCTTTCGCACCGGTTTCGCCGAGCATGGGCGACCCCGTTCCGCGCGCCTGCACACAAGGCGTTCGGCGCCTTCCGATTCATCGGAGCGCGCGGGCGTTGCTGATACAATTTCCGGATGACCTATCAAGTTCTCGCACGCAAGTGGCGACCGAAGGATTTCGCTTCGCTCGTCGGACAGGAGCACGTGGTGCGCGCGCTCACGCATGCGCTCGACGGCGGGCGTCTCCATCACGCGTACCTCTTCACGGGCACGCGCGGCGTGGGCAAGACGACGCTCTCGCGCATCTTCGCCAAGGCGCTCAATTGCGAGACCGGCGTGACGTCCAAGCCGTGCGGCGTGTGTCGCGCGTGCCGGGAAATCGACGAAGGGCGCTTTGTCGATTACGTGGAAATGGATGCGGCGAGTAATCGCGGCGTCGACGAAATGGCCGCGCTGCTCGAGCGCGCCGTCTACGCGCCGGTCGATGCGCGCTTCAAGGTCTATATGATCGACGAAGTGCACATGCTCACGAACCACGCCTTCAACGCGATGCTGAAGACGCTGGAAGAGCCGCCGCCGCACGTGAAGTTCATTCTCGCGACGACCGATCCGCAAAAGATTCCGGTCACCGTGCTTTCGCGCTGTCTGCAATTCAATTTGAAGCAGATGCCCGCCGGCAATATCGTCGAGCATCTGACGCATATTCTCGGCGAAGAAAAAGTCGAGTTCGAGCCGCAGGCGCTGCGTCTGCTCGCGCGCGCCGCCGACGGTTCGATGCGCGACGCGCTCTCGCTGACTGATCAGGCGATCGCGTATTCGGCCAATCAGGTGACGGAAGAGGCCGTGCGCGGCATGCTCGGCGCACTCGACCAGAGCTATCTGATTCGCCTGATCGACGCGCTGGTGGCCGGCGACGGCCCCAACGTGCTGTCGATCGCGGACGAAATGGCGCTGCGCAGCCTGTCGTTCTCGACGGCGCTGCAGGATCTCGCGAGTCTGTTCCATCGCATCGGCTGGGCGCAATTTGCGCCGGCTTCGGTGCTCGACGAATGGCCCGAGGCCGACGATGTGCGCCGCTTCGCGCAGGCGCTGAATCCGGAACAGGTCCAGCTTTATTATCAGATCGCCACGCTGGGTCGTAGCGAACTGGGTCTCGCGCCCGACGAGTATGCGGGTTTCACGATGGCGCTGCTGCGCATGCTGGCGTTCGCGCCTTCTGTGAGCGCGGGGAGCGTCGGTAGCGCGCCGGCGTCGAAGCCGGCTGCGGCGGGTGTCGCGAGCAGCGCAGCGAGTGCGCGTGCGTCGGCGCCGGCTGTGAGCGCCGCGCCGGTATCGCGTGCCGATGCGCAGCCGCAGGTTGCCGCGCCCGTTGCTGCGCCGCGTGTGACTGTGCCGGTTGCTCCGGTCACGTCGGTCGCGCCGGTTACGCCGAGCGTCGTTACGCCGGGCGTCGTTACGCCGGAGCCCGCGCCTGTTGCGGCCGCGAAGCCGGTGGAAGCCGCGCCTGCTGAACCCGCGAAGGTTGAAACGAGCGCCGCGCAGCCGCGCGTCGTGCCGCCGTGGGAAGACGAAGCGACCGCAGCTCCGGTTCAGGCCGAAGCCGCTGCCGCGCCGGTCGAGGCTGTCAGCGCGGAAGCCGTGGCGGAGTCGCCGCTTGCATCGCCGGAACCGGCTTCGATCGAAGCCGCGAGCGCGAAACCGGCGGATGAAGCCGTCGCAGCGGCTGAGCCTGTTGCCGCCGAACCCGCGCCCGCGCCTGTGCCTGCCCAAACGCAGCAAGCGTCCGACGACCCGTTCGAATCGCCCGCTGCATCGGCGGGCGGACGCAGCGGCGCGAGCGCCGCGCTCGATCTGCTGCGCAACAAGGGCCTGCGCGTCTCGACGGATCGTTCCGCCGCGCGCACGCCGGCCGGCGCCTCCGCGCCTGCTGCGCCCGCGCCGAAACTCGACAAGCCGCGCATGGAAGTGAAGGTGCCGACGCCCGATCCCGCGCGTCGCGCCGCCGCCGCGCAGGAAGCGCAGGGACGTCAGCCGCGCGCCGCTGCCGCGCGTCAGGATGCGTCCGACGCGCCGCCGTGGGGCAGTCAGTTCGACGACATGCCGCCCGACGATTACATGCCGATCGGTGCCGACGATGCGTATTTCTCGTCGTCCGATGACGGCTTCGCGCCGTCGTTCGACAACGGAAACGCCGCGCCGCGCGCGAGTTCAGCCGCTTCCGCTGCTGTCGTCGACGTGAGCAAGCTGCCGCCGGGCATCGCGCTCGACGCGATCGGCTTCAACGGCGACTGGCCCGCGCTGGCCGCGACGCTGCCGCTCAAGGGCATTTCGTATCAGCTCGCGTTCAACAGCGAACTGACCGCGCTCGATGGCGGCGTGCTCAAGCTCAGCGTGCCGGTGCCGCAGTACGCGGAAAGCTCGCAGGTCGCCAAGCTCAAGACGGCGCTCGCGGAAGCGCTCGGCAAGCCCGTCGAGGTCGACGTGACGGTCGGTCCGGCGCGCCGCACGGCCGCCGCGCTCGACGCCGCCGCGCGCGCCGAGCGTCAGCGCGACGCCGAACGCGTGATCGGTGCCGATCCGTTCGTGCAGCAACTGATTCGCGACTTCGGCGCGAGCATCGTGCCCGGTTCGATCCGGCCGATCGCGCCCGAAGCCGCGCAGGGCGGCCAGGCCGCCCATTGAATTGCGCCGCGCGGCGCGGAGCGTGCTCCGTCGCCGCGCGCGTGACGCATCACCATGATCCACAAGGAGCAATGAAATGTTGAAAGGCCAACTCGCCGGGCTCATGAAGCAAGCCCAGCAGATGCAGGAAAACATGAAGAAGGCGCAGGAGCAGCTGGCCCAGATCGAAGTCGAGGGGCAGGCGGGCGCCGGTCTCGTCAAGGTGACGATGACCTGCCGCAACGACGTGCGCCGCGTGTCGATCGATCCGAGCCTGCTCGCCGACGACAAGGACATGCTCGAAGACCTCGTCGCCGCTGCGTTCAACGACGCCGTGCGCAAGGCCGAAGCCACGTCGCAGGAAAAGATGAGCGGCATGACGGCCGGTCTGCCGATTCCGCCGGGCTTCAAGATGCCGTTCTAAGGCAGGTTGCCGCGTGCCGCGGGTCCGCATGGACCGGCGTGCGCGCGCACCGCTGATGTACCGATGTACCCGCGCCGGGCCGCGCATGCGCGTGGCCCTGTGCGCGGTTTGCCGCGCGAGCAGAACGGCTCGCTGAGCGGCTTTGCTGGTTGACTTGAGCGCGCGTCGATGGCGGGATCATCGATCGCTCTTGTCCGTTTATCGTCCGCTTACCGCTTTGCCGCGCTGAATCCGCATGAAACAACCTTCCGCCCTGTCGGCGCTCGTCGAAGCGCTGCGCGTGTTGCCCGGCGTCGGGCCGAAGTCGGCGCAGCGCATGGCCTATCACCTGATGCAGCACGACCGCGAAGGCGCTGAAAAGCTCGGCCGTGCGCTCACGTTCGCCACCGAGAACCTCAAGCACTGCGAGAAGTGCAACACGTTTACCGAAGCTCAGGTGTGCGAAACCTGTCTCGACGATGAGCGCGATCCCACGCTGCTCTGCGTGGTCGAAACGCCCGCCGACCAGATCATGCTCGAACAGACCCTTACGTATCGCGGGCTGTATTTCGTGCTGATGGGGCATCTGAGCCCGCTCGACGGCATCGGTCCCAAGGAAATTCATTTCGACCGCCTCGTGAAGCGCGCCTCCGACGGCGTCGTCAAGGAAGTCGTGCTCGCAACCAACTTCACGAACGAAGGCGAGGCGACCGCGCACTATCTCGGCCAGACGCTCAAGGCGCGCGGCCTCGCGGTCACGCGACTCGCGCGCGGCGTGCCGGTGGGCGGCGAACTCGAATACGTCGACGCGGGCACGATCGCGCGCGCGATGCTCGACCGCCGCTCGATGTAAGCGGCTCGATGCAAGCGACCCGAGCCGCAGCGAAGAACACGCAAGGAGACACATGAGCGCAGCCGCATCCAACGAATCCGGCGCCCAGACGGGAGCCAACACCGGCGCGAACGCCGATGCAAAAAGCGCGGGCCCGCTCGCGGGCGTGAAGGTGCTCGAACTCGGCACGCTGATCGCGGGCCCGTTCGCCGCGCGTTTTCTGGGCGAGTTCGGCGCCGAAGTCATCAAGATCGAGGACCCGAAGGGCGGCGACCCGCTGCGCAAGTGGCGCAAGCTCTGGCCCGAGGCCGGCGGCACATCGCTCTGGTGGGCCGTGCAGGCGCGCAACAAGAAGTCGGTGACGGTCAATCTCAAGGCCGAAGAGGGCAAGGAGATCGTGCGTCGTCTGGCGGCGGAGGCGGACATCGTCGTCGAGAACTTCCGGCCCGGGCTGCTCGAAAAACTCGGGCTCGGTTACGACGTGCTCTCGAAGCACAACCCCGGTCTCGTGATGGTGCGGCTGTCGGGCTATGGCCAGACCGGGCCGTATCGCGATCGTCCGGGCTTCGGCGCGATTGCCGAGTCGATGGGCGGTCTGCGTCACATCACCGGCTATCCCGAACTGCCGCCGCCGCGCATCGGCATTTCGATCGGCGATTCGATCGCGGCGCTGCATGGCGTGATCGGCGCGATGATGGCGCTGCATCATCGCAACATGAACGGCGGCAGCGGCCAGATTGTCGACGTGGCGCTCTACGAAGCCGTCTTCAACATGATGGAAAGCGTGGTGCCCGAATATGGCGTGTACGGCATGGTGCGCGAGCGCACGGGTGCGTCGCTGCCGGGCATCGTGCCGTCGAATACGTATCCGTGCCGCGACGGCAGCATCGTGATCGGCGGCAATAGCGATCCGATTTTCAAACGGCTGATGACGGCGATCGAGCGCGAGGATCTCGCCAGCGATCCCGCGCTCGCGCACAACGACGGTCGCGTGCCGCGCACCGCCGAGATCGATGGCGCGATTGCCGCGTGGCTGTCGTCGCGCACCATCGACGAGGCGCTCGACGTGCTCAATGCCGCCGACGTGCCCGCGGGCCGCATCTACAGCGCCGCAGACATGTTCACCGATCCGCAGTTTGCCGCGCGCCAGATGATCCAGCAGTTCCGCTGGCAGACGAAGGGCGCGAATGGTGAAGCTGGCGAGCCGGGCGAGGGCGTCGATATCGCGCTGCCCGGCGTCACGCCCAAGCTCTCGGCGACGCCCGGCGACACGCGCTGGCTCGGTCCGGCGCTCGGCGAGCACACCGACGAAGTGCTGCGCTCGCTCGGCTACGACGCCGATCAGATCGCGCGGCTGCACGAGCAGCAGGTCGTGTAGCGCGCGGCGGCCTGCGTGGCCGTTGCAACAACAAAAAGGCTCGCATTCAGCGAGCCTTTTTTCATTGTGCGCGAACCGGATGCCGGTTCCGGACGCCGATTCGCGACTCAGGGTTCGATGACGATCTTGCCAGTGACCTTGCGCGAGGCCATGTCCTTGAGCGCCTGCGCGGTTTCGTCGAGCGTGTAGCGCTTCGAGACATACGGCTTGAGCTTGCCTTCGCCGATCCAGCCGACCATCTCCGCGAACGCGGCCGCATTGTTCTTCGGTTCGCGGCGCGCGTAATCGCCCCAGAACACGCCGACGAGACTCGCGCCCTTGAGCAGCGCGAGATTGAGCGGCAGCTTCGGAATCTCGCCGTTGGCGAAGCCGACCACCAGATAGCGCCCGCGCCAGCCGATGCTGCGGAACGCCGGTTCCGCATACTCGCCGCCGACCGGATCGTAGATCACGTCCGGGCCCTTGCCGTCGGTGAGCGCCTTGATGCGCTCGCGCAGATCCTCGGTCGTGTAGTTGATGGTCGCGTCGGCGCCGAAGCGGCGGCAGACTTCGAGCTTTTCTTCGCTCGATGCCGCCGCGATCACGCGCGCGCCCAGCGCCTTGCCGATCTCCACCGCCGCGAGGCCCACGCCGCCCGCCGCGCCGAGCACGAGCATCGTTTCGCCCGCACGCAGCGCCGCGCGGTCGACCACCGCGTGATGCGAGGTGCCGTAGGCGAGCGTGAAGGCCGCGGCCGTCGCGAAGTCGGCGCCTTCGGGCAGCGGCACGCAGGCGGCCGCTTCGGCGATGGCCTGCTGTGCGAAGCCGCCGTTGCCCACGTAGGCGACCACGCGCGTGCCGGGCGCGAACTTCACGCCTTCGCCCGCTGCGCGCACGATGCCCGCGACTTCCGCGCCCGGCGTGAACGGCAACTGCGGCTTGACCTGATATTTGTTCTCGATGATCAGCACGTCGGGGAAGTTGACGGCCGCGGCTTTCACGTCGATGACGACCTGGCCCGCGCCCGGCACGAGGTCGGGCAGTTCCTCGATCGAGAGCGTGTCGGGCGGGCCGTACTGGTTGCAGCGGATTGCGCGCATCGTGTCTCCTGTCTTGTCACTTCGGTCATGGATACTGCACAGCAGCACAGTGTACGGCAATCCGACGGATTGCGAACGGTCGTGCAGTTTTCTTTCGAAGAAGCATACAAGAGGAACATCGGAAAATGGCCCTGCGATCTCATGAAAGCGATCGTAGGAATGCGCCGCGCGTGGAGTCGTAAGCGGCGACGCAGCGGGCCTCCGCCTGTCGTTCGCCTGCCTTCTTTCCTCGGTTACAATCGGCTGATGCGAATCCTGATCAGCAACGACGACGGTTACCTCGCCCCCGGCCTTGCCGCGCTTTACGAAGCGATCAAGCCGCTCGGCGAAGTCACGGTGATGGCGCCCGAGCAGAACTGCAGCGCCGCTTCCAACTCGCTCACGCTGTGGCGCCCGCTTTCGGTGTTGCGCTCGGCCTCGACGGGCTTTTATTACGTCAACGGCACGCCCACCGACTCCGTGCATATCGCGCTCACGGGCATGCTCGAGCACAAGCCCGATCTCGTCGTGTCCGGCATCAACAACGGCCAGAACATGGGCGAAGACACGCTTTACTCGGGCACGGTCGCGGCGGCAACCGAAGGCATCATGTTCGGCGTGCCCGCCATTGCGTTCTCGCTCGTCGAGAAGGATTGGGTGCACCTCGATTCCGCCGCGCGCGTCGCGGCCGAAATCGTCAAGCATTACCTCGAACATCCGCTGCCGGGCAGCCCGCTGCTGAACGTCAACATCCCGAACCTGCCCTACGAGGAAATCGGCGACTGGCGCGTGACGCGCCTCGGCAAGCGCCATCCCTCGCAGCCCGTGATCCGCGAAACCAATCCGCGCGGCGAACCGATCTACTGGATCGGTCCGTCGGGCAGCGCGCGCGACGCGAGCGAGGGCACGGACTTCCACGCAGTCGCGAACGGTCATGTGTCGATCACGCCGCTGCAACTCGACCTCACGCATACGCACATGTTGCCGGCGACGCACGACTGGGTGCGCCAGGGCGGCGGCGCTTCATGACGGGCGAGCGCACGAAGCGTTTCCCGCTGGGCCTCGCGGATCTCGTGCGCGAGCCGCGTCGTCGCGACGACGCGCGCGGTTCGCTCGCGTCCGCGAGCAAGCCCGGCATCGCGAAGGGCACGGCCGCGAAGGCCGCGCCGGGTGCGCGCGGTCCGGGCGCATCGGGTGTCGTGGGCGCGGGCACTGGCGTCAAGGCCGCCAAGCCGCCGGGCGCCGCGCACAGCGCGGCTTCGCCCGCGCGCAAGTCCGCGCATCCTGGCCATCTTTCCGGTAGTTCGTCGGGTAGTTCGCTGGGTAGTTCGCCAGGCAGCGCGTCGGCCAAGCCGCGTGCCGATCTCGGCACGCGTTCCGCGCAATCGTTTCAAGGGGCGTCGGCGCCGTCCGCCAGGCCGTCTCAGCCGCACACGGCCGTGCAGGCGCGGCCGCACGTGACGCCCAGCGCCGGTGCGCCCGGCGTTGCGCTCAACGGTGCACTTGCGCTGACTTCGGAACGGGTGCGCGAACGCATGGTCGAACGCCTGCGTGCCAATGGCGTGACCGATCCGCGCGTGCTGCAGGCGCTCGCGGCCGTGCCGCGCCACATGTTCGTCGATCCGGGCCTCGCGGCTCAGGCTTACGAAGATGCGGCGCTGCCGATCGGTCATCACCAGACCATCTCGAAGCCTTCGGTCGTCGCCCGCATGCTGGAACTCGCGGGCGCGGGCCGGGAGCTCGACCGCGTGCTCGAAATCGGCACGGGCTGCGGCTACCAGGCCGCGGTCTTGAGCCGGATTGCACGCGATGTGTATTCGATTGAACGCATCAAGCCGTTATACGAGCGCGCGAAGACGAACCTGCGTCCGCTGCGCATCCCGAACATCCGCTTGCATTACGGCGACGGACGGCTCGGTTTGCCGTCGGCGGCGCCGTTCGACGCGGTTGTGATTGCCGCCGCGGGCTTCGACGTGCCGCAGGCGCTGCTCGAGCAGCTCGCCATTGGCGGCCGGCTCGTGGCGCCGGTCGCCGAGCAGGACGAACAGACCCAGGTGCTCACGCTCGTGGAGCGCACGGGTCCGGCGCAATGGCGGGAGTCGCGGCTTGATCGCGTTTTCTTTGTCCCTTTAAAATCCGGAGTGATCTGAAACCGATGAGTATGTTGCGCGCGATGCAAAGAAAACGCTTGAATATCGACCTGACCGCGGCCCAACGCAGTGCCTCGGTCATCGCGCTCTGTCTCCTGACGGCCTGCGCGACGCGTCTCGACAACGCGCCCGTCGTGGACCGCACCGCACCGCTCGGTACGGCTGGCGCGCAGCCGCCGGTGCCGCTCGGTCCGCCGCCTCCGGGATATTACCGGGTGAAGCCGGGCGACACTCTCTATAGGATTGCGCTCGAAAACGGTCAGAACTATCGCGACATCGCCACGTGGAACAACCTCACCAATCCGAACCAGATTGAGGTGGATCAGTTGCTGCGTGTCGTGCCGCCGGGTGCGAGCAATGCTGCGGCCTACACGCCGGGCGTCGTGACCGCACCTGTGCCGGGTATGGCGGCTTCGCCGCCGCCGGGCTCGCAGGCTGCCATGCCGCCGATGATCGGTTCGGGTGCGAATGCCACGTCGGCGCCGCAAGCCGCCGTGCCGCCCGCTGCCAGCACAGGCGACATGGCCGCGGCGCCGGGCGGCAGCATCGCGCTCGCGTGGCCGGTGCGCGGTCCGTTGCTCAACGGCTTCGACGATTCGAAGAACAAGGGCATCAATATCGGCGGCGCAGCGGGCGATCCGGTCAAGGCAGCAGGTGATGGCCGCGTGGTTTATGCCGGAAATGGGCTGCGCGGATACGGCAATCTCATTATCATCAAGCATGACGCCACGTTTTTGACAGCGTACGCACACAACCGGGCTTTGATGGTAAAAGAGGGCGATGCGGTCACCAAGGGACAGAAAATTGCCGAAATGGGCAATACTGACTCCGATCGCGTGATGCTGCATTTCGAAGTACGCCGTCAGGGCAAGCCCGTCGACCCACTGAAGTACTTGCCGCCGCAATAAAGCGAGCCGACCATGCCGAAATCGAAGCGCCGTCTGCAGCAAGCCGAGTCTGACAGTCAAGCCGCCCAGGTTTCGGTGGAGGACGGCGCGCAGGCGGCCGACGACGAGGAGCGCGATTTCGAGGAGCGCGAGGAACGCGAAGAGCGTGAATCGGGCTCCGAAGAAAGTAGCAGCCGCGAAGGCGAAGAGGGCGCTGCGCCCTCGGACGCCGACGATTTCCGCGCCATCCTTCAGGCCGAGCTCACGGCCGACACCATCCAGCATTATCTGAACCGGATCAGCGTCAAGCCTCTGCTCACCGTCGAGGAGGAGCAGCGCTACTCGCGTCTGGCGAAGGCCGGCGAGTTCGAGGCGCGTCAGGTCATGATCGAGCGCAATTTGCGTCTCGTCGTGAGCATTGCGAAAGGTTATCTGAATCGCGGCGTGCCTTTGCTCGATCTGATCGAGGAAGGCAACCTCGGTCTCATGCACGCGATCGAGAAGTTCGATCCTACGCGCGGCTTCCGGTTTTCTACCTACGCCACCTGGTGGATCCGTCAGAGTATCGAGCGCGCGATCATGAACCAGGCACGCACGGTGCGCCTGCCCGTGCACGTGATCCGCGAACTCAACCAGGTGCTGCGCGCCAAGCGCCATCTGGAGAAGAATTCGATGAACACCAACGCGGCGTCGGAACGGCGCGACGCGAGCATCGACGACATCGCCTATCTCACCGGCAAGACCACCGAGGAAGTCACCGACATCCTCGCGCTCAACGAGCATACGGCTTCGCTCGACGCGCCGCTCGATCTCGATCCTGCGAGCAGTCTGCTCGATCTGCTGTCCGACGACCAGAGCCAGTCGCCCGATGCCGAAGTGCAGCATCGCGAACTGGAAACGCTGACGCGCGCATGGCTCGGTCGTTTGTCGGACAAGCATCGTCACGTCATTGAACGGCGCTTTGGCCTGAACCATATCGAACCGGCCACACTCGAAGAACTGGCCGACGAAATGGGCCTCACGCGCGAGCGCGTGCGGCAGATCCAGCAGGAAGCGCTGGTGCGCCTCAAACGCTTTTTCGCGTCGAACGGCGTGCGCAAGGACGCCGTTCTCTAAGCCCGACTCACCCAGAACAACCCCTTCGGCGCGGGCTGTCCGCGCCGATTCCGTGCTGCTATCCGGTATGACACCTGTACTCGTATTCGACATCGAGACGATTCCCGATGTGGACGGCATTCGCCGTCTCGAAGATCTGCCCGCCACGCTCACCGACGCCGAAGTGGCCGAACACGCGTTCGCCGCGCGCCGCGAGAAGACGGGCAGCGATTTCCTGCCGCATCATCTGCAACGCGTGGCCGCGATTTCCTGTGTGTTCCGCGACGGCCAGGGCTTTCGCGTGCGCTCGCTCGGCACGCTCGGTGACGGCGAGGCCAAGCTGATCGACTCGTTCTATCGCACCATCGAGAAGTATTCGCCGCAACTGGTGTCGTGGAACGGCGGTGGCTTCGATCTGCCCGTGCTGCACTACCGCGCGCTGGTGCACGGCATTCGCGCGGTGCGCTACTGGGAAATGGGCGATGCGGACCGCGAGTTCAAGTGGAACAACTACATCAGCCGCTATCACTCGCGTCACACCGACCTGATGGACCTGCTCGCGATGTACCAGGCGCGCGCCAACGCGCCGCTCGACGCGCTCGCGAAGCTGTGCGGCTTCCCGGGCAAGCTCGGCATGGACGGCGGCCAGGTGTGGACGGCGTTCCAGGCGGGCCAGATCGAGGAAATCCGCAACTACTGCGAAACGGACGTGGTCAATACGTATCTGCTTTACTGCCGCTTTCAGATGATGCGCGGCGGCTTCAGCGAGCGTGAATATGCGGACGAAATCACCTTCGTGAAGCAGTCGCTCGCGGCCGAAACGGCGCCGCACTGGGACGAATATCTGAAGGCGTTCGGCGACGCCGAGTAAGTCGGTGCGGCACGCGTTCGTGCTCGGCATCAGTCGATGTCGAGTACGACCGGCTGATGATCCGACGCCTGCGTCGCGCCGTCGAACTCGCAGCGCTTAAGACGCGCGCTCAAATCCTCCGTGACGAACACGAAGTCGCAGCTGATCGGTCCGTCCGGCCATTGCTGCGTGTCGTAGACGCCTGCCGTGGGCGGCGGTGTCGCGCCCGGGTGCAGCGCGGCCCAGGCGTCGATAAAGGCCGGGCTGTCGTCGATCGGCGCCAGCATGCGCCGGTACGCCGCGCTATTCCATTCGCTGTTGAAATCGCCGCAGACGATTGCGCTCGCGGGCCGGGCGGTGCGTGCGAACGGCCCGTCGGCGTTTTCCACCGGTGCGGGCCGCGCCGCGTGGCCGGCGGCTTCCTGCTGCAAGCGGCGCAACTCATCCACCTGCGCCAGCCGCTGGCGTTCCGAATAAAACTCCAGATGAGTCACGAGGATGCGCAGCGCGCCGCCCGCGGTCGTCGCGCCCGAAACATCGAGGACGGCTTCGAGCGCCACACGCTGCATCGAGGGCGCAGCCTCGTCGGCGGGCCAGGGCAGCAGATGGCGGAACACCTGCGCGACAGGCAGCCGCGTCGCGAGCGCATTGCCGAACTGCCGCCGTTTTCCGACGGATCGACCCGCGTGTGCGGACACCGGGGGCAGATCGGCACCAATCGCCTCGATCACGGTGAAGCCCGGCAGCAGTGCCGCGAGTTCCGCGAATTGATCGTCGCCGGGACCGCCCGGCAGCGCGTGAAAACCGCGCGTGATTTCCTGTAGACAGAGCACGTCGAAGTCGGCGAGCCGCCGGGCTTCGCGCACGGTGCGCGCGAGATCGACGATGCCCGATGCGTTGCGGCCCCACTGCACGTTCCAGCTCACGAGTTTCATGGCGAACTCCCGCGATTGCGAGACGAGAAGATCTGGACAGTATCGTGCAGGAAGCCGTGCAGAAACGATGCTTGCGTTGCGCGGATCAGCGGCGCGTGACGCTGTAGTCGGTCGAATGCCAGGCGACGGCCGGCCCGGCAGCCGCGCGGACCTGTGCGGGATCGCAGGTCGCGCGCGCGGTCGCAATGACCGCCTGGCGTTTGAAATAGATGGCGAACGGCACATTGCCGTATTTGCCGAGCGCATACTGGAAGCATTCGTTGCCGCTTTCGCCGTAGAACCGGTCGGGCGGGCCGACGCGCTTGATGACGTCGTTTTGCGTCATGCCGGGCGCGACCGTGGACATGACGGTTTCCGGTTTGGCCGTGGGCGCGGAGCAGGCAGCGAGTGCCAGCGCCGCGGCGCCGAGTGTGCAGCAAAGCAGGGTTTTCATGGCGATGTCGAAAATAGTGATGGGGTCTGCAACGAGTACGCTGAACGCCGTGCCGTTTCCATCAGATGAGTCCGAAACCGGATGAGCGATCTATTCGGGAATCCGAAATGCCGCGCGAAGACGCCGAGCGAAAATGGAGTCGGGCGGAGATCAAACGGAAAGAAAGCGGAGTCTGCGGGTGGTATCGATGGAAACCGCTGGAGATCGGTGCGCGTCGCAGGCACGTCGCAAGAACCATCGTACTGACGGGCGTCAGTCACGGGCATCAGACTAATCTGAAAGCGCAGCGGTCCGATTTTCAGACTCGGCGCAGGCGCAGATCGCGTCGTTTAGCGTGATTTCCGTGCAGCGCGACGCGGCGCGCATGAGGCCGCTGCCGCCGAATCGACTACAATCTCGCCTTCGCCCAAAAAATCCACCCCACTGTCTGTCAGGAATCCGCTGGTGTCCCAAGCTGCCCCCGACCCTCAAGCCGAAACTCTCCACGCCGCGCCCCTTCAGGCCGGTGCGCTTCCCGTCGCGCCCTCGAAGAAGCGCAGCAAACGCGAACGCCGCGCCGACAAGCGCGCCGCCGTGGAAGCCTCGGTCGCTCAGGCCCCGATTCTCGAAATCGAATCGCTCGATATGGAGGCGCGCGGCGTGGGCCGCACCGTCACCGAAACGGGCGAGCCGGGCAAGGTGATCTTCGTCGAGGGCGCACTGCCGGGCGAACGCGTCACGTATCTGAGCTATCGCAAGAAACCGACGTTCGAACAGGCGGAAGTCGTGAGCGTGCTGCGCGAAAGCGCGATCCGCACCAAGCCGCAATGTCCGTACTTCGGCAAATGCGGCGGCTGTTCGATGCAGCATCTGGACGTGCGCGCCCAGATCGCCGTCAAGCAACGCGTGCTCGAAGACAATCTTCAGCATCTCTCGAAGGTGCGTTCAGAAACGATGTTCCGCCCGATTCACGGGCCGTCGTGGGGTTATCGCTATCGCGCGCGCCTGACCGTGCGCAACGTGCCGAAGAAGGGCGGCGTGCTGGTCGGTTTCCACGAGCGCAAGAGCAGCTACGTGGCCGACATGACGAGTTGCGAAGTGCTGCCGCAGCACGTTTCGGCGATGCTGGTGCCGCTGCGCAAGCTGGTGGAAGGGCTGTCGATTCGCGATCGCATGCCGCAGATCGAGCTGGCTGTCGGTTCGAGCGTCACGGCGCTCGTGCTGCGCATCCTGGAGCCGATTACGGCCGCCGACGAAGATCTGCTGCGCGCATTCGCCGACGAGCACAACGTGCAGTTCTGGCTGCAGCCGAAGGGCCCGGAGACGGTGTTCCCGTTCTATCCGCTCGACACGCCGCTCGACTACACGCTGCCGGAATTCGACATCCGCATGCCGTTCAAGCCGACCGACTTCACGCAGGTCAATCATCAGATCAACCGCGTGCTCGTGGGCCGCGCGCTGCGTCTGCTCGCGCCCGAGCCGGGCGACCGCGTGCTCGATCTGTTCTGCGGGATCGGCAACTTCACGCTGCCGCTGGCGCGTCTGTCGCGCGAGGTGGTCGGCATCGAAGGCAGCGAGCAGTTGACGACGCGCGCGCTCGAAAACGCGCGCGCCAACGGCGTGGACGGTCATACGTCGTTCGCCTGCCGCAACCTGTTCGAAGTCACCGCCGACGATATCCGCGCGCTCGGCCACTTCGACAAGTTTCTGGTCGATCCGCCGCGCGAAGGCGCATTCGCGGTGTCGCAGGCGCTCGCCGAGATCGCGCAGAGCGGCAACGGTCCGCTGCCCAAGCGCATCGTCTACGTGTCGTGCAGTCCGGCGACGCTGGCGCGCGACGCGGGCGTGCTGGTCAACGAAGCCGGTTATCGCCTCAAGGGCGCGGGCGTGGTGAACATGTTCCCGCACACCTCGCACGTCGAATCGATCGCCCTGTTCGAGCGCGATTGATCCGCGCGAGCGCATAAAAAACGCCACGGAAAACCGTGGCGTTTTTTGTTTCAGCCCGCGGCGACCGCATAACGGCCGGCGCGGTGACTGAACAGCGCTTACCAGACTTGCCACCAGGACTTGTTGTCGCCCTTGGTCGGACGCGCGTGACCCGTGATGTACGGGCTGTCCGGGAACGTGGCGGCGAGCACGCGGCGCGTGTCGTCGGCCAGTTGCGGCTGCTCGAGCTTCTGGTACGACAGCATCATGATGTGCAGCGCGTCTTCGATCGCCGGGGCGCTCTTGTACTCGGTGATCGCGAGCTGCGCGCGGTTGATGGCCGCCACGTAGGCGCCGCGACGATAGTAGTAGTCGGCCGCGTGCACTTCGTGCGAAGCCAGCGCGTTCACGATGTAGCGCATGCGCTGCGCCGCGTCGGGGGCGTACTTGCTCTGCGGGTACTTGTCGACGACCACCTTGAACGCGTCATACGACTCGCGCAGCGACTTCGGATCGCGCTCGCTCATGTCCTGGCCGGAGAAGCGGCCGAACAGACCAAGGTCGTCGTTGAAGTGGATCATGCCCTTCAGGTAGTACGCGTAGGCGATGTCCGGGTGATCCGGGTGCAGCTGGATAAAGCGGTTGATCGCCTGGTCGGCCGCGTCGTTCTCGTTGTCCTTCCAGTTACAGTAGGCAACGTTGATCTGCGCCTGCTGGGCGAAGTGGCCGAACGGATCGCGACCTTCGAGCTGCTCGAAATATTTCGCGCACTTGCCCCAGTCGCCGCCGGACAGCGCGTCCTGGGCCTCCGTATATAATTTGTTGTTGTTCCACATTGCCGTTTCGTCGGTCTTTTCCGGCAGGCCGTGGCAGGCCGCGACAGCGGCAATCGCAGCGCCGCAGGCGGCAATGCGAATGATGTTGCCAATCTTGCCGAGCGTTTGTGCTCGTGCCGCGTTCCGGGCCACCGCATATTGGGCCAGTTTCGTAATCGTGTTCAAGGCTCGCATTTTCCAGTCCAGCTTCAGGTCCACAGGTGACCCAGACTCAATGACCCGTTCAGTTACTCCGGGTGCCGGCGCTCCCGGCGCCCAAAACAGCATCAGCGATTATAGCCTGGGCGATGACCCCAATGCCGCAGCAGCCAATGAGGCGCTTGACGACGACCTGATCGGAGACGTCTCCGAAGAGGCTTCAGGCGCTATTTCTGGCGGTATTCCGGCGGGAAAGCCCCGTACGCGTCAGGCTCAGCAGGAGCAGGAAGCGCGTCGCGCCGACGTGCCCGACGAGCTTGCGGGCGAGCGTCTCGACAAGGTGCTCGCCAAGGTTTTCCCCGAATTTTCGCGTAACCGGCTGCAAAGCTGGATCGAGGCGCAGCGCGTGCTGGTCGACGGCAAACCGGCCAAGGTGCGCCAGCCGGTGCCGCTTGGCGCGACGATCGAACTCGTGCCGGACCTGCTGCCCGAGCAGCTCGCGTTCACGCCCGAGCCGGTGCCGCTCGAAATTATTTACGAAGATGACGCGATCGTCGTCATCAACAAGCCCGCGGGCCTCGTCGTCCATCCGGCGGCGGGCAACTGGAGCGGCACGATTCTCAACGGCCTGCTGCATCGCTACGGCGAAGCGGCGGCGGGGCTGCCGCGCGCGGGCATCGTGCATCGGCTCGACAAGGAAACTTCCGGGCTGATGGTCGTCGCGCGCACGCTCGAGGCGCAGACCGACCTCGTGCGCCAGTTGCAGGCGCGCACGGTCAAGCGCCGCTATCTGGCGCTCGTCTGGGGCAATATCGCCGAATCCGGCACGATCGACGCGCCGATCGGCCGCGATTCGCGCGAACGCACGCGCATGGCGGTGGTGAAGGGCGCGTCGGGCAAGCCCGCGCGCACGCACTTCCGCCGCATCGACAAGACGCTCTGGCACAACCAGCCGGTCAGCGCGATCCATTGCGATCTGGAGACCGGCCGCACGCACCAGATTCGCGTGCATTGCGCGGCTGTCGGCCATCCGCTGCTCGGCGATCCGGTCTACGGCCACGCGCGCGGCAAGCGCTCGGTCGCGGCGCTGCCCAACGGCTTTGCGCGTCAGGCGCTGCACGCCTGGCGCCTCGGGCTCATCCATCCGGTCACGGGCCGCGCGATGCAGTGGCGAGCCGAAGTGCCGGACGACATGGACGAGCTGATCGAAGCGCTCGGCTTCGGCGCGGAAGAGGACGAAGACGGCTTCGACGACATGTTCGACAGCGCCTACACCGACGAGGGCTACGTAATCGGCAGTAACGAAGAGGATTACGCAGATGACCACGACGACGAGGATGACGGGCACGACGAAGGCGAAAGCGACGACGAAAGCGATCACGACGATCACGACGATCACACGAAGGGAGACAAGCCCGCATGACGACGACCTGCCCGGAACTGATTGCCGCCGATCTGCTGCATCCGGATTGGCGTGCGTCGCCGCGCGTGCGCGCCTTCGTCACCACGCGTAACGGCGGTGTCAGCGAGCCGCCGTTCGGGCGCTGGAAGTCGGAGCACGGCGACGCGAACGGCGAGGGCGTCGATCTGCCCGGCGGCATGAATCTCGGACGCGGTTCGGGCGACGATCTCGATCAGGTCGAAGCCAATCGCGCGCGTCTGCTCGCGCATGCGGGCGTGCCGGCGGCGTGGCTCAAGCAGATTCACGGTCCGCGCGTGGTGGATGCGGCCGACGCGCTCGCGGCGGCGCGCGCAGACACGCCGCTCGAAGCGGACGCGAGCGTGACGGATCAGCCCGGCATCGCCTGTACGGTGATGGTCGCCGACTGCATGCCGGTGCTGCTGTGCGATCCCGACGGGCGCGCGGTGGGCGCCGCGCACGCGGGCTGGCGCGGACTCGCGGCCGGCGTGATCGAAGCGACGGCGCGCCGCGTCGCCGCGCTCGCCGGCTGCGAGACGCGTGCGTTGCATGCGTACCTCGGTCCGTCGATCGGCCCGCAAGCCTTCGAGGTGGGGGCAGACGTGCGTGACGCGTTCATGAATCACGCCGACGCTGTCGACGCCGCACAACGCGCCGCGACGCTCGCTGCAACCGCCGCCGCATTCGCGCCGCGCGCCGCAGCGCCGGGCAAATTCTTCGCCGATCTCCCGGCGCTCGCGCGCCTGCGTCTGGCCGGACTGGGCATCGCGCACGCGAGCGGCGGCGACATGTGCACATTCACAGATCGCGAGCGCTTCTACTCGTATCGCCGCGAGCCCGTTACGGGCCGCATGGCCGCCCTGATCTGGATCACGCCCTGAACGGCATCCGGCACGCCGCGTCGTCAACAGAATACGCGCTTCCCTCGCAGTCTTATCGCGGTGGAAGCGCGTTTTTCTTTATCGCTTTCATGTGCGATTGGCCGTGTATTTTGTTGCGCTGCACCGTAACTGGCGGCATACGGCGCAGCATGCGTTGCGAATCGAATTGACGATGCGACTTGCGCGTTGCAAGCACTTGCGCGCACGGCGATTTTTTGTGCGCCACCGCATTGCGCCTTTACGTTGGCTATTTAAGCGAAGGATTACATCGGGAAAACGATAATAAAAAAAATATCGCAGTGCGGCAAAATCGGGAACAAGCATTGACACGCTTTGCAGTGGGGAGCAAAAATGTCCCTCACCTACGGGACAGGACGCGACGAGGCGCACGGCAGCAGCGCAGCGTTCGCGGCCCACCTGCCTCTCAACCAGTCCTTCGGGACACATCGGTCAAAAGCAGGCATGACGGCATCTCAACGTTCCACGACGGCCCCGGGTGCGGGTGCTTCAGACGGTGCACAGTCTTTCTTTCCGAATTTCACGCCGGACGCGGCCGGTATGCAGCACATGCTCGAAGCGTGGACGCAGGCCTGGCGCAACGCCATGAATGCTGCGCAACAAACGGGCGCGCAGCAGTGGGGCCAGGCGGCTCAGCCGGGCGCGAACGGGGGCAACGGTGCGGCTGCGAATCCGCTGCATGCGGCCTTCGGCGCGGCGTTCAATCCCACGGCCTTTAATCCTTCTGCCTTTAATGCTTCGGCATTCAATCCCGCGGCGTTCAATCCGGCTGCGATGAACCCGGGCATGGCTGCGCCGTTCGGCGCGCTCGAGGCGTTCAAGATGCCCACGGCGTCGATCGAACCCACGCGGCTGCAGCATCTCCAGTCCGAGTATTCGCGCGACGCGATGGAACTGCTGCGCGAAGCGTCGGCGGCCACGCCCAAGGCACCCGAACTCAAGGACCGCCGCTTCAGCGCCGAGGCCTGGAAGGCCACGCCGGCGTATGCCTTCACGGCTGCGTGGTATCTGCTGAACGCGCGCTATCTGCATGAACTCGTCGACGCGCTCGACACCGACGCGAAAACGCGCGAGCGCATCCGCTTCGTCGTGCAGCAATGGACTGCTGCGGCGTCGCCCAGCAACTTTCTCGCACTGAATCCCGAAGCGCAGAACGCGCTGCTCGAAAGTCACGGCGAAAGCCTGCGTCAGGGCGTGATGAATATGCTCGGCGACATGACGCGCGGCAAGATCTCGCAAACCGACGAATCGCGCTTCGTGGTCGGCCGTAATCTCGCGAATACCGAAGGCTCGGTCGTCTACGAGAACGCGCTGTTCCAGCTGATTCAATACAAGCCGCGCACGCCGACCGTGCGCGAACGGCCGCTGCTGATCGTGCCGCCGTGCATCAACAAGTTCTACATCCTTGACCTGCAGCCCGAGAACTCGCTCGTCGCATACGCGCTCGAGCAGGGGCAGCAGGTGTTCCTCGTGTCCTGGCACAACGGCGACGCGTCCATTGCCGACAAGGACTGGGACGACTACATCGAAGACGGCGTGCTGCGCGCCATCGACACGGTGCGCAGCATCAGCGGCCGCGAGCAGATCAACACGCTCGGCTTCTGCGTGGGCGGCACGCTGCTCGCCACGGCGCTGGCCGTCGCGGCGGCGCGCGGCGAACATCCGGCAGCGTCGATGACGCTGCTCACGGCCATGCTCGATTTCACCGACACCGGCGTGCTCGACGTGTTCGTCGACGAGGCGCACGTGCAGATGCGCGAGCAGACCATCGGCGGCAAGAACGGCGGCACGCCGGGCCTCATGCGCGGCATGGAGTTCGCCAACACGTTCTCGTTCCTGCGTCCGAACGATCTCGTCTGGAATTACGTCGTCGACAATTATCTCAAGGGCCGCACGCCCGCTGCGTTCGATCTGCTCTACTGGAACAGCGACTCGACGAGCTTGCCCGGTCCGATGTATGCGTGGTATCTGCGCAATACGTATCTGGAAAACAAACTCCGCGAGCCGGGCGCGCTGACGGTGTGCGGCGAGGAAGTGGACCTTTCGCGCATCGACGTGCCCACGTTCATCTACGGCTCGCGCGAGGATCACATCGTGCCGTGGCGCACGGCGTATGCCTCGGTGCCGCTGCTCTCGGGGCCGCTCAAGTTCGTGCTGGGCGCGTCGGGGCACATCGCGGGCGTGATCAATCCGCCCTCGAAGAACAAGCGTAGTTTCTGGAGCTTCGAAACCGACGCCAAACATCTGCCCGAGGAGGCGGACGACTGGTTCGGCGAGGCGACGGAGCAGCCGGGCAGTTGGTGGCCCACGTGGGCCGAATGGCTCGACCAGTTCGGCGGCAAGAAGGTCAAGCCGCGCGCGCAGGCGGGCTCCGCGGAGTTTCCGGAAATCGAGCCCGCGCCGGGCCGCTATGTGCAGCAGCGCGAATAATACATACGCGCGCGGGCACGCAAGGAAATTGACGGATTTTTAACTTGACTGGGTGTGCGTCTCTCGCAGAATCGCGCCGCCCGGAGGAACTGAAAATGACTGAGATTGTGATCGTTTCGGCCGCCCGCACCGCGGTAGGCAAGTTCGGTGGTTCGCTCGCGAAGGTGGCGG
>NZ_JAWRWY010000020.1:0-157375 GCF_046535315.1 Paraburkholderia sp. SIMBA_027
ACTACCCGGCGTTTGCTGCGTTGCTGCGTCAGCAGCACAGAAACGAGATTATGAAGTCTCTTTTTCGTTTCGTCAACTTCTTTTTTTACGTTACCGTTTAAAAGCTTGTTGATCCTGCGAACCCGCTCGTTTCGTCGCGGGCTTCGCTGTGGCGTGTTGCTTGTTGCGTGCAGCGAAGGGGGCGAATCTTAGCGCCCACTGAGGTAAGGCGCAAGGGGTGGCGGAAAATAATTCCGCCACCGGACCCAATCGGGCGCCAAACTGGGGCGCCAAACTGCTTGCCACCCACCCTTACTTGTTCTTGAACGCGGGTTTGCGCTTCTCCACGAACGCCGCCATCCCCTCCTTCTGATCTTCCGTCGCAAACAGCGAATGGAAGAGCCGACGCTCGAAGTGCACGCCTTCGGCCAACGTCGTCTCGTAAGCGCGGTTCACCGCCTCCTTGGCCATCATCACCGCGGGTAGCGAGTATTCGCAGATCGTGGTCGCAGCCGCAATCGCTTCGTTGAGCAGATCGGCCGCCGCAATCACGCGCGACACGAGTCCCGCACGCTCCGCTTCCGCCGCATCCATCATGCGCGCCGTCAAACATAGATCCATCGCTTTCGCCTTCGATACCGCGCGCGGCAGACGCTGCGTCCCGCCCGCACCCGGAATCACGCCTAGCTTGATCTCCGGCTGACCGAACTTCGCCGTATCGGCGGCGAAAATCATGTCGCACATCATCGCCAGCTCGCAGCCGCCGCCCAGCGCGAAACCCGCCACCGCCGCAATGATCGGCTTGCGGATCGAGCGGATCGTCTCCCAGTTGCGCGTGATGTAGTCACCCTTATAGACATCCATGAAGCTATAGGTCGCCATCATGCCGATGTCCGCGCCCGCCGCGAACGCCTTCTCGCTCCCCGTAATAACGATCGCGCCGATGTTCTCGTCCGCGTCGAACGCTTTGAGCGCCGTGCCCAGTTCGTCCATCAAGGCGTCGTTGAGCGCGTTCAGCGCTTTCGGCCGGTTCAACGTGACGAGACCGACTTTGCCGCGCGTCTCGACCAGGATGTTTTCGTACCCCATACCGCCTCCTTCTGTCATAGAAAAGTCCTCAAAAATTTCTTTTACGCCGAAGTTTGACTAATGCTAACATTTGCCAACCAACCGGTCGGTCAATTAATTGGCGCGGGCCTTATCCAACCCCTCAATTCAAGTCGAGCCATGACACATCCGTTTTTCGACAAGCACGAAGGCCTGCTGCAGAAGGCGTTGGCCGCCATCGAGACGCGCGGCTACTGGAGCCCGTTCGCCGAAATGCCGAGCCCCAAAGTGTACGGGGAAACCGCCAGCGCAGATGGCGAAGCCGCGTTCAAGGCGCACCTGAATCAGACGTTCGAACTCGACCAGCCCGCCAGCGCCGAAACCGTCGGCAACGAGGCTTCGCCGTTCGGTTTCGCCTTGGGCGCGCGCTATCCGAAGTCGACGCCCGACCAGTTGATCGACGCTGCACAGCACGCCCAGCGCGACTGGCGCGCCGCCGGCCCGAAAGCGTGGGTGGGCGTGAGCCTCGAAATTCTCGAACGCCTGAATCGCGCGAGCTTCGAGATTGCCTACAGCGTGATGCACACGACGGGTCAGGCGTTCATGATGGCGTTCCAGGCGGGCGGCCCGCATGCGCAGGACCGCGCACTCGAAGCGGTGACTTACGCGTGGGACCAGCTGCGCCGCATTCCCGCCGATGCGCACTGGGAAAAGCCGCAGGGCAAGAACCCGCCGCTCGCGATGCAAAAGCGCTTCACGGTGGTGCCGCGCGGCACGGGCCTCGTGCTCGGCTGCTGCACGTTCCCGACCTGGAACGGCTATCCGGGCCTGTTCGCCGATCTGGCTACGGGCAACACGGTGATCGTCAAGCCGCATCCGGGTGCGATCCTGCCGCTCGCGATCACGGTGCGCATTGCGCGCGAAGTCCTGCGTGAAGCCGGCTTCGATCCGAACGTCGTCACGCTGCTCGCCACCGATCCCAACGACGGCGCACTCGTCCAGCAACTCGCCGTGCGCCCCGAAATCAAGCTGATTGACTTCACCGGCAGCACGCAGAACGGCGACTGGCTCGAACAGCACGCGCATCAGGCCCAGGTCTACACCGAGAAGGCCGGCGTGAACCAGATCGTGATCGACTCGGTGAGCGATCTGAAGGCCGCCGCGCGCAACATCGCCTTCTCGCTCTCGCTCTACTCGGGCCAGATGTGCACGGCCCCGCAGAACATCTACGTGCCGCGCGACGGCATCGAGACCGCCGAAGGCCACATGAGCTTCGATCAGGTCGCGCAGGCGATCGCGGGCGCGGTCACGAAATTCGTGGCCGATCCGGCGCGTGCCGTCGAAGTGCTCGGCGCGATCCAGAACGACAGCGTGACCGCTCGCGTCGACGAAGCCCGCAAGCTGGGCACCGTGCTCGCCGACAGCCAGACGCTCGATCACCCGCAATTCCCCGGCGCACGCGTGCGCACGCCGCTCGTGCTCGCACTCGATGCGGGCCGCGACGCCGCCACGATCACGCGCGAATGGTTCGGCCCGATCTCGTTCGTGATTGCGACCGACTCCACCGCCCAGTCGCTCGAACTCGCCGGTATGACCGCGCGCGATCACGGCGCGCTGACGCTCTCCGTCTACAGCACGAGCGACGCAGTGATCGAAGCCGCCCACGAAGCGGCGATCACCGGAGGCGTGGCGCTGTCGATCAATCTGACCGGCGGCGTGTTCGTCAATCAGTCGGCGGCGTTCTCGGACTTCCACGGCACCGGCGCGAATCCTGCCGCGAATGCCGCGCTGGCCGACGCCGCGTTCGTGGCGAACCGCTTCCGCGTGGTTCAGAGCCGCGTTCATGTTGAACCGAAAGCGGCGCCCGTTGCAGTCGGCTGAACGGCCTAGGCCATCTGGCCGAATAGCGCACAACTGTCCGACCCTCTAGCATGCAAGGCATGGGCGCATTCCGCGCCCGTGCCGCCGGAACCTGAGATGACCGAAGCCTATATCTGCGACGCGATTCGCACCCCGTTTGGCCGCTACGGCGGCGCCTTGAAGGACGTGCGCGCCGACGACCTCGCCGCCGTGCCCATCCGCGCGCTCGTCGAGCGCAATCCCGGCGTGGACTGGCGCGCGCTCGACGACATCCTGTACGGCTGCGCCAACCAGGCCGGCGAAGACAACCGCAACGTCGCGCGCATGGCCGCGCTGCTCGCGGGTCTGCCCACCGAAGCACCCGGCGGCACGCTCAACCGCCTGTGCGGCTCGGGCCTCGACGCCGTCGGCAGCGCCGCGCGCGCGATCAAGGCCGGCGAAGCGCGCCTCATGATCGCGGGCGGCGTGGAAAGCATGACGCGCGCCCCCTTCGTCATGGGCAAAGCCGCGTCCGCGTTCGCGCGCGAGGCGAACATTTACGACACCACCATCGGCTGGCGTTTCGTCAACAAGCTGATGAAGCAGCAATATGGTGTCGATTCGATGCCCGAGACGGCGGAAAACGTCGCCGAGGAATTCAGCATCAGCCGCGCCGATCAGGACGCTTTCGCGCTACGCAGCCAGCAAAAGGCCGCGCGCGCGCAGAAGGACGGCACGCTCGCGCAGGAAATCGTCGCGGTCGAAATTGCGCAGAAGAAAGGCGATCCGGTGCGCGTCGCGCTCGACGAGCATCCGCGCGAGACCTCGCTCGAATCGCTCGGCAAGCTCAAGGGCGTGGTGAAGCCGGACGGCACGGTCACCGCGGGCAACGCTTCGGGCGTCAACGACGGCGCCTGCGCGCTGCTGCTGGCCAATGAGGAAGCGGCCAACCAGTATGGTCTGCGCCGCCGCGCGCGCGTGCTCGGCATGGCAACCGCCGGCGTCGCGCCGCGCATCATGGGCATCGGCCCCGCGCCCGCCACGCAGAAACTGCTGGCGCAGCTCGGCATGACGATCGACCAGTTCGATGTGATCGAGCTCAACGAAGCGTTCGCGTCGCAAGGCCTCGCCGTGCTGCGCGCACTCGGCATCGCCGACGACGATCCGCGCGTGAACCCGAACGGCGGCGCGATCGCGCTCGGTCACCCGCTCGGCGCATCGGGCGCGCGGCTCGTGACCACGGCGCTGCATCAACTCAAACGTACGCAGGGCCGCTACGCGCTGTGCACAATGTGTATCGGCGTCGGCCAGGGTATCGCGCTGGCCATCGAGCGCGTCTGACAGCGCTCGTCATCGCCACAGCAACAGCACAGCAGTAGCGGCACAGCAACCCGCCGGGCGGCACCGCGCGGCGGGGCCCAGAAGCCCCGAAAAGCAGGCATGGAGGAGACGACTGATGCCCTTTGAAGCGATCCGCGTCGAGATCGACGCAACCACGCGCGTGGCCACCGTCACGCTGAGCCGCCCGGACAAGCTCAACAGCTTCACGCGCGCCATGCACCGCGAGCTCGCAGCGGCACTCGACGAAGTCGAAAGCGCCGGCGCGCGCGCGCTCGTGCTCACCGGCGCGGGCCGCGGCTTCTGCGCGGGCCAGGATCTCGCCGACCTCGACTTCACGCCCGGCGCGATGACCGACCTCGGCGCGCTCATCGACGAGTACTTCAATCCGCTGATCAAACGTCTCCAGGCGCTGCCGATGCCCGTGATCGCCGCCGTCAACGGCACCGCGGCGGGCGCAGGCGCGAATCTCGCGCTCGCATGCGACCTCGTACTGGCCGGGCACTCCGCGAGCTTCATTCAGGCCTTCGTGAAGATCGGCCTCGTGCCCGATTCGGGCGGCACGTGGTTCCTGCCGCAGCGCGTGGGCATGGCGCGCGCACTCGGTCTCGCCATGACCGGCGACAAACTGAGCGCCGACAAGGCGGAAAGCTGGGGCCTCGTCTGGCAAGTCACCGACGACGCCGAACTCGCCGCCACCGCTGCCGCGCTCGCCGCGCAACTCGCGAAGCAGCCCACGCGCGCCATCGTCGCCACGCGCGAGGCGCTGCGTGCGTCGGTCACCAACACGCTCGATCAGCAACTCGATCTCGAACGCGATCTGCAACGCGAACTGGGCGCGTCCCACGACTACGCGGAAGGCGTGCAGGCCTTCATCGAGAAACGCGCACCGCGCTTCGAGGGCCGTTGATATGACCGCGTCGATCTCCACGCACACGCCCGGCGACATGACGCCCGACGAACTGGCCCGCGCCACCGCGCAGGCCATGTACGAGGCTGACGGTTGCAGCCGCGCCCTCGGCATGGAATTGCTCGAGGTGCGCGCCGGCTACGCGCGTCTGCGCATGTCCGTGCGGCCCGAATTCCTCAACGGCCATCAGATCTGCCACGGCGGCCTGATCTTCACGCTGGCCGATTCGACCTTCGCGTTCGCCTGCAACTCGTACAACATCAACACGGTCGCCTCCGGCTGTTCGATCGAATTCCTGCGCCCCGTGCAGCCCGACGACCAGCTCACCGCCGAAGCCGTCGAACAGGTGATGTCCGGCCGCAACGGCATCTACGACATCCGCGTGACGAATCGCGCCGGCGAAACCGTCGCCATGTTCAGAGGCAAATCCGCGCAGATTCGCGGCAACGTGATTCCTGTCGAGGCGTGACGCATCTCGCCAACTCGCCCGCACCGCATTCATATCTAAAGCAACTGGAGACATCGATGACTAACCCGCTGCCGCTCGAGCCTATCGAAACGGCCAGCCGCGACGAACTCGCGGCGCTTCAGCTCGAACGGCTGAAATGGTCGCTGAACCACGCGTATGAGAACTCGCCGGTCTATCGCCGCAAGTTCGACGATGCGGGTGTTCACCCCTCCGAACTCAAGTCGCTCGCCGATCTCGCGCGCTTTCCGTTCACGACCAAGAAGGATCTGCGCGACAGCTACCCGTTCGGGATGTTCGCGGTGCCGCAGGAGCAGGTCTCGCGCATTCATGCGTCGTCGGGGACAACCGGCAAGCCGACCGTGGTCGGTTACACCGCCAAGGACATCGACACCTGGGCGAATCTGGTCGCGCGTTCGGTGCGCGCGGCGGGCGCGCGGCGCGGCGACAAGGTGCACGTGAGTTACGGCTATGGCCTGTTCACGGGCGGTCTCGGCGCGCATTACGGCGCGGAGCGCGCGGGCCTCACGGTCATTCCGTTCGGCGGCGGCCAGACCGAAAAGCAGGTGCAACTGATTCAGGACTTCCGGCCCGACATCATCATGGTCACGCCGAGCTACATGCTCGCGATCGCCGACGAAATGGAGCGCCAGGGCATGGACCCGGCAAGCTCGTCGCTGCGCATCGGCATCTTCGGCGCGGAGCCGTGGACCAACGACATGCGTGCGGCCATCGAAAAGCGCATGGGCATCAAAGCCGTCGACATCTACGGTCTGTCCGAAGTGATGGGGCCGGGCGTCGCCTCCGAGTGCGCCGAAACGCAAGATGGCCCGACCATCTGGGAAGACCATTTCTACCCCGAGATCATCGACCCGGAAACCGGCGAAGTGCTGCCCGACGGCGAATTCGGCGAACTTGTCTTCACCTCGCTCACCAAGGAAGCGCTGCCGATCGTGCGTTATCGCACGCGCGACCTCACGCGGCTTCTGCCCGGCACGGCGCGCACGATGCGCCGCATGGAAAAGATCACCGGTCGCTCCGACGACATGCTGATCATCCGCGGCGTGAACGTGTTCCCCACGCAGATCGAGGAACTGCTGCTCAAGCAGCCCGCGCTCGCCCCGCACTATCAGATTGTCCTCACAAAGGAAGGTCCGATGGATGTCATGACGCTGAACTGCGAGCCGTGTCCCGAAACCGCGCCCGACTACGGCGCGCTGGATGCCGCCGCCAAGGCACTCGCGTACGACATCAAATCGCTGATCGGCGTGACGGCGAAGATCAACGTGCTCGACGTGAACGGCATCGAGCGTTCGGTCGGCAAAGCGAAGCGCGTGATCGACAAGCGGCCCAAGTGAGCGCAAATTAGCGCGAATGAGCACAGGTGAGTGCGCAAAACGATACGCTTAGCCAATAAAAAAGCCGGCTGATTCAGCCGGCTTTTTTCATGCACTCAAGCACCGCGACGCTTACGAGTTCGGGAACAGCAGCCACATGCGGCCGCCCTGTTTCATCTTGCCCGCGAGATCGCCGGCATCGTCGCCGAGACCCCAGAAATAGTCGGCGCGCACGCCGCCCTTGATCGCCGACCCGGTGTCCTGCGCGAACACAAGCCGGTTCAGCGGCGTATTGGTGAGCGGACGCGTGGTCGTCAGGAACACCGGCGTCCCGAGCGGGATCGACGACGGATCGACCGCGATCGAGCGCTCCGGCGTGAGCGGCACGCCGAGCGCACCGATCGGGCCGTCGGCGCCGCCCTGCGGCGAGCTTTCCCCCGACGGCATCTCGCGGAAGAACACGAAGCGCGGATTGGTGTCGAGCAGCGCGTCGACGCGCGTCGGATTCGCGCGAGCCCATGCCTTGATGCCCTGCATCGTGGCCTGCGCGGGCGTGAGTTCGCCGCGATCGAGCAACCAGCGGCCGATCGACTTGTACGGTTGATTGTTGGTGCCGCCGAAGCCCACGCGCATCACGCTGCCGTCTTCCATGACGATGCGGCCCGAGCCCTGCACCTGCAGGAAGAACGCCTCGATCGGGTCGTCGACCCAGACGAGTTCGTTGCCGTTCAGCACACCCGCGCGTTCGAGTTGCGCGCGCGGCGGCAGCGCGGCGCCCGCGCGATAGCCGGATGGCCAGCGGTACAACGCAGTCTGATAGATGCCGTGACGCGTGCGCGAGCCACGCAGCAGCGGCTCGTAGTAGCCGGTGACGAGGCCGTCGAGCGTGCCGTCGTTATTGGCGAACTGGTAGGGCGTGAAGTACGACTCGAAGAACGCGCGCGCGCCGGATGCGTCGAGGTCGTCGAGTTGCGAAGCCGCCGCGCAGGCGCGCTGCCAGCGCGGTTCGCGGGCAAGGCGCGTGCAGTTCGCGCGCAGTGCGGCCGTCGCTCCGATCAGCGAATCGTCCTGCCAGCCGGGCACCTGCTGCCACGCAACCGGAGTGAGCCGCTGCGCCGCGAGCTGCGAAGGCAGCGTGGGCGAACCCTTGGGCGGCGTGGTGCGCACGTAGCTCGGCCCGCCGCACGCGGCCAGCAGCGCCGCCAGCGATGCGGCGCCGATCAGGCCGCCGATGCGCCCGAAACCGCGTCGCACACCGTCGCGCAGCGCCGTTAATCCCGGCATCAGCGCGGAAAAGCGCGCGGAAACACGCATACAATATTTGCTCTCGATGGATGCCGCCATGTCTGATCTGCTCGACGAATACCCGATGCTCATGTTTGGTCTGGAAGCGCTGCTCGCGCTGTTCCTGCTGATTTTCATCGTCGTGTGGACCGCGTCGGGCAGGAAAAAGCAGAAGCGCGCCCCGCACGTGTCTCACGACGAACGTCAGGACTAGCAGACCGCGAAATCGGGGAACGGTTCAACGGAAGTCAGTGCAGCGTGCGCGGCATGCGCAGCACGAACTCGGCAACCGGCGCTTCGAAGCGCTCGGCGTCTTCCGCCACGCAGAAGTACGCGCCGCGCATGGTACCGACGGGCGTGGCGATCATCGCCCAGCTCGTATATTCGAATTGCTCGCCCGGCTTGAGCAGCGGCTGATGGCCGACCACGCCCAGCCCCTTCACTTCCTGAACCTTCTCGTCGCTGTCGGTAATGATCCAGTGGCGCGCGATCAGCTGCGCGCTCACCTGGCCGGTGTTGCGGATGGTCAACGTGTACGCAAACGCATATTGCCGGCGCTCGGGATCCGACTCTTCGGGCAGGTAGCGCACCTGCGACGTCACGCTAAATTCGTACTGACTCATCCTCTTTCCAATCCCTGTTCAGGCCCGCTGTTGTCGCACGCCCGGGGTCACAAATACTTACGCGGCGCAAGGTGTTCAAGCGCCGCCGGCGCGGCGGGCCGCATGAAATTGCATTCTGCTTGATGCGGCAGACCCCCGCAACCGCCGCAAGCCGATGCCAGCGGGTCCTGGCCGGATGGCCAACGTGCGTCCGGCCGACGTCCGCCAGCGCGCGCTAACGCTAAAATACGGTTTTTCCGTCTAATTTCCGCTTACCGCCATGACGCAATTCCGAATTGCCCCCAGTATTCTGTCCGCCGACTTCTCGCGTCTTGGCGAAGAAGTCCGCAACGTCGTCGCCGCCGGCGCCGACTGGATCCACTTCGACGTGATGGACAACCATTACGTGCCGAACCTCACCATCGGCCCGCTGGTGTGCGAGGCGATCCGCCCGCACGTGGACGTGCCCATCGACGTGCATCTGATGGTGCGCCCGGTCGACCGCATCGTGCCCGACTTCGCCAAGGCCGGCGCGAACCTCATCAGCTTCCACCCGGAAGGCTCGGACCACATCGACCGCACCCTGTCGCTCATCCGCGACCACGGCTGCAAGGCCGGCCTCGTCTTCAACCCGGCCACGCCGCTGAACTATCTCGACCACGTGATGGACAAGGTCGACCTCGTGCTGATCATGTCGGTGAATCCGGGCTTCGGCGGCCAGTCGTTCATTCCCGAGGCGCTCAACAAGCTGCGCGAGGCGCGCGCGAAGATCGACGCCTACAACGAACGCACCGGCCGCGAGATCCACCTCGAAGTGGACGGCGGCGTGAAGATCGACAACATCGCCGAAATCGCGGCAGCGGGCGCGGACGCCTTCGTGGCCGGCTCGGCCATCTTCGGCAAGCCCGACTACAAGGCCGTGATCGACCAGATGCGCGCGCAGCTCGCCAGCGCGAAGGCCGGCGCGCAATGAGCGCCCCGTTCAAGGCCGTCAAATTCACCGCGCCGCGCATCGAGGCGGCGCTGATCGACCTCGACGGCACCATGGTCGACACCGCCGACGACTTCGCGGCAGGCCTGAACGGCATGCTCGCCCAGTTCGACGCCGAGGAAACCACGCGCGAAGAAGTCATGGGCTACGTGGGCAAAGGCTCGGAGCATCTGATCAAGAGCGTGCTCGCTCCGCGCTTTGCCGCGGACGACGCCCAGGCGCGTTTCGACGAAGCGCTTGCCCTCTACCAGGACGAGTACGCGAAGATCAACGGCCGCCACACGCATCTGTACCCGGACGTGGAAGTGGGCCTCGCCGCGCTGCGCGCCCAGGGCATCAAGCTCGCGTGCGTGACGAACAAGCCGCACCGCTTCGCCGTCGAGTTGCTCCAGCAATACGGCCTCTCGCCCTATTTCGAGGTCGTGCTGGGCGGCGACAGCCTGCCGAAGAAAAAGCCCGACCCGCTGCCCATGCTCACGGCGTGCGAGCGTCTCGGCGTGAATCCGGCGTCGGCCGTGGCGATCGGCGATTCGGAGAACGATGCGATCGCGGGCCGCGCGGCCGGCATGGCCACGCTCACGGTGCCTTATGGCTACAACCACGGCCAACCTGTACAAAAAATTGAGTCGGATGGTATAGTTGCCACGCTGCTCGACGCCGCCAAGGCGGTCGCAGCGCACAATGATCTGACTTAAGTTCTCTACTGAACGTCAACTATCCTCATGTTTCTGAATAAAAAACGGAGTCTGAGCAGCATCGACCGGGGAGCCTGGCCCTGGCGTCGCTGGTCGCGCTAACCTCACTCGAGGTTCGCTGAAGCGGCGCGCTTGTCTCAAGTTCGCTCTCCCTTCAGCTCCGTTTTTTACTTCGCTGCGCTCTCGCGCGTGTCTCGTCTCTAAACTGTTGCGGTCAACCGTCGGCGGGTCTTGCCGTGGGCTGTCGCGATCCTTGCATGTCGATTCGTCGCATGCCGGGCCGCCAGCGCCTACGTCACGCACCGCCCCGATCGTCCGCACGCCGGCCCGGCAAGCGCCTTGTGCGTCCGCGGGCCGCACGAGCGAGCGCCAGCGGCCAACCCGCACTCAAAACAGACGCCTTCGCGTTCACCGCGCGCCCCTATTTGAGCCGCACTGGGCCCGCACACACGCCGCGACCGGCAGCACGAACAGGATCGGAACATGACCGAACTCGAATTCCAGTCTCTCGCCAACGAGGGCTACAACCGCATCCCGCTGATCGCCGAAGCACTCGCCGATCTGGAAACGCCGCTTTCGCTGTATCTGAAGCTCGCGCAGCCCGAGCGCGGCGGCGCCAACTCCTTTCTGCTCGAATCCGTCGTCGGCGGCGAGCGGTTCGGGCGCTACTCGTTCATCGGCCTGCCGGCGCGCTCGCTGCTGCGGGTGAAGAACGGCATCTCGGAAGTCGTGCGCGACGGCCAGGTGATCGAAACGCACGACGGCGATCCGCTCGAATTCATCGCGCAATACCAGTCGCGCTTCAAGGTCGCGCAGCGTCCCGGCCTGCCGCGCTTCTGCGGCGGCCTCGCCGGCTACTTCGGCTACGACGCGGTGCGCTACATCGAGAAGAAGCTCGCCGACACCTGCCCGCCCGACGATCTCGGCCTGCCCGACATCCAGCTGCTGCTCGCCGAGGAAGTCGCGGTGATCGACAATCTCGCGGGCAAGCTCTACCTGATCGTCTACGCCGATCCGCAAACGCCCGAGGCGTACACGAAGGCGAAACTGCGCCTGCGCGAACTCAAGCAGCGTCTGCGCGCGACGGTGCAGCCGCCGGTCACGAGCGCGAGCGTGCGCACCGAAACGTTCCGCGAGTTCAAGAAGGACGATTACCTCGCGGCCGTGCGCAAGGCCAAGGAATATATCGCCGCGGGCGAGCTGATGCAGGTGCAGGTGGGCCAGCGTCTGACCAAGCCGTATCGCGACAATCCGCTGTCGCTCTATCGCGCGCTGCGTTCGCTGAACCCGTCGCCGTACATGTACTACTACAACTTCGGCGAATTCCACGTGGTGGGCGCGTCGCCGGAAATCCTGGTGCGTCAGGAGCAGCGCGGCGAAGACCGCATCGTGACGATCCGTCCGCTCGCGGGCACGCGACCGCGCGGCAACACGCCCGAGCGCGACGCCGAACTCGCGACCGAACTGCTCAACGACCCGAAGGAAATCGCCGAGCACGTCATGCTGATCGACCTCGCGCGCAACGACGTGGGCCGCATCGCGGAAATTGGCTCGGTGGTCGTGACCGATCAGATGATCATCGAAAAATACTCGCACGTGCAGCACATCGTGAGTTCGGTGGAAGGCAAGCTCAAGCCCGGCGTGAGCAACTTCGACGTGCTGCGCGCGACCTTCCCGGCCGGCACGCTCTCGGGTGCGCCGAAGGTGCGCGCGATGGAACTCATCGACGAACTCGAACCGGTGAAGCGCGGCCTCTACGGCGGCGCGGTCGGCTACCTCTCGTTCAACGGCGAGATGGATCTGGCGATCACGATCCGCACGGGCGTGATCCACAACGGCAATCTGTACGTGCAGGCCGCGGCCGGCGTGGTTGCCGATTCGGTGCCCGAGTCCGAATGGCAAGAAACGGAAAACAAGGCGCGCGCCGTGCTGCGCGCCGCCGAGCAGGTGCAGGACGGCCTCGACAGCGACTTCTGAGCGGAGATAGACCATGTTGCTCATGATCGACAACTACGATTCGTTTACCTACAACATCGTCCAGTACTTCGGCGAACTCGGCGAAGACGTCCGCACGTATCGGAACGACGAAATCAGCATCGACGAGATCAAGGCGCTCAAGCCGAAGCGCATCTGCCTCTCGCCGGGACCGAGCAATCCGCAGCACGCGGGCATCACGCTCGACGTGCTGCGCGAATTCGCCGGCAAGACGCCGATTCTCGGCGTGTGCCTCGGCCATCAGGCGATCGGCGAGGCGTTCGGCGGCCGCGTCGTGCGCGCGAAAACCATCATGCACGGCAAGGTCAGCCAGATCGAAACCGACTGCAAGGGCGTGTTCGCCGATCTGCCGAAGCACTTCAACGTCACGCGCTATCACTCGCTCGCGATCGAGCGCGAGTCGCTGCCCGATTGTCTCGAAGTGTCCGCATGGACCGAGGACGGCGAAATCATGGGCGTGCGCCACCGCGAACTCGCGGTCGAAGGCGTGCAGTTCCATCCGGAATCGATCCTCTCGGAACACGGCCACGCGCTGTTCGAGAATTTCCTGAAGCAGACTCAAAGCGCTTGATACGGAGGCGAGCATCATGTCCATTACCCCGCAGGAAGCGCTGCAACGCACGATCGAGCACCGCGAGATTTTTCACGACGAGATGCTGCATCTGATGCGCATGATCATGCGCGGCGAGCTCTCGCCCGTGCTCTCGGCGGCCATCATCACCGGTCTGCGCGTGAAGAAGGAAACCATCGGCGAGATCGCGGCGGCCGCGACCGTGATGCGCGAATTCGCGAATCACGTCGAGGTGAAAGACAACTCGAATTTCATCGACATCGTCGGCACCGGCGGCGACGGCTCGCACACCTTCAATATCTCCACGGCGTCGATGTTCGTCGTCGCGGCGGCGGGCGCGAAGGTCGCGAAGCACGGCAATCGCGGCGTGTCGAGCAAGTCGGGCAGCGCGGACGTGCTCGAAGCGCTCGGCGTGAACATCGACCTGCAGCCGGATCAGGTGGCCGCGTCGATCGCCGAAACGGGCATGGGCTTCATGTTCGCGCCCAACCATCATCCGGCGATGAAGAACATCGCCGCCGTGCGCCGCGAACTGGGCGTGCGCACCATCTTCAACATCCTCGGCCCGCTCACGAATCCGGCCGGCGCGCCCAATCAGCTGATGGGCGTGTTCCATCCGGATCTCGTCGGCATTCAGGTGCGCGTGATGCAGCGCCTCGGCGCAAAGCACGTGCTCGTGGTGTACGGCAAGGACGGCATGGACGAGGTCTCGCTCGGCGCGGCCACGCTGGTCGGCGAGTTGAAGGACGGCGCGATTCGCGAGTATGAAATCCATCCGGAAGACTTCGGTCTGCAGATGGTGTCGAACCGTTCACTGAAGGTCGAGAACGCCGACGAATCGAAGGCGATGCTGCTCGGCGCGCTCGCGAACGAGCCCGGCACGGCGCGCGAGATCGTCACGTTGAACGCGGGCACCGCGCTCTACTCGGCCAACGTCGCGAACTCGATCGCCGACGGCATCGCGCTCGCGCGCGAAACGCTCGCCAGCGGCCGCGCGCGCGCCAAAGTCGACGAACTGGTACGCTTCACGCAACAGTTCAAGCGTGCGTGATTCGCGTCGATAAGGCGCTGATCCTGCACCGTTTTTAGCCCGATTTGTGTTGAAACCATGAGCGACATCCTCGAAAAAATCATCGCCGTGAAGCGCGAAGAAGTGCGCGCGGCGGAACAGAGCGCCCCGCTCGAAGAGCTGCGTCTCGCGGCGAGCACGCGCGATCTGCGCGACTTCGTCGGCGCGCTGCGCGCGAAACACGAGAACGGCCAGGCGGCCGTGATCGCCGAAGTGAAGAAGGCCAGCCCGTCGAAAGGCGTGCTGCGCGAACACTTCGACCCCGCCGAAATCGCGCGCTCGTACGCCGGTCACGGCGCAGCGTGCCTCTCCGTGCTCACCGACGTGCAGTTCTTCCAGGGCAGCGTCGCCTATCTGCAAGCCGCGCGCGCCGCGTGCGACCTGCCGGTGCTGCGCAAGGACTTCATCGTCGATCCGTACCAGATCGTCGAAGCGCGCGCGATGGGCGCCGACGCGATCCTGCTGATCGCCGCCGCGCTCGAACCGGCTCAGATGCGCGACCTCGAAGCGCTCGCGCATTCGCTCGGTCTCGCGGTGCTCGTCGAAGTGCACGACCGCGCGGAACTCGATCACGCGCTCACGCTGAAGACGCCGCTCATCGGTATCAACAACCGCAATCTGCGCACCTTCGAAACCACGCTGCAAACCACCATCGGCATGCTCGACGACGTGCCCGAGGACCGCATCGTGGTGACGGAATCAGGCATTCTGTCGCGCGCCGATGTCGAGAAGATGCGCGCGCTGTCCGTGCATACGTTCCTCGTCGGCGAGGCGTTCATGCGCGCGGAACAACCCGGCGTGGAACTCGCGCGCATGTTCTTCTGAGCGCGTAGCGACATGGGTATCGAACGCGAAATCAAGCTCGCGCTGCCGCAGGACCAGGTCGCGGCGGCGCTGCGTTTCTTCGAGACGCGCGCGGGCGCGCCGGGTCATCCGATCCGGCTCGAAAACATCTATTTCGACACGCCGCAGCTCGCGCTCGCGCGTGCGAAAAGCGCGCTGCGCCTGCGCCGCGCGCCCGAAGGCTGGTTGCAGACGTTCAAGACGGTGGGTGTGTCGGTGAACGGTCTGCACGCGCGCCACGAGTGGGAAATACCGGTCGCGGGCGAGGCGCTCGAAATCGACCGGCTGCTGCACGAGTGCGACGAAGCGGGCGTGTCGACGGCGCTGTCCGGCGCGGCCGCGACGCTGATTCCGCTCTTTCGCACCGATTTCACGCGCACGTTGTGGACGCTGGACGTCGACGGCGCGCAGGTGGAAGCGGCGGTCGATCAAGGCGAGATCACGGCGGACGTGAACGGCGAGGCGCGCAGCACGCCGATCTGCGAAATCGAACTCGAACTGAAAGCCGCGAAGGACGACGGCGAAGCCGCGCTGCACGCACTCGCGGCCGAACTCGCGCAAGCGCTGCCGGGCCTCGCGCCCGACGACATCAGCAAGGCGCAACGCGGCTACGCGCTGCGCGAAGGCTGAACGCGAAGACCGGGCACAAAGGCTAAACGCGAAGGCTGAACACGAAAACCCGAACGCGAGAGCGGCGCGCATGCGCACGTCGCCTTCGCCTTCGCCTTCACTTTCTCATTCGCCTTCTCGCTCGCGCTGACTGCGCAGGCCCCGCAACGACGCTGTTAGTTGCAAGACTCGCCGCGATGTCCCTGTCCGCCGCGCCGCGCGCCGCACTGCATTGAATCCCCGCGCGATTGCTGCGACACTTGCCGCCCATGACTCCCACAAAACGCACGACGCGCCTCGCGCAGCCGGTGCAGACTTCGCTGTTCGACGACGAAGCGCCCGACGCCGCGCAGGCCACGCTCGACGAACCGGCGCAGCCCGAGGTCGATCCGCGTCAGATTACGATTTTCTCGCTGTTCGACGCCGACGAATTCCCGGCGCCCGCCTTCGCGAATCCGACGCCGCCGCACGCGGCGCAACCCGCGCACGCGTCTGTCGCCGCGCCCGCCGCCGCGCCTGAGCGCCACGCATCCGACACCCAGCTCGCTATCGCCATGTCCATGGTTTCCGACACCCCGCGCCTCGAAGATCAGTTCGCCGCCCTGCCCGCTGCCTGGCGTGATCTGCTCACGCCGTTCACCGCGAGCGACACCTACGCGCCGCTGTGCCGCTTCGTCGACGACGAGCGCGCCGCCGGCAAGACCGTCTATCCCGCCGATGTGTTCCGCGCGCTGCGCCTCACCTCGCCCGACGACGTGAAAGTGGTGATCCTCGGTCAGGATCCGTATCACGGCGACGACCGCGGCACGCCGCAGGCGCACGGCCTCGCGTTTTCGGTGCCGCCGGGCGTGCGTCCGCCGCCGTCGCTGCGCAACATGTTCAAGGAGATCGCGGCGAGCCTCGGCATCGACGCGCCCGCGCACGGCTGTCTCGATGCCTGGGCGCGTCAGGGCGTGCTGCTGCTCAACACCGTGCTGACGGTCGAGCGCGCGAACGCCGCGAGCCACGCCAAGCGCGGCTGGGAGCGCTGCACCGACACGCTGATCCACGAACTCGCCACGCGCCATCAGCATCTCGTCTTCATGCTGTGGGGCGCCCACGCGCAGAACAAGCGCGCGCTGCTCGGCAACGGCGAGCATTGCGTGCTGGAAGCGCCGCATCCGTCGCCGCTGTCGGCGCATCGCGGCTTTCTGGGCTGCGGCCATTTCGTGCAGGCCAACGCGTATTTGCAGGCCCACGGCCGCGCGCCGATCGACTGGCGCTTGCCCGAGGTCGGCGAAGTGCTCGCCTGAGCGCCGGATCCGCAAGACGCGCGAACATCACGCGAACATCGCGCACACATCGCGCACACATCGCGCGCAGGCAATAAAAAACGCCACGAAATCGCTTTCGTGGCGTTTTACTTTGCAGCGCAAGCGCGTGACCGCGCGTCCCTTACGCAGCCGCGATGGCTTCGCGTGCGCTCGCCAGAGCGGCACTGGCTGCGTCCGCGCCCATGTTCAGGCCTTCGGCGTAGATGAAGCTCACGTCGGTCATGCCGAGGAAGCCGAGGAACGACTTCAGGTACGGCGTCTGGCTGTCGTGCGGGGTGCCTTGATACTTGCCGCCGCGTGCCGAGACCACGAACACCTTCTTGCCCTTGACGAGACCTTCGGGGCCGTTCGCCGTGTACTGGAACGTGATGCCGGCGCGGGCGATCCAGTCGAAGTACGTCTTCAGTTGCGAAGAGATGCCGAAGTTGTAAAGCGGTGCGCCGATCACGACGATGTCCGCGGCCTGGAGTTCGGCGATCAGCGCTTCGCTGCGCGCGGCGATCGCTTGCTGTTCCGGCGTGCGCTGGTCGGCGGGCGTGAAGAACGCGCCGAGCACGGCGTCGTCGAGGTGCGGCTGCGGATCGGCTTGCAGGTTGCGCGTGACGACCTTCGCGCCGGCGTTCGATTGTTGCAGCTTCTCCGTCAATTCGTTGACGAGCAGCGTCGACTGGGCGCCTTGCGAGCGGGCGGCGGAATTGATTTGCAGGATCGTGGTCATGGTGGCTCCTTCGGGTCGGTTTGCGCAGTGTTGCGCGAGTGAAGGCATTGTGTTTTTTTGCCGCGCCGCGAAAAAGGCCCCCGCCGATGACGGATTGTTGCAACGGTAGAACAATCCCCGGCATAAAAAAACGGCCGGATCAGATCGATCCAGCCGTTTTGGGCCGCCCACGCTGCCGACCGGGCTTTGGCGGTGCCTGTCCTTCCGCTGTCAGACCGCCGTTAAACCGCCAGCCAGCGCTCGCGCAAGGCACGCGGCGCGGGCCGCTTGTCGGTGACGCTAAGCTTGTAGCGCGCGATCTCCGGCTGATCGAGCGTCAGGCGCGCGACGCGCAATTCATCGCGACGGAACGCGTGAAGTTCGACCTTCGCGCCGGGCTGATAACGCGAAAGCAGGCTGTCGAGATTTGAGCCGGTCACGCGCAGGCCGTCGAGCGCCACCAGCGCGTCGCCGGCCGAGAGACCGGCTTTCTGCGCCGCGCCGCCTTCGTACACGACCGCCAGCGTGGCCTCCGCGCCGCCGCGCAGACGCGCGCCCAGCGACGGCTTCGCGCCGCGCTCCGGCTCGCCTTCGAGCTTCACGCCGAACGGTTCGAGCAGCGTGGCGAGCGGCAGATCGCGCGTACCGCGCACCGCGTCGCTAAAGAGCGCGCCGAGTTCCACGCCGGTTGCCTCGGCGATCAGCGCTTCGACGTCGTCCTCGCCCACGCCCACCGGCTTGCCGCGGTAGAAGTCGCGGCCGTAGCGCTGCCACAGCAGACGCATCACGTCGTCGAGCGACTTGCGCCCGCTGGTTTCGGCGCGGATCGTCAGATCGAACGCGAGCGCCACGAGCGAGCCCTTCGTGTAGTAGCTGACGATCGCGTTGGACGCGTTTTCGTCCTGGCGGTAGTACTTCACCCACGCGTCGAACGAGCTTTCCGCGACGCTCTGCTTCAGACGCCCCGCGCCGCGCAGCACGCCGGCGACCGTCTTGCCGACGAGGCCGAAGTAATCGTCGACGGAAATCAGGCCGCTGCGCACGAGGATCAGGTCGTCGTAATACGAGGTGAAGCCTTCGAACAGCCACAGCAGCGACGTGTAGTCCTCGCGCGTGAGGTCGTACGGCACGAACGCGGCGGGCTTGATGCGCTTCACGTTCCAGGTGTGGAAATACTCGTGGCTGCACAGGCCGAGATAGGTGCGGTAACCGTCCGACATCTCCGGCTTGCCCTTCACGGGCAGGTCGGTGCGATTGCAGATCAGCGCCGTCGAGGCGCGGTGTTCGAGGCCGCCGTAGCCGTCGCTGACCGCCTGCGTCATGAACACGTAGCGCTCCATCGGCGCGCGTTTCGTGCGCGGCTCGAACAGCGCGATCTGCGCCTCGCAGATCTTTTGCAGGTCGGCGGCGAGGCGCTCCATGTCGAGCCCCACCACGCGCCCGGCGATCACGATGTCGTGCGGCACGCCGTGCGCCTTGAAGCTCGCGAGCGTGAAGTCGCCGAGCGTGACCGGATGGTCGATCAGCTCGTCGTAGTTCATGGCTGCGTACTCGCCGAAGCCGTAGCGCTTGGTGCCGCGCGCCTCCGACAGCGCCGTGGCGACGCGCCAGTGACGGAACGCGTGCCCGTCCGGACGCTGGATATCGACAACGTGCTGCGCCTCTTCATGACCGAGCGCCGCGAGAAACACGCTCGTGCCGTTGAAGAAGCCGGCCGTGTCGTCCAGATGCGCGGCGCGCACCGAGAGATCCCACGCGTAGACCTCGTAGCGCAGCGTGAGTGCGCCCTTCACGGGCGCGGCCTGCCAGGTGTGCTTGTCGGTCTTGCTCACGCGCACCTTGCGGCCCGCGTCGTTGAAGGCGCGCAACGTGACGATGTTGCGCGCGAACTCGCGCACCATGTAACTGCCCGGAATCCACACGGGCAGCATGAAGCGCTGGCCGTCCGGCGCGGGATCGTCGACGGTGAGCGTCACTTCGAACAGATGCGCGGCGGGATTTTTCGGGACGATGGTGTATCGGATCGGCTTCATCGGCGGGATCGGTGATGTTCGGTTCGGCGGACGGCGGCGGGTGTGTCAGCCGACACCATGCCGCAAAAAAACGGCGGACAAAAAAAGCACCGGCCGCAAAGGCGGCCGGCGTGTCGGGTGTCGCGTCAGCGAGCGGCGCTCAAGGCGCTTTCGAGCCGGTCCGCGCTGACCGCGCCCGGCAGACGGGTGCCGTCGGCGAGGATCACGGTGGGCGTGCCGGTCACGTTCATCTTCGCGCCGAGCTGGAGGTTGCTGTCGATCGCAGCGGTGTTGCAGGTGCCGGCGGCCGTGGGCGCCTTGCGGTCCACCATCCACGATTCCCACGCCTTCGCGCGGTCCGACGAGCACCAGATCTGCTTGGCCTTCTGCGTGGAATCCGGCGAGAGCACCGGATACAGGAAGGTGTAGACCGTGACGTTGTCGACCGACTTCAGCGTGCTTTCGAGCTGATGGCAGTACGGGCAGTTCGGGTCGGAGAACACGGCGATCTTGCGCTTGCCGTCTCCCTTCACGACCTTCACGGCGTTTTCGAGCGGCAGCTTCGAGAAGTCGACCTTGTTGATCTCGGCCAGACGCGACTCGGTGAGATTGCGGTGCGCCTTGGCGTCGATGAGGTCGCCGGTCAGCACGTAGTCGCCGTTGGCGTCGCTATAGACGATCTGCGAGCCGAGGTTCACTTCGTAGAGACCCGCGACCGGCGCCTTGGTGATGCCCTTGATGTCGCCGCTGTCGATGCCGAGGCGCGACTGCAGCGCGGTCTTGATCTTGTCCGTGGTCTGGTCGGCCTGGGCCGAGCAGCCGAGCACCGAGGCGACCGCCGCGAGGACGAGCGCGGCAATGCGAATACGCTTTTGCATGTGAAGCATTCCTGATTCGGGCGCGCGGCGCGATGCGATGCGCGCGAAACGTTGCGGATGGGTTCGGTCTGCGAACTGTGCTGCGGACCCTGCGCTGAACCCGGCGGCGCGGCGACGTCACGGGACATTGCCGTCGTGCGCCGCTGACTCAACCATCCATTCTAAGCTGCCGAGCGGCGCGGTACCGGAAATGTCACCGCGAGCGCGGTTTGTGCGCGGGCTGTGCGCGGTCTGTGCCGCTTGGGCCCGGCGCGCCCTCAGCCAAGCGCCGACGCCACGAGCCAGCGCTTGACGAGCGGCTGCGCGCCCACGAAGGCCATGCCCGTGTTGCGCACGGCGCGCGCGAGCGTGCCGGGCACCGAGAACAGCCGCTGCAGACCGTCGGTGGCCACGACGAGCTTTTGAATGTCTTCGCGGCGGCCGCGTTCGTAGCGGCGCAGCAGAACGGTGTCGCCGAGATCGCGGAAGGCTTCCTTCTGCGTGACGACGTCGACGAGCGCCGCCACGTCGCGCAGACCGAGATTGACGCCCTGCCCCGCGAGCGGGTGGATCAGATGCGCGGCGTCGCCGACCAGCGCGACGCGCGGCGCGATCAGCTTGTCGACGGTTTGCAGCGAGAGCGGGAAACCGCGCGCGGGCGTGACGCATTCGAGCGCGCCGTGCTGACGCTGCGTGACGCGCTCGACTTCGGCGGCCAGCTGCTCGGGTTCGAGCTTGAGCAGTTCGTCCGCGTGCGCCGTTTGCGCCGACCACACGAGCGAAACGTGCTGATCGGGCAGCGGCAGCAGCGCGATGATCTCGCCGTCGCGGAACCATTGATACGCGCATTCGCCGTGCGGCTTTTCCGCGCGGAAATTGGCGACCACGCCGGTCTGCCGATAGTCGCGGCGTTCGACCGTCGCGCCGATCTGCGCGCGCACCCACGAGTGCGCGCCGTCCGCGCCCACGGCCAGATCGGCTTCGATCGTGCGGCCGTTCGCGAGTCCGATCACGGCGGCGGAGGGATTCACGTCGAGCGTTTGCGCGCGCGAGTCGATCCACGTGAGGTTGGGCTGGAAATGCAGCGCGGAGTCCATCGCGCGCTCGATCAGCGACGATTCGGCGATCCACGCGAGCTGCGAAACCGACGCCTGATACGCCGAGAAGTGCAGTTCCGCGGCGGCGTCGCCGAACACGCGCATGTCGTAGACGGGCGTGAGCCGCGCGGGATCCGCCGCCTGCCAGACCCGCAGCCGCTCGAACAGCGCCTGCGAGCTGCGCGAAAAGGCGTAGACGCGCGCGTCGAACACGGCGCCCGGCGGCAGCGGCGCGCAAGGCTGCGCGAGCAGCGCCACGCGCAGGCCGTTCTGGGTCAGCGCCAGCGCCGCCGCCTTGCCGACGAGCCCGCCGCCGATCACGGCGACATCAAAGGTCTGGTTGCTTGCAGTCATCCGCGCATTATAGCCGTGGGCCCTTGTCTGACAGGGCCGGATGGGCGCGATGTTGCGGTGCGGCAAGCGCGTGCGGCCGGGGGCGGGCGGCGTGTGCCTGCGGTTCATCCACGCGTCGCCCGATAGCGCCCTTTTCCGCGCCCCGGCTTTGCGGCGCACCGCTCACCAAAGCCATGCGCGGACAAGGTTACAATTACGGTTTTCGTGACGTCGCGTCACGCCCCCGACGTGCATTCCGGGCCGTCCCCGGCTCGCCTCCCGGCGAGCGCCGGCACTGCCAGGCAGCGGACGCCCGAGCCCGGCGCGCCGCACGTCGCCACCCTGACATGCAGAGATTTCCATGAGCCTCAAATGCGGCATCGTCGGCTTGCCTAACGTCGGCAAGTCCACCCTCTTCAACGCGCTGACCAAAGCGGGCATCGCCGCCGAAAACTATCCGTTCTGCACGATCGAGCCGAACGTCGGCGTGGTCGAAGTGCCGGATCCGCGCCTGAAGGCGCTCTCGGAGATCGTCAAGCCCGAGCGCGTCGTGCCGGCCGTGGTCGAGTTCGTCGACATTGCGGGTCTGGTCGCGGGCGCGAGCAAGGGTGAAGGTCTGGGCAACCAGTTCCTCGCCAACATCCGCGAAACCGATGCGATCACGCACGTCGTGCGCTGCTTCGAAGACGAAAACGTGATTCACGTCGCGGGCAAGGTCGATCCGCTCGCCGACATCGAAGTCATCAACACCGAACTCGCGCTCGCCGACCTCGCCACCGTCGAAAAGTCGCTCACGCGCTACTCGAAGGCCGCCAAGTCGGGCAACGACAAGGAAGCGGCAAAGCTGGTCGCCGTGCTGGAGCGCGTGCGCGCCCAGCTCGACCAGGCCAAGCCGGTTCGCGCGCTCGACCTGAACGAAGACGAACAGGCGCTCCTCAAGCCGTTCTGCCTGATCACCGCGAAGAAGACGATGTACGTCGCGAACGTGAAGGACGACGGCTTCGAAAACAACCCGTACCTCGACGCCGTGCGCAAGCACGCCGAAGCCGAAGGTGCGCCGGTCGTGGCCGTGTGCGCTGCGATCGAAGCCGAAATCGCCGATCTCGACGACGAAGACAAGGCCGCGTTCCTCGCCGACATGGGCATGGAAGAGCCGGGCCTCGACCGCGTGATCCGCGCGGGCTTCCGTCTGCTCGGTCTGCAAACGTACTTCACGGCCGGCGTGAAGGAAGTGCGCGCGTGGACGATCCACGTGGGCGATACGGCTCCGCAGGCTGCCGGCGCGATCCACACGGACTTCGAGCGCGGCTTCATCCGCGCGCAGACCATCGCCTTCGACGACTACATCCAGTACAAGGGCGAAACCGGCGCGAAGGAAGCCGGCAAGATGCGCGCCGAAGGCAAGGAATACGTCGTGCACGACGGCGACGTGATGAACTTCCTGTTCAACGTTTAAGCGACGTCTTCGCAAGCGCCGAAAAAGCCCGCTCGTGAGCGGGCTTTTTTACGGATGACGATGCGCCGCGCCGCTCGCGGCCCCGCATCGCTCCCCCGCCGCCCGCGCCCCGTACAATAGCGGTTTGCGCATCCCGCCCGATGGCGAACATCGCGCGGTGCAAGACAGAATTCCGCCCTTTTTTCTCCCGTTTTTCAGACTCCAAAGACACTCTCATGGCCCAATACGTCTTCACCATGAACCGGGTCGGCAAGATCGTGCCGCCCAAGCGCCAGATCCTGAAGGACATTTCGCTGTCGTTCTTCCCGGGCGCGAAGATCGGTCTGCTCGGCCTGAACGGCTCGGGCAAGTCCACGCTCATCAAGATCATGGCCGGCGTCGACAAGGACATCGAAGGCGAAGCCACGCCGATGCCCAACCTGAACATCGGCTATCTGCCGCAGGAGCCGCAGCTCGATCCGGAAAAGACCGTGCGCGAAGCCGTCGAGGAAGGTCTGGGCGACGTGTTCAACGCACAGAAGAAGCTCGACGAAATCTACGCCGCCTACGCCGAGCCGGACGCCGACTTCGACGCGCTGGCCGCCGAACAGGCCAAGTACGAAGCGATCCTCGCCACGACCGACGGCAGCGCCGAACAGCAGATCGAAATCGCCGCCGACGCCCTGCGTCTGCCGGCGTGGGACGCAAAGATCGGCAATCTCTCGGGCGGTGAAAAGCGCCGCGTCGCGCTGTGCAAGCTGCTGCTCGAAAAGCCCGACATGCTGCTGCTCGACGAACCGACCAACCACCTCGACGCCGAATCGGTCGAGTGGCTCGAACAGTTCCTCACGCGCTTCCCGGGCACCGTCGTCGCCGTGACCCACGATCGCTACTTCCTCGACAACGCCGCCGAGTGGATTCTCGAACTCGACCGCGGCCACGGCATTCCCTGGAAGGGCAACTACTCCAGCTGGCTCGACCAGAAGGAAGAGCGCCTGAAGCAGGAAGAAGCCACGGAATCGGCGCGCCAGAAAGCGATCAAGAAGGAACTGGAGTGGGTGCGCCAGAACCCGAAGGGCCGTCAGGCGAAGTCGAAGGCGCGTATCGCGCGCTTCGAGGAACTGTCGAGCACGGATTACCAGAAGCGCAACGAAACGCAGGAAATCTTCATTCCGGCGGGCGAGCGTCTGGGCAACGAAGTCATCGAGTTCAAGAACGTCAGCAAATCGTACGGCGACCGTTTGCTGATCGACAACCTCAGCTTCAAGATTCCGGCGGGCGCGATCGTCGGCATCATCGGGCCGAACGGCGCCGGCAAGTCGACGCTGTTCCGCATGCTCACGGGCAAGGAGCAGCCGGATTCGGGCGAAATCGTGCAAGGCCCGACGGTCAAGCTCGCTTACGTCGATCAAAGCCGCGACGCGCTGGCCGCCAACAAGACCGTGTTCGAGGAAATCTCGGGCGGCGCGGACGTGCTGACGGTGGGCAAGTACGAAACGCCGTCGCGCGCGTACATCGGCCGCTTCAACTTCAAGGGCGGCGACCAGCAGAAGGTCGTCGGCAACCTGTCGGGCGGTGAACGCGGCCGTCTGCATCTGGCCAAGACGCTGATTTCGGGCGGCAACGTCCTGCTGCTGGACGAACCGTCGAACGACCTCGACGTGGAAACGCTGCGCGCGCTCGAAGACGCCCTGCTCGAATTCGCGGGCTCGGTGATGGTGATCTCGCACGATCGCTGGTTCCTCGACCGTATCGCCACGCACATCCTGGCGTTCGAAGGCGACTCGCAAGTCACGTTCTTCGACGGCAACTATCAGGAATACGAGGCCGACAAGATCAAACGTCTGGGCGAAGAAGCCGCGCGTCCGAAGCGTCTGCGCTACAAGCCGATCTCGCGCTGATCGCGTCGAACTCCCCCATCGCGCACCGCCACCGAGCGGCGCGGCGAACGACGGCGGCCTGCGGGCCGCCGTTTTTTTGCGCCGGATTTTTGCCTCGACATCCAGCGCGCGGCGTCACGCACGGCATGGCGGTTGCTGGGAACGCGCTACGCTACGGCCTTTGTCACACGCCGCGCAGTCGCCACGCCGTCGATCCTTTCTTTCACGCAAGGTGCCCCGCATGTCGTCGCCGAACCGTCCGCGCCCTGTTTCCCGCATCGTCCTGATCGCGGCGATCGTCGTTGCGGTGCTCGTGCTCGGCGCGCTCATCGGTCTTTACGCGTTGCAGCGCGACGCGAAGTCGCGCATCGAGGCGCTGCTCGCGCCGATCGGCACGGCCTCGCGCATCCATGTCTCGCTCACGCTCGATTCGATCGAGCTCGACGACGTGCGCCTCAAGCCGCCGCCCGACTGGCCGACCGCCGACACGCTGCACGCGCAGCGCATCACGATCGCGCCCGATCTGCGCGCGCTGCTCGCGCATCGCGTGCACATCCGCGACATCACGGTCAGCCATTTCACGATGACGGTCCTGCGCCGCCAGAACGGCTCGATCCAGATCCTGCCGAACCTGCGCGAGGAAATGGCCGCCGCCTCGCCGACTGAATCAGGTAGTGCGGCGGGCACGGCATCATCGGACAAAACCGAGCTGTCTTCGGACAAGCTGATCGATCACATCGGCTTCGACAACGGCACGTTCGACTTTTACGACCGTTCGGTGGGCACTCCGCCGTGGCGCGTGACGGTCAGCGAGGCGCAGGCGAGTGTCGATCACGTGCATCTGCCCGCGCTCGACGAGCCCACGCAAGTCGCGGTGAGCGGCGCGCTCAAGGGGCCGCAGCACACGGGGCATGTGAATTTCGGCGGCTGGATCCGCATCGCGACCAAAGATTCGCAGACGCGCACGACGCTGCGTGGCGTCGACATCACGATGCTCGATCCGTATCTGCTGAAAAAGGCCGGGCCGAAGGCGAACATCACGGGCGGCACGCTCGACCTCGACCTGAACGCGACGGTGAGCGCCTACCGCATCCACGCGCCCGGCACGATCACGCTGCATCAACTGCAACTCGCCGAAAGCAGCGACCCGCTCGACACGTTTCTGTCGATTCCCACGCGCGCGGCGGTGGCCGCGCTCAAGACGCACAAGGGCAATATCCGGCTGCGTTTCGTGCTCGATGGCAATCTGCACGATCCGAAATTCCGTCTCGACGAAAGCCTGATGACCGAGCTGCGCGCGGGCTTCGCGCAGGCGCTCGGCGTAAGCGCGCAAGGCGTGGCGCAGGGCGCGGGGCAAACCGCGAAGGGTATCGCCGACGCGCTGCGCAGCCTGCTGCAACCGGTCGCGCCCGCGTCGTCGACATCGAAATGAACGCGGATAAAGCGTGAAATCCGCGTAAAAAAACGCGCGTCAGACCGGCAGGCCGAGCGCGCGCAACTGCGCGTCGGTCTGCGCGTTGCTCGTGTGATGCACGCCGTGCCAGCCGAGCGCGGTGGCGGCTTGCGCGTTGTGTGCGTTGTCGTCGATGAACACGAGTTCGCCTGGACGCACGCCCGGCAACTGCGCTTCGATGCGGCGAAACATCTCGTGGAAAATCGCCGGATCGGGCTTCACGAGCTTCACGCGCCCCGACACCACCACGTCGCGGCAGCGGCGCAGGATGCCGAAGCGCTCCCACGCCCACGGAAAGGTTTCGGCGGACCAGTTCGTGAGGCCGAAGATCGGCACGTTGGCCGCCTCCAGCCGCTCGAACGTCGCCACGCCGCCTTCTAGCAGGCCGCCGATCATCTCGTGCCAGCGCTCGTAGAACGCGCGGATCAGCGCTTCGTGCTCCGGAAACTTCGCGACCAGCTCCTCGGTGCCGACGGCGATGGGCTCGCCGCCGTCCTGGCGGATCACCCAATCCATCGCGCAGACGTGCGTGAGGAACCAGCGGCGTTCCTCGTCGTCGGGAATCAGCTCGCGATAGAGATACTCGGGACTCCAGTCGACCAGCACGCCGCCGAAGTCGAACACGACTGCCTTGATCGTCATGCGCCTCTACTCCGTGAATGGCCTCGCCGTTCAGCGAGCGAACAATCAGAACAATCAGATCGGCTGCGTGCGCTTTTCCAGCCAGGCGAGCGCGTCGCCGCTCACGTGCGGCGCGACGCGCACGCGCACCGTCTGGTGATACGCATTGAGCCACGCGCGCTCGTCCTCGCGCAACAGCGTCAGGTCGATGCAGCGCGTGTCGATCGGGCACAGCGTCAGCGTCTCGAACTTGAGGAAATCGCCGAATTCGGTCTTTTCCGCGGCCTGGTTCAGCACCAGATTTTCGATGCGCACGCCCCACTTGCCCGGACGATAGATGCCCGGCTCGACCGACGTGATCATGCCTTCTTCCATCGCCGTCCACGCCTCGGCGGGCGCGTAGTGCGAGATGACCTGCGGGCCTTCGTGCACGTTCAGGAAGTAGCCCACGCCGTGACCGGTGCCGTGGCCGTAATCGGCGCCCGCTTCCCAGATCGGCGCACGCGCGAGCGCGTCGAGCATCGGCGAGCGGATGCCGCGCGGAAACTGCGCGCGCGAGAGCGCCATCATGCCCTTGAGCACGAGCGTGAAATCGCGCTTCTGTTCGGCGCTCGGCGTGCCCACCGGCACGACGCGCGTGATGTCGGTCGTGCCGTCGAGGTACTGGCCGCCCGAATCGATCAGCAGCAGGCCGTCGCCTTCGATCACCGCATGCGACTCGGCGCTCGCGCGGTAGTGCGGCATCGCGCCGTTCGCGTTGAAACCGGCGATCGTGCCGAACGAGAGCGACACGAAACCCGGACGGCGCTTGCGCGCGGCCGTGAGCTTTTCGTCGATGGTGAGTTCGGTGATGGTTTCGCGGCCCTGCGCAGCCTCGAACCACGCGAAGAATTCGGCGAGCGCCGCGCCGTCCTGCTCCATGGTCGCGCGCACGTGGTCGGCTTCCGCCGCCGTCTTTCGCGACTTGAAGAAGGTGCTCGGATTGACCGATTCGACGAGCTTCACCGCCTTCGCGACGGCTTGCAGCAGCCCGTATGTCACGCGGCGCGGATCGACCAGCAGCGACGCGTCGGCGGGCAGCGCAGCGAGCGCCGTCGCGGCATCGGCGTAGGGCGCGACGCGCACGTTGTCACGCGCGAGCGATTGCGCGAGGTCGGCGTTCACCTTGCCGTCGGCGACGAACAGCGTGGCGTCGTCCGGGCCGATCAGCGCGTGCGCGACGAACACCGGGTTGTAGCTCACATCGGCGCCGCGCAGGTTGAAAAGCCACGCGAGATCGTCGAGCGTCGACACGAAATGCCACTGCGCGCCCTTCTCCGCCATCGCGCGGCGCACCTGCTCCAACTTGCCCGCGCGCGGCAGGTCGGCGTGCGGTGCGGCGTGCTCGTAGACGGCCGCGAGCGGCAGCGTCGGGCGGCCGCTCCAGACGTCGTCGAGCAGATCGAGGTCGGTGCGCAGCGTCACGCCGCGCGCCGCCAGCGCGTCGGCCAGCGCGCGCGCCGAGGCCACGCCGAGCACCGCGCCGTCGACGGCCACCGTGCCGCCCGTGCGCACGTTCTGCGCGAGCCAGTCGACGTGCGGCGCGGTCTGCTGGCCGCCCATCATCTTCATCAGCTGGATGCCGGTGCCGGCCAGTTGCTGCTCGGCCTGCACCCAGTAGCGGCTGTCGACCCACACGCCCGCGAAATCCTGCGTCACGACCAGCGTGCCGACCGACCCCGTGAAGCCCGATAGCCACTCGCGCCCCTGCCAGCGGCCCGGCAGATATTCGGACAGATGCGGATCGGCGGACGGCACGAGAGCCGCATCGACGTGCGCGCTCGCCATCGCGGCGCGCAGCGCGGCGATGCGTTGGGGGATCGTGGACGTTTCGGGAAGTCGGGCGTTCATGGTTTCACCTGCGGATGTGGGACCGGCACCTCAAGTGTGCCGAAAGATGCGAGATCGGGTGCGCCGGCGTGTGGCCGGACCGCGCAGCGGGCGTAAGAGAAAGCGGAGGCGGACGTAGGAAGGCGCAAGTCAGCGTGCCGGAAAGCGGGAGAGGTCAGCGTCGCGCGCGCAGCGCGACTGCCACCGCGACACACACGAATGCGGCAGCCGTGCAGACCGGCCATTCGAGCAGTTCGCCGTCGTAGAAGAGGCCCGTGGCGCGCCCGGCGGCCTTGGCGAGCGCCGCGCCGGCCAGCGCCGCCACGACGGCGAGCGCGAGGCCGCCCGAAGCGGCGCCCGAAGCACGGCGACGCGGATGGAACAGCCAGCCCGCCAGACCCACCGCGACTCCCAGCACGACGATGCCGAGCCAGCCCATTAGCGACTTGTCCTAGGGATTTTCAGAAAAGTCCGATAGGACCGTCGCTGCGCGGCGAATAGCATTTCTTTTTGTCTCATTAACAACAGTGCTTTCACTGAAAAACGGTCGGCTCGGCGCTTTCCGCGTAGCGGTTGAGTGTAGGGGGCGGGATGGCGCAAGGCAAGCGCGCCCGGCCCGCCGCGGCTGTAAACTGCTATGCGAATCGCCCTTGTCGAACCTGACGCGCGTCATGCTGAACTCGTCGAACGCCTGCTCATCGCGGGCGGTCACGCGTGCCGGCATTTTGCGCACGCTGCTCCGCTCATGGCGGCGCTCGAAGACGATACCTTCGACCTGTTGATCGCGGCGCACTGGTGCGGCGATCAGAGCGGCGACGACCTCATCCCGCACGCGCGCCGCCTGCTGCCCGGCCTGCCCGCCATCGTGCTGATGGCCTCGCCGCACGAAAGCGAGATCGTCGGCAGTCTCCAGGCGGGCGCCGACGACTGCATCAGCAAGCCCGTGCGCGGCCCCGAAATGCTCGCCCGCATCGACGCGCTGCTGCGCCGCGCCGGCGTACGCCGCCCGCGCAACCGCGCGCGCCATGGTTTCGGCGACTATCTATTCGATTCGGCACGCTACCAGGTGTCGTTTAGGGGTCAGACTGTCACGCTGACACCGAAGGAATTCCGCTTCGCGCTGCTGCTGTTTACGAACGCCTCGCGCCCCGTTTCGCGCGCGCGCATTCTCGAAACGGTGTGGAATCTGAACCGCGACGTAAGGTCGCGTACGCTCGACACGCACGCCTCGCGGCTGCGCAGCAAATTGCAGCTCGGGCCCGAGCATGGCTGGCGTCTGACGACGCTGTACGGCTTTGGTTATCAGCTTGAGCGGCTGCCTATAAGCCCAGCGGAATAGCCCGACATTGCGGGCGACAATGTCAGATGCGCGGAAAAGTTATAATATCCGCCTAAATCTTCGCCCCATGGTATGCAGCTTCTAACGATCGGAATCAATCACCACACCGCGCCCGTCGCCTTGCGCGAACGCGTGGCGTTTCCGCTCGAACAGATCAAGCCGGCCCTCGCGCTCTTCAAGGAAGCGTGGTCCGGCGGGCGCCGCAGCCTCAGCGCGCCCGAAGCCGCCATCCTCTCCACCTGCAACCGCACCGAGCTCTATTGCGCCACCGACGCGCAAAGCTCGCGCGATTCCGCCGTGGAATGGCTCTCGCACTACCATGGCATCCGCGCCGAAGAACTCGCGCCGCACGTCTACACGCTGCCGCAGTCCGAAGCCGTGCGTCACGCGTTCCGCGTGGCCTCGGGGCTCGACTCGATGGTGCTCGGCGAAACCCAGATCGTCGGTCAGATGAAGACCGCGGTGCGCACGGCCACCGAGGCCGGCGCGCTCGGCACCTATCTGAACCAGTTGTTCCAGCGCACCTTCGCGGTCGCGAAGGAAGTGCGCAGCACCACGGAAATCGGGGCGCAATCGGTGTCGATGGCTGCCGCCGCCGTGCGTCTCGCGCAGCGCATCTTCGACAAGATCGCCAACCAGCGCGTGCTGTTCATCGGCGCGGGCGAAATGATCGAGCTGTGCGCCGCGCACTTCGCCGCCCAGCAGCCGCGCGAACTGGTGGTCGCGAACCGCACCGCCGAGCGCGGCCGCTATGTGGCCGAGCGTTTCGGCGGCAAGTCGATTCCGCTGTCCGAACTGCCCACGCGCATGCACGAGTTCGACATCATCGTGTCGTGCACGGCGTCCACGCTGCCGATCATCGGTCTCGGCGCGGTCGAGCGCGCGGTGAAGGCGCGCCGTCACCGCCCGATTTTCATGGTCGACCTCGCGGTGCCGCGCGACATCGAAGCCGAAGTCGGCCAGCTCGAAGACGTGTTCCTCTACACCGTCGACGACCTCGGCACGATCGTGCGCGAAGGCAACGCCTCGCGCCAGGCGGCGGTCGCGCAGGCCGAAACCATCATCGAAACGCGCGTCGCGAACTTCATGCAGTGGCTCGACACGCGCAGCATCGTGCCGGTCATCCGCCACATGCACACGCAGGCCGACACGCTGCGCCGCACCGAACTCGAACGCGCGCGCAAGATGCTCGCGCGCGGCGACGATCCGTCCGCCGTGCTCGAAGCGCTTTCGCAGTCGCTGACCAACAAGCTGATCCACGGCCCGACGCAGGCGCTCAACTCGTCGAGCGGCGACCAGCGCGACTCGCTCATCGAAATGATGAGCGGTTTCTACCGTCACGGTCAGCCGGCCAGGGTCGGCAAGACCGACGAAGCCGCGCCCGAAACCTCCACGCAGGCGTCGAATCTCGACGCGGCGTCCAACGCGTCCGGCTCTTCGGACCGTTAGCGGCATTCGCCGCAGCCCATGGCGCAGACTCTGCCATGACCCGCGCGCACGCTACGTGCGCACGCATTTCCGGGCGTTCCGCCCACCGCCCTTTCCCGCAGTCCTACCCGGAGCCCGCTCCGTACCGCCCCGATGAAAACGAGCATGCAATCGAAGCTCGACCAGCTGACTACGCGTCTGGCCGAGCTGAACGACCTGTTGAGCCGTCCCGACGTGACGTCCAACCGCGACCAGTACCGCAAACTCACACGCGAGCACGCGGAAATCGGGCCGGTGGTCGAGCACTATGCGCTGTGGCGTCAGGCGAAGGACGACGAAACGGCCGCGAAGGACCTGCTCAGCGACGCGTCGATGCGCGATTTCGCCGAAGAAGAGGTGAAAGCCTCGCGCGAACGCATGTCGCAGCTCCAGCAGGAATTGCAGATGATGCTGCTGCCGAAGGACCCCAACGACGACCGCAACGTGTTCCTCGAAATCCGCGCGGGCACGGGCGGCGACGAGTCGGCGCTGTTCGCGGGCGACCTGCTGCGCATGTATCTGCGCTACGCGGAACGCAATCGCTGGCAGATCGAAATGATGTCGGCGAGCGAGTCGGATCTGGGCGGCTACAAGGAAGTGATCGTGCGCATCGCGGGCGAGGCGGCGTATTCGAAGCTCAAATTCGAGTCGGGCGGCCATCGCGTACAGCGCGTGCCCGCCACCGAAACGCAGGGGCGCATCCACACCTCCGCGTGCACGGTCGCCGTGATGCCGGAAGCCGACGAAATCGGCGAAGTGGAGATCAATCCCGCCGATCTGCGCATCGACACGTTCCGCGCGTCGGGCGCGGGCGGTCAGCACATCAACAAGACCGATTCGGCCGTGCGCGTGACGCACCTTCCGACCGGCATCGTCGTGGAATGTCAGGACGACCGCTCGCAGCACAAGAACAAGGATCGCGCGCTCAAGGTGCTGGCCGCGCGCATCAAGGACAAGCAGTATCAGGAGCAGCACGCGAAGGAAGCGGCCACGCGCAAGAGTCTCGTCGGTTCCGGCGACCGCTCGGAACGAATTCGCACCTACAACTTCCCGCAGGGACGTCTGACGGATCACCGGATCAATCTAACGCTGTATCGGCTGGAAGCGATCATGGACGGCGATCTCGAAGAACTGATCGGCGCACTGTTGTCCGAGCATCAGGCCGAACAGCTGGCTTCGCTCGGCGACTCGGACTAAACCTCGCCGAACATCATTCATCGACCTCGCATCTGAACGCATCATGAGCGAACTCACCGCCGACGCCCTGCTGCGCGCCTCGCCGCTGCCCGCGCTCGAAGCGCGCATTCTGCTGATGCACGTGCTCGGCTGGCGTCGCACCCAGCTCATCACGCGCGGCGACGAAGCGCTCGACGCCGCGCCGGTCGCGGCTTTCCGTGCGCTCGAAGCGCGCCGCGTGGCGGGAGAGCCGACCGCACAACTCGTCGGCGCGCGCGAGTTCTTCGGCCTCGATTTCGACGTCACGCCCGACGTGCTGATCCCGCGCCCTGAAACCGAACTGCTGGTCGAAACCGCGCTGGCCGCGCTCGAAGGCATCGCGCAGCCGCGTGTGCTCGATCTCGGCACCGGCAGCGGCGCGATTGCCGTGGCGATCGCCTCGGCGCGGCCCGATGCGCGCGTGTGGGCGGTCGACCGCTCGGAGGCCGCGCTCGCCGTGGCCGCGCGCAACGCCGCAAAGCTGCTCGACGCGCATCGTCCCGGCGGCGCGCTCAGCTTCGTCGCGGGCAGCTGGTACGACACGCTCGACGCCGCGCTGCGCTTCGAGGTCATCGTGAGCAATCCGCCCTATATTGCGAACGGCGACCCGCATCTGGACCAGGGCGACCTGCGCTTCGAACCGCGCGGCGCGCTCACCGACGAGGCCGACGGTCTCTCGTGCCTGCGCGCGATCGTCGACGGCGCGCCCGCGCGGCTCGTCGCGGGCGGCGTGCTCTGGATGGAGCACGGCTACGATCAGGCCGCCGCGGTGCGTGCGCTGCTCGACGCGCGCGGCTTCGCCGAGGTGCGCTCGGAACAGGATCTCGCGGGCATCGAACGCATCAGCGGCGGGCGCTTCGGCACCCGGCGCCCCGGCTAGCCGCGCCGAGCGCGCCCGGCTCGCGCGGGCGAAATCCGCTATCATTTCACTCTGCAATCAACGTATTCCGCATCACTCAATCCCAAGGTCAGACATGGACACCCAACAGCGCATCAAGCAGATCGTCGACGAAAACGCCGTCGTCCTTTTCATGAAGGGCAACGCGCAGTTTCCGATGTGCGGCTTCTCGGGCCGCGCGGTGCAGATCCTGAAAGCCTGCGGCGTCGATCAGTTCAAGACCGTCAACGTGCTCGAGGACGACGAAGTCCGCCAGGGCATCAAGGAATTCTCGAACTGGCCCACGATTCCGCAGCTCTACGTGAAGGGCGAATTCATCGGCGGTTCGGACATCATGATGGAGATGTATCAGAACGGCGAACTGCAGCAGCTGTTCGCGGCGGCTTAAGCCGCCGTTCTGCCGTTTTGCTCCGGAACGGCGGCGCGCCCAGCGCCCGTCGTTCCGCGCCGGTTTGAAGCCTGGTTTTTCAGCGTTTCGAGCCGGCGCGCCCTCCCGCATTGCTCTCGCGCCCCCCTCTCCCACGTGAACGCCACCTCACCCCACGCTCCACGCCGCCGTCTGATCGTCGCGATCACAGGCGCCACGGGCGCGATTTACGGCGTGCGCATTCTGGAGACGCTGCGCCGTCTGGGCGGCGTGGAATCGCACCTGCTGATTTCCGCCGCGGGCTGGCTCAATATCCAGCACGAGCTGCAGCTCAGCAAAGAGGACCTGCACGCGCGCGCGGATGTCGTGCATTCGGTGCGCGACGTGGGCGCCACGATTGCCTCCGGCTCGTTCGCGACCGACGGCATGATCGTCGCGCCCTGCTCGATGAAGACGCTCGCGAGCGTCGCCCACGGCCTCTCGGACAACCTGATCGCGCGCGCCGCCGACGTCACGCTCAAGGAGCGCCGCCGCCTCGTGCTGCTGGTGCGCGAAACGCCGTTCAACCTCGCGCATCTGCGCAACATGACGGCCGTGACCGAAATGGGCGGCGTGATCTTCCCGCCGCTGCCGGCCTTCTACAACCAGCCCGCGTCGATCGACGAGATGGTCGATCACACGGTCGCGCGCGTGCTCGACCTGTTCGCGCTCGGACCGGCGCTCGCGCCCGCCTGGCCGGGACTGCGCGGCAGCAACGCCGACTGACTCCCCCACGATCCGCACCCGGTTCGCGCTCCGTCGATTATCAACATCGGCGATACAATCAATTCACTTGCCGCACATTTAATTCGCGAGAGTTGGGTCTTATATTGATCGCAACGCGAACTTTTCCGACCGCCTCGCGCGGCTCACGATCATGACCACCCGTACCCCCACGCTTTTCCTGTCGCATGGCGCGCCCACCTTGCCGATCGACCCGTCGATGCCGCGCGAAGGCTTCGTCAAGCTGGCCGAACATCTGCCGCGCCCCGAATCGATCCTGATGCTCTCGGCGCACTGGTACACGCAGCGTCCGGCGGTGAGCATCGCGACGCAGCCCGAGACCATCCACGACTTCTACGGCTTTCCGCGCGCGCTCTACGAGATCCAGTATCCGGCACCCGGCGCGCCCGAGACCGCGCAGCGCGCGGCGGCGCTGCTGCGCGCGCAGGGCGTCGAAGTCGACGAAGAAGCGCACGGCCTCGACCACGGCGCCTGGGTGCCGATGCTGCTGATGTTCCCGGACGCCGACGTGCCCGTCGCCCAGCTCTCGATCCAGCCACGCGCCGACGCCGCGTATCACTTCGCGCTCGGCCGCGCGCTGCGCGAACTGCGCGACGAAGGCGTGATGGTGGTCGGTTCGGGCCAGATCACGCACAACCTGCGTCAGGCCGACTTCTCGGCGCGTCCCGAGGACGCCGATCCGCGCGTGGCCGAGTTCACCGACTGGTTCGAAGCGCATCTCGCGGCGCGCGACATCGACGCGCTGCTCGACTATCGGACGAAGGCGCCGCATGCGGTGCTCATGCACCCGACCGACGAGCATCTGCTGCCGGTGTTCTCCGCGCTCGGCGCCGCCGACGACGACTACACGCTCGGCGTGCAGTCGCTCGGCACCTACCAGCGCGCGCTGGCGATGACGAACTACGTGTTCGGCTCCGCCACGGCGCAGTAAACCTCCGGACGTGAAAAAGCCCGCCTGAATCGCTTCAGGCGGGCTTTTTTTGCTGCGTTTATTCCCGGTTCAGGCTGCCGCTGCGAACAGCGGCCGGTGCGTCACTTAGTGCGCGCCAATGCCTTCGAGCACTTCGTCGTGTTCCTTGCGCTCTTCCAGATACGGCGTGCGGTAACCCGAATTCACACCCCAGATGTAGAAGCCGAGCGAGATCACTGCGACGACCAGCATGTCCCAGCCGTAGGGAATCAGGTCGTGACCGCCGAACTGCTTCGAGCCGATCAGCGAGAGCACGGCCATCGTCGGCAGGTAGGCGCACAGCCACCATGCGGCCTTCAGATCCTGGCCCCAGCCGCCGAAGCCCTGCTTCGCCTGGAAGTAGAAGTACACCGGCAGCGCGACAACCATCAGCAGGATGATTTCGCCCGTCAGCGGCCACTTCGCCCAGTACAGGATCATCGATGCGCAGACGAACGCGAACGGCGCGATCACCTTCATGAACGGCACCGACAGCGGGCGCTCGATGTCGGCGGCGGCACGCTTGAGCGCCATCAGGCTGATCGGGCCCGTGAGGTACGAGATGACGGTCGCGACCGAGATCACCGCCGCGAGCGAGCTCCAGCCGCGGAAGAAGAACATGAAGATGAACGACACGGCCAGGTTGAACCACATCGCGGGGCGCGGCACGCCGTAGAACGGGTGCACGTTGCCGAAGATCGACGGCATCGTGTTGTTGCGCTCCATCGCGTAGATCATGCGCGAGGTCGTCGCCATGTAGGTCGTGCCGGTGCCGCTCGGGCTCACGAATGCGTCGACGTACAGCAGGATCGCCAGCCAGTTCAGGTTCAGCGCGATCGCGAGTTCGGCGAACGGCGACTTGAAGTTGAACGTGTTCCAGCCCTTGGCCACGTCAGCCGGATTCACCGCGCCGATGTACGCCACCTGCAGCAGCACGTAGATCACCAGTGCGCAGACGATCGAGCCGATCACCGCGAACGGGATGCTCTTCGACGGATTGCGCGCTTCGCCCGCGAGGTTGATCGGGCTCTGGAAGCCGTTGAACGCGAACACGATGCCGCTCGTCGCGACCGCCGTGAACACCGCCGACCAGCCGTACGGCGCGAACGTGCTCGCTTCGCCGAAGTTTTCGTGGTGGAAGCCCGTCGTCATCAGGCCGATGATCGTCAGGCCCGGGATGATGAACTTGAAGATCGTAATGGCGCTATTGGCGCGCGCGAACAGCTTCACGCCCCAGTAGTTGAGCATGAAGTACACGATCACGAGCAGCGCCGACAGGAACAACCCCGAGTGGGTTAATGATCCGTCGACGAACAGCGCGTGGGCCCAGTCGTAGGGCCAGGTGCTCATGTATTGAATGGAAGCTTCGGCTTCGATCGGAATCACCGAGACGATGGCGATCCAGTTCGCCCAGGCGCTGATGAAGCCCACGAGCGCGCCGTGCGAGTAGCGCGCGTAGCGCACCATGCCGCCCGATTCGGGGAACATCGCACCGAGTTCGGCGTAGGTGAGCGCGATGGCCAGAATGACCACGGCACCGATCACCCAGGCGCAGATGGCTGCGGGGCCGGCGATCTTCGCGGCCTTCCATGCGCCGAACAGCCAGCCCGAACCGATAATCGACCCGAGGCCGGTGAACATCAGCGCGAACGGGCCGATGTTCCGTTGAATAGAACTTTTCACGTCTTCTCCTGTATCAAGAGCAGTTCGACACCGCGTGCCCCGTCTGTTGTGCGGGCGGGGTTCCGGCGGCGGTCGCACCTGCGCGCGGTCGATTGCACCCGAAGGCGCAACTCTTGCGCGGCGCGTAGTTTAACGGTTGCACTGCCAAAAGGCGCTAAAAAAAGTGCGAGCACTACAAAAAAAACAGCAACTTAGCAAGCTTTGTAAGGGTTTGTTTCGACCCTGCCGCAAAATTCTATGGAGTTACCCTGGGTCCCGGTTGACCTGGCAGGGAATTAGCCGTATAAAGATCGAGCAGGATTTCAAGCGGCGAGTGTGAATAGGTCTTTCGTAGTTCGCCCATCAACGGTACTCCGGCTGGTCCCATACCCCTTCCTTGATTTTCGTGCACCTCTCTGTGGCTTCGGCCTTTATTCATTTTTAGGAAAGTAATATGGAAACCGGTACCGTCAAGTGGTTCAATGACGCTAAGGGCTTTGGCTTTATCACTCCGGACGGCGGCGGCGAAGACCTGTTCGCGCACTTCTCGGAAATCAAGGTTGACGGCTTCAAGACGCTGCAAGAGAATCAAAAGGTTCAATTCGAAGTGCGCACGGGCCCGAAGGGCAAGCAAGCTGCCAACATCAAGCCGGTCTAAATACCGTCTTCGACCTTCAGGACTCTAACCTCGGTCCTGACAGGCAAGCTTACAGAAAAACCCCACGCTTCCTCCTGAAGGTGGGGTTTTTTGTCGCCTGTCGTTTTTGACGAATTCGGGCGACTGCGCAGTGCGGATGACTTCAGGCGAAGAGGCGCTGCGCGTGAATGCCCAGGCCCGTCGCCACGCTGGCGAGGCGGTCGCCGAACACCGGTTGCGCGTGCGGGAATGCCTCGGCGAGCGCCTGGGTCAGGAACAGCAAACCCGTCGAACCGCCCGTGAAATACAGCGCGTTCACGGCGCCCGGCGCCACACCCGCCGCCTGCACGGTTTCGCGCGCGGCTTCCACGATGCGGCGCGTTTCCTCACGGCCGGCTTCCACCAGTTGGGCGTCGTCAAAGGCGAGCCGCAGGTCGGTTTCCACCTGCTCCAGATCGATCATCGTCTGACCGCCCGCCGACACGCCAATCTTCGCTTCCTCGGCATGCGCCGCCAGCGCATGCCCCAGACGCCAGTCGATCACGCGCATCAGTCGATCGTGATGCGCGGCGTCACTATATAGATGGCGCATGAGCTTGAGTTCGGCCGCGCGCTTGGGCGTGTAGACCGTGTTGATCAGATGCCAGGTCGCCAGATCGAAATAGACGCGGTTCGGCACTTCGCGGCCTTCCGGATCCAGCGACTGATAGCCGAGTTCGCGCAGGATCGTCGCCAGTTCGACGCGGCGGTCGAAGTCCGTGCCGGCCACGTGCACGCCGTGATGCGCGAGCACGTCGTCCTTGCGGGCGAGGCGCGACATGCGCTGCGGCCCCACGCGCACGAGCGAAAAGTCCGACGTACCGCCGCCGATGTCGGCCACCAGCACCAGCCCCTCTTCCGTCAGGCGCGACTCGTAATCGAACGCCGCCGCGATCGGCTCGTACTGGAATTCGATTTCCTTGAAGCCCACCGAGCGTGCCGCCGCTTCGAGCTGATCCTGCGCAAGCTTGTCGGCGCGCGGATCTTCGTCGACGAAAAACACCGGGCGGCCCAGCACTGCGCGCGTGAGACTCGCGCCCGCGCAGCGTTCGGCGCTGCGTTTGAGGTGATCGAGGAAGATCGCGATGATTTCCGTGTAGCGGATCGCGCTGCCGTCGCCAAGATCGGTTGTGCTTTCCGCGAGCGGCGAGCCGAGGATGCTCTTCATCGAGCGCATCAGACGCCCGTCGAAGCCGTCGATATAGGCTGCCAGCGCCGCGCGGCCGAATTCGCGCGTGTGCTCGTCGGTGTTGAAGAACACCGAGGTCGGCAGCGTGGTCTGCGCGCCTTCGACCGGCGCGAGGCGCATCGCGTCGCCAGGTGCCGCGCCCGGCAGCGCCACGGCCGAGTTGGAGGTGCCGAAGTCGATTGCGCAGAAGGGTTGCGCGGCAGCGTTCGACGCTGAATTCGAGGCGGGATGCGGGGAGGCAGTCAAGGCGGGGCTCATGGCGGGGGTCATGGCAACGCCGCGCGGCACGTCGCACGCGGCATTACGGAAGGCTGGGAGGACCGGCTTTGTATCACGAAAGCGCGGCGCGGAGCAACCGCAAGGACGGGGTTCGGCCCCGCAAATAAAACGCGCGGCCCGTGCCGCGCTGCGTGTCACTCCGGCCGCCCTGCGTCTGCTGCGGCTGAACGCCCCGAAGTCCTGCGAGTGCCGGGAAACCGGCCAGCTTGGCCGCGCTCAAGCGTGCTCAAGCATGGCTCAGGCGCGCTCAGCCCTTGAACGGCTGCTTCCAGGCGTTCGCGTAAGCGATATCGCCCACGCTCGCGCGCGTGCGCTCGGCCTTCTCGCGGTCGCGCAGGACCGGATCGAGCTTCTCGGCGTCGCCGTAATGGCCGATCGAGATGATCGCGAGCGGCTCCACGTCGTTCGGCAGACCGAATTCCTTGCGGAACGCGTTCACGTCGAAACCGCTCATCTGGTGCGCGGCGAGGCCGAGCGCGTGCGCCTGCAGCACCAGCGACATCGCCGCCGCGCCCGCATCGTACTGCGCCGTGCGGTTCACTTCGCCCTTGGCGTTGAGCGTTTGCGCCGTCACCGCCACCAGCACGGGCGCCGGTGCGTTCCACTGCTGATTGAAGGGCACGAGCGTCGCGAAGGCGCGTTTGAACGCCGGCTCATCGGCCGTGCGGTCGAACACGATGAAGCGCCACGGTTGCAGGTTGTAGCCCGACGGCGCCCAGCGCGCGGCCTCGATGACCGCGTGCAGATGCTCGCGCGAAACCGGCTCGTTCGAATAGGCGCGCGGGCTCCAGCGGCCGGCGATCAGTTCGTGGATGGGCACGGCTGTCGGTGCGGGTTTTTGCTTCGTCATGCCTGATGTGTCCTTGTTGGCGGGCGCTCGCCCGGGGCTCACAGCATACCCGCGCCGCGTGAAACGCGCTGAAACGGCGAAGGCGGCGCACGTGCAGCCGCCTTCGCGTGATCGACGCATTATCCGCAAGCGCCGCTGCGCGGACTCAGGCCGTCTGCGCGCCCGCCGTGCGCGGCGCGCGGTTGATGCGCAGCACGAGGAACGAGGCGATCAGGCACAAGCCGCCCGAGATCATCGACGCCACCGTGTAGGTGCCTAGGCTCGAGCGCAGCAGCCCCGCGCCGAACGCCGCGAACGCCGCGCCCAGTTGATGGCCCGCGACCACCCAGCCGAAGATGATCGGCGCGCGCTCCTTGCCGAACACGTCGGTGGCGAGGCGCACGGTCGGCGGCACGGTCGCAATCCAGTCGAGTCCGTAGAACACCGCGAAGATCGGCAGACCGAAGAAGTCGATGCCGAACGCGTGCGGTAGATAGATCAGCGAAAGCCCGCGCAGACCGTAGTACCAGAACAGCAGCACGCGGCTGTTGAAGCGGTCCGAGAGCCAACCCGAGAGCGTCGTGCCGAACAGGTCGAAAATGCCCATCGTCGCGAGCAGCGACGCGCCCTGCACTTCCGTCATGCCGTAGTCGCCGCACATGGCGATCAGGTGCGTGCCGACATAGCCGTTGGTGCTCGCGCCACAAATGAAGAAGCTGAAGAACAGCAGCCAGAAGTCGCGCGTGCGGCTCGCCGACGCGAGTGCGCCGAACGCCAGCTTGATCGGATTCTGCTGCGGCGCGGGCGGCGCGAGCGGCGCGTCGGGCTCTTCGCCGAACGGACGCAGCTTCAGGCTGGCCGGGCGCTCGGGCAGCAGGAACGCGACCAGCGGCAGCACCACGGCGGCGGCCGCCGCGACGACCAGCACGACGAGCTGCCAGCCGTGCTTTTCGGCGATCGCCGCGAGGAACGGCAGGAACACGAGCTGGCCGGTGGCCGAACTCGCGGTGAGTATGCCCATCGCGAGGCCGCGATGCGTCGTGAACCAGCGCGTGACGACCGTCGCCGACAGCGACAACGCCGCCACGCCGGTCGAGCCGCCAACCATCACGCCCCAGATCAGAATCATCTGCCACGGATGCGTCATCAGCGCTGACAGCGCCACGCCCGCGCCCATCGTGGCGAGCGCCGCCAGCAGCGTCGGCCGCACGCCGAAGCGCTGCATCGCCGCCGCCGCAAACGGCCCCATCAGCCCGTAAAGCGCGATGTTCACCGAAATCGCCAGCGAGATCGTCGCCCGGCTCCAGCCGAACTGATGCTCGAGCGGGACCATCATCACGCTCGGCGTTGCGCGCGTGCCGGCCGCCGCCAGCAGCACCAGAAACACCACCGCCACCACGAGCCATCCATAGTGGAAACGCCCGCCGACCCATCTCGCTGCCCAGTTCATCCGTGCTCCACGTTCGTTGTTTGGCTTGACCCGTCCGCTGATCTGCGTCTTGCCGATCGACCGAATTGTTACCGCTCGGTCACAAGTGTGTTGCGATAGTAGTGACCGCTCGGTAACATGTCAAGCATGTCCCTGACGACGAGATGTCCTGCCATGTCCACGCGCCACCCCAACCCGACCGATCCCGCCATCGCCGCGCCCGCCAAGGCCGCCGCGCGCGCGGGCCGCTCGCGCACCCAGACGGCCGGGCCGCGCGCCCAGGAGCACCTGCTTGCCGCCGCGGACGAATTGTTCTACCGCGAAGGCGTGCGCGCCGTGGGCGTCGAAGCCGTGGTCGAGCGCGCGGGCGTAAACAAGATGAGTCTGTACCGGCAATTTTCGTCGAAGGACGATCTGGTGGTCGCGTATCTGAAGCGCTGCGACGTGCGCTTTTTCGAGCGCTTCGAGGCGAGCGCCGCGAAGCATCCGGGCGAACCGGCGAAGCAGTTGATGCAGGCGTTCGAGGATCTGGCGGCGCGCGCGTCGGCGCCCGACTATCGCGGCTGTCCGTTCGTGAACGTGGCGGCCGAGTTTCCCGATCCGGCGCATCCGGCGCGGCACAGCGTGGCCGATAACAAGACGCGGCTGATCGCGCGCCTCACCGAACTGGCGCAGGCGGCGGGCGCGACCGACGCGGCGTCGCTCGCGAACGAACTGGCGCTGCTGGTCGAGGGCGTCTACGCCGCGAGCCAGACCTACGGCCCCGGCTGCGGCCCGATTCAGGCGGCGCCGCGCATGGCGAAACTGTTGATCGAGGCGGCGTGCGCGCCGGTCGCCTGATCTCGCGCCAGCCTTCAACCCGCGCGCCCTTCGCCGCAGCGGGCGCACGAACCGCACCGGTAAAATGCCGCGATGACCGATACATCCGATACACCCGATACCGCCAACACCACGCCTGACCCGGCGCACCCCGAGCGCGCCGCCATTCTCGACGCCACGCGCCACTGGCTCACGCGCGCGGTGATCGGGCTGAATCTGTGCCCGTTCGCGAAAAGCGTGCATGTAAAGGGCCAGATCCGATACGCGATCAGCGACGCGACCGATCTGGAAGGTGTGCTAACCGATCTCGAAACCGAACTGCGCACGCTCGCGGACAGCAGCGCGGAGGACATCGACACGACGCTGCTGATCCTGCCGCACGCGCTCACCGATTTTCTCGACTACAACGACGCGCTCCATTTCGCCGATCTGCTGCTCGGCCAGTTGCGTCTCGACGGCGAGCTGCAGATCGCGAGCTTTCATCCGCAATATCAGTTCGAGGGCACGCAGCCCGACGACATCGAGAACTACACGAACCGCGCGCCCTATCCGATCCTGCACCTGCTGCGCGAGGCGAGCATCGAGCGCGCCGCCGACGCCTTCCCGGACGCCGCCGACATCTACGAACGCAATCAGGAAACGATGCGCCGCCTCGGTCTCGAAGGCTGGCGCGCGTGGATGAGCCAGCGCGACGACCAGTAAGTCGTCCTGCCGATCAGGTGACGATCCCCACGATCACCTGAAATCGCGCAGATAGCGCGCCGCGCTCACGCTGTCTCGCCGGCCTGGGCAGGCGAAGCCTCGCCGTCGTCGACGAAGAAACGCTCGCGCAGCTCGGCAATCCCGAACGTGTCGAGCAGTTCGTTGAGCCGCTCCGCCGGCCGGCGCCGCGGCAGATTCTTGTACTGCGCCACGATGAGCTCGTTCTTCATCGAGTGCTCCCAGCCCACCAGTTCCGTCACGCTCACCTGATAGCCGTGCGCCTCCAGTTGCAGGCAGCGCAGCACATTGGTGATCTGGCTGCCGAACTCACGCGTATGCAACGGGTGACGCCACACTTCCGTGAGCGCCTGGCCGAGCGACTTGCCCTTGTTGCGACGCAGCACGCCCGCCACTTCGGCCTGACAGCACGGCACCACGACGATATGGCGCGCGTGCTTCTTGAGCGCGAAGCGCAGCGCGTCGTCGGTGGCGGTATCGCAGGCGTGCAGCGCCGTGACGATATCGACCGTGGACGGCAGTTGCGTCGACGTGATCGAGTCGGCCACCGAGAGATTCAGAAACGACATCCCCTTGAAGCCGAGCCGCGCCGCCAGTTCCTCCGAGCGCTGCACGAGCTCGTCGCGCGTCTCGATACCAAAGATGCGCGAGTTGTCGCACAGACCCTTGAAGAACAGGTCGTACAGAATGAATCCCAAGTAGGACTTGCCCGCACCGTGATCGACGAGCGTGACGTCGCGGCCATCCTGCTTGAGGTCGTTGAGCAGCGGCTCGATGAACTGGAACAAGTGATAGACCTGCTTCAGCTTGCGGCGGCTGTCCTGGTTCATCTTGCCGTCGCGCGTCAGGATATGGAGCTCCTTCAGGAGCTCGATCGACTGATTCGGACGGATTTCGTAGGTCTTGCTGGACATCGGGACAAAAAAAGATGAGTAGCGTCATTTACCGCGAAACGTGCGGCAACCGACAGAGCGATGCAAATAGATCTGTCATTTTACGGAAAAAGCAGCTCGAGGCCGCGAACCTGATAGCGGTCCATTCGTCATATGGTTGTAGCGTCCGGCACGCTGACCCACGTCCGGATGACAGGGAGGGGTTGATTAAAAAAGACACGGTGAGCCTCGCGCCGCCGATGTCCAGAAAGGACCATTTTTGGGGCGCGACCAACCGGCAAAGTACCGGTTATGCGCGCATGGGAGGTCGCTCCGGGTCCGCCGGCAGCGATAAATCAGGTATGACGCAGATCCCCGCTGCGCGAAAACGCACGGCGCTGCGCGACCTTGCATGGGGCATGCAATGAACACGATACCCGACGGTAACGCTGAGCAAAAATTCCAGGAACTGCTTGCCAGACTCGTTGAAGTGCCCGAGTGGACGGAAAAGCAGCAACTGGAGCTCGAAATGGCGCGTGACATCTCGGTCGAGATGCTGCGTCTGGCCGAGGAGATGCGCGACGGCGCGGCAGATCTCGAGAATTGCCTGATCCTGCTGAAGTACGCCAAAGTGCTCGATTTCGTGATGTCGGCGCTCGCTGCACGGCGCGACATCAAACCCCAGACTTTACGGGTGATCTTCAAACTCGCCGGCCTTGCCGTGGACGAGGCCTATCCAGGTTAGGTGCGACACGCGGCATCGCAGGCACGGAAAGCGGGCGAATTCGCCTGCTTTCCGCGGTCCGCCTTGAACGCGGGACCGGTGAATGATCCGTGCATGGCATCGGACGCCGCGCCGATGCGCCCGCCTGCCCTATCGAGCCGTTCGCGCCACGCGACGGCTCTTCACCCGCTTTTTGCGTCGCGCAGGCGCTTATCCACTCTTTCGCTCCTCTTTCGCCTTCGAACGAGCCGGCGAACACGCGCGCCGCACGTCAGTCCTTGCGCACCTTCAAGCGCCACAGCGACGTCATCTCAGCCGCACGCGCCCGATAGAGCGGATCGGTCGGATCGCTGGCTTTCGGGTGACGCGGACGAATATCCTCTCGCCCGGCCACTTCCAGCCCCGCCTCGACGATCATTTCCACAAGCGCCTCGCGCGTACGCAGACCGAGGTGTTCGGCGAAATCGGAGAGGATCAGCCAGCCTTCGCCGCCCGGCTCCAGATGGTCCTTGAGGCCGCCGAGAAAGCCACGCAGCATGCGGCTGTCCGGATCGAACACCGCGTACTCGATGGGCGACGCGGGGCGCGCGGGCACCCAGGGCGGATTGCAGACTACCAGCGGCGCGCGGCCCGCCGGGAACAGATCCGCCTCGACCACTTCCACGCGCTCGCCGTAGCCCAGACGATCCAGATTCTCGCGCGCGCAGGCCAGCGCGCGGGCGTCCTGATCGGTCGCGACCACCTGCTTCACGCCGCGCGCGGCGAGCACCGCCGCGATTACGCCGGTCCCCGTCCCGATGTCGAACGCCTTCTCTTGCGACGGCAGCGGCACGCGCGCGATCAGATCGAGATACTCGCCGCGCACCGGCGAAAACACGCCGTAGTACGGATGAACGTGCGCCCCGCCGAGCGCGGGAATCGGCACGCCCTTCTTGCGCCATTCGTGCGCACCGATCAGGCCGAGCAGTTCGCGCAGCGACACCGCCGACGGCTCGCCCGTGGACGGGCCCCAGGCTTCCTCGCAGGCGAGCTTCGCATCAGGCGCGCGGCGCAGGGCGATTTCGTAGTCGCCTTCGATCGGCAACAGCACCATGCCGAGCGTGCGCGCGCGCTGCGCCTGCGCCTGACGATGCTGATGAAACGCTTCGAGCGGCGTGGCTGGCGGCTTGGGCGCGCCCTTCTTCGGCTTGCGTTCGGCGCGGCGCGCCATGGCCTGCAGCAGTTGCCGCGCGTTCTGGAAGTCGCCGCGCCAAAGCAGCGCGGTGCCTTCGCAGGCGAGGCGGTAGGCGGCGTCGGCCGTGGTCGTGTCGTCGGCGATCACCACGCGCTTCGGCGCGGGCACGCCCGCCTCCGAACGCCAGCGGACGGTGCGCGGGCCGTCCGTGTCGGGCCAGCTCAAGGTGGGAAAGTCGGTCATAGGATTCGAATGCTCAAAGGCGCGCCGCAACGAGGCGGCGCAAGACGCGCGCCATCATATAGCAGAGCGAGCGGCCGCGTTCCGCGCGGCGTACCGGCCATGGCGTCATGGTGGGCACCGCGCAACATGGATGCATCATCGCGCAGCGCCGCGCATCCGTCGACTCGGCCGAATGGCATAGGCCGAAAGGCAGGGGACGGCCCCGCGCCCCGCCAGTACAATGAGCGCCGATCCGCGCAACGGTGCCTCGCGCCGCAACGAGAACATGTCCGAGACCGCTCCACCGCGAAGCGCCGATAGTGCACCAGACGCATCCAGCGTATCCCGCGCGCGACGCACGAAGAATCGCCACGCCAAGCCCGGCCTCGATGCGAACTTCTACGCCGAACTGCTGCATATCGCCGGCCTGCGCGAAAGCACAGCGGCGGGCAAGACCGTGGTCGCGCGGCGCGATGGCGCGCAACGCCAGCCGGGCGCGCTGATCGAACTGGCGGTCGCGGCCATGGCGGCCATCGAAGCGCGCGAGGCAAGCGGGACGCCCGAACAGGCCGTGCTGAGAACGGCGCTGCGTCTGTGCATCGCGTGGCTCGGCCGCCTCGTGTTCCTCAAGCTGCTCGAAGCGCGCCTGCTCGCGCTGCACGACGGCGAAAGCGCGTACGCGTTTCTGCGCAGCGCGCGCATCGGCACCTTCGCGCAACTCGACGCGCTCTGTCGCGACGTGTTCGGCGACGGCGCGGGCCACACGCATCTGCCGCGTTTCGATGGCGCGATGTTCGAGTCCGCTGATCTCGCGACGCTCGCCATCGGCTTCAGCACGTTGCCGGACGACGCGCCGCTCGCGCCGTTCGAAGCGACCGTGCTCACGCCCTCGCCCGCCGCGCCTGCGCGCAACACCGTCACCTATCTGCTCGATTTCCTCGACGCGTTCGAATTCGGCTTCGATACCGGCACGCCGACGAACGCGAGTGCGCCGCGTCGGCAACGCATCGACACCGCCACGCTCGGGCTCGTCTTCGAGAAACTCAACGGCTATCGCGACGGCGCGTGGTACACGCCCGGCCGCATCGCCATGATGCTGGCGCGCGCAGCCGTCACGGGCGCGGCGCTCGGCCGGTTCAATCAGATCGAAGGCTGGCGCTGCACGACGCTCGATCAGCTATCCGAACGAATCGAACACGACACGCGCCACGAAGCCGCGCGCACGATGCTCGCCTCGCTGCGCGTGTGCGATCCGGCGGTCGGCACGGGCCATCTGCTCGTCTCGGCGCTCGACGAACTGATCGCGCTGAAAGCCCGTCTGCGGCTGTTCGACGACATCCCCGGTCACGCGCTCGCGGGCCTGCGTGTCGACGTCGCCGACGACCGGCTGAGCGTGACGCTCGCGCACGGCGTCGCGCCCGACCGCGAGCAGCAGCGCCGTATCGACGCCGCGCTGTATCGCGAGAAACGTACGATCGTCGAGCAAAACCTCTTCGGCGTGGATATCGACGCGGACGCGCTCGGCATGGCGCGCCGGCGTCTCGCGTTCGAGCTGCTCGCACACGCCGCGTACGACGACGCGGGCCGCTTCGCGACGCTGCCGGATCTCGCCGCGAATCTGCGTCAAGGCAATGCGGTGCTGAGCCGCGTGATCGACAGCGACGACGCGCAGAGCCCCGCGCAAGACTTCGACTGGCGCGCCGAATTTCCCGCGCTGCGCGACGCGCACGGCGCATTCGCGGGCTTCGACGCCGTACTCGCGAACCCGCCCTACGTCGACTCCGAACGCATGATCAACGAAGGCCAGCGCGCGCTGCGCGAGCAACTGGCGCGACGCTGGCCGAGCGCGCGCGGCAACTGGGATCTCTACATCGTGTTCATGGAGTTGGGCCTCGCGCTCACGGCGCCCCACGGCACGATGGCGTTTCTCACGCCCGACAAGTGGCTCGCGAAGCCGTTCGGCGCGGCGTTTCGCGCGCGCCATCTCGATGCGATCGAGCGCGTCGTCGCGCTGGGCCGTGGCGTGTTCGAGCACGCGCTCGTCGATGCGATCGTCACGGTGTTCCGGCCCGCGGGTTGCGCCAGCATCGAAACCGCGCGCCTCGATCAGGACCTGCTGACGCCGCTCGCACACGCGCCCAAACGCGACCTCGACGCACCGTGGACGCTCGATGCGCTGCTCTCGCCGCATTACGCGTTCGTGCGCCGGCTCGCGCACGCGCACGGCACGCTCGGCGAGTTGATCGCGTGCGAAAACGCCTGCGCGACCTCGGATGCGTATGCGCTCGCGCCTTGCATCGACGAAGCGCGCGGCGCGTTCGATGCGCGCCGCCACTATCGCGTCGTGAATACCGGCACGCTCGGGCGCTACGTGTCGCGTTGGGGCGTGAAGCCAATGACCTATCTCGGGCAGCGCTACGCCGAACCGGTCGTCGAGCGCGAGCGCTTCGAAGCGGCGTTCGCGAATCGCTATCGCGCGAAGGCGGCGGCGAAGAAAGTGATCGTCAAAGGACTCACGCATCTCGATGCGACGCTCGACCTCGCGGGCGACACGATCCCCGGCAAGACCACGCTGATCCTTCGCGCTGACGACGACGCGCTGCTCAAATTCGCGGCGGCCGTGCTGAACTGCCCACTCGCGGCTTTCGTCACGCGCGCGCGTTTCGGCGCATCGAGCTACAACGGCGGCGTAGCCTTCACGAAGGCGATGATCGATGCGATTCCGGTGCCGCGCGACGAGAGTGCGCGCGCGGACGTGGTGAGGCGCGTGGATCGCTTGCTGGCATCGCTCGGTTCCGTCGATGACGCGCCGCGCAGCGACGCGCTCGCGCGCGAGATCGACAGCGCGCTTTACGCGGCGTATGGGCTGGAGAAAAACGAGATCGCGCTGATCGAAGGCGATAGACGAGGCATGCGCCAGCGCGCCTGAAAAAAGAAAAAGGGTTACAGCGTGTGCGCTGTAACCCTTTCTCGAACTGTTTTGGTGCCGGCTGCAGGACTCGAACCCGCCACCTGATGATTACAAATCAACTGCTCTACCAGATGAGCTAAGCCGGCGTAGCCCGTGATTCTACTTCATTTCACGATCTTGAGGTGACCCTTACCGCCTTTCGCGGCACCGTCGTCGCCGGTTTCACCCTTGCCGCTCTTCGTCGAGGCGGCAGATGCGTCCGACTCGTCGGTCTCGCCCGGCACAGCAGCAGGCGCCACGCTCGGCACCGCCGTCGGTCCAGCTGCCGGCGCCGTCGCGGGCGCAACCGTTTCCTCGTGCTCGTCCTGTGCGGAAGGCAGCACGTCGTTCGCGTCGCCTGCCGGCGCTTCGACCGGGAACGCCATGCCCTGGCCGTTCTCGCGCGCGTAGATCGCCAGCACGTTCGACACCGGCACTTCGATCTTGTGCGACTTGCCGGAGAAACGCGCGTGAAACTCGATCATTTCATTGCCCATCTGCAACTGGCTCGTGGCCTCGAAGCTGATGTTCAGCACGATCTCGCCGTCGCGCACGAACTGGCGCGGCACCCGCGTGCGGTTGTCGACCCGCACCGCGATATGCGGCGTGAAGCCGTTGTCCGTGCACCACTCGTACAGTGCGCGCAGCAGATACGGCTTGGTGGAAATCTCTTGCATCAACAGTCCTCTGACGAGGCGGCCCGCCCGCGAGCAGCGCGCCGCCTCCGGTTTGCAACGGCGACGGCCGGCTTAGCGGCGCATCACCTTTTCCGACGGCGTCAGCGCTTCGATGTAGGCCGGACGGCTGAAGATACGCTCGGCGTACTTCATCAGCGGCGCGGCGTTCTTCGAGAGTTCGATGCCGTAGTGATCCAGACGCCACAGCAGCGGCGCGATCGCGACGTCGAGCATCGAGAACTCTTCGCCGAGCATGTACTTGTTCTTCAGGAAGATCGGCGCGAGCTGCGTGAGGCGGTCGCGGATCGCGAGGCGCGCCTTCTCGTGATTCTTCTCGGCGGCCTTGCCCTTCTCGTTTTCGAGCGTGCTGACGTGCACGAACAGTTCCTTCTCGAAATTGAGCAGGAACAGGCGCGCGCGCGCACGCTGGACCGGATCGGCCGGCATCAGCTGCGGATGCGGGAAGCGCTCGTCGATGTACTCGTTGATGATGTTCGACTCGTACAGAATCAGGTCGCGCTCGACCAGAATCGGCACCTGACCATACGGGTTCATCACGGCGATGTCTTCCGGTTTGTTGAACAGGTCGACGTCGCGGATTTCGAAGTCCATGCCCTTTTCGAACAACACCAGCCGGCAACGCTGGGAGAACGGGCAGGTAGTGCCGGAGTACAGAACCATCATGATTTACATTTCCTCAATAAACCCAAAAGGCCGGCGGGCAAAAACACCGCCTGAGGCTTCGCAGCCGTCAGACGGTGTTTCGTGACACCGGCCCCACGTCGGTCAGAACGTGCCTATTTGATATCTTTCCAGTACGCGGCGTTCAGTCGCCACGCGAAAAAGCTCAAGACGCCGAGGAACAGCAGCACCCAGACGCCGAGCTGCTTGCGGGTTTTCTGCTCCGGTTCGGACATCCAGCCGAGGTACGCCACCAGGTCGGCCACGGCAGAATCATAATCCACCGGCGAGAGCTTACCCCGCGTGACCTGTTGGTACCCCACAAAGCGGCGGACTTTTTCCCCGGATTCTTCGTCCACCGTGTCTTCGAACTTCGCGGTGCGCACGCCCTGCAATTCCCAGAGCACGTGCGGCATGCTCACGTTCTCGAACACCATGTTGTTCCAGCCGGTCGGACGCGTGTCGTCGCGGTAGAAGCTGCGCAGATACGTGTACAGCCAGTCGCGCCCCTTCGCGCGCGCTTCGACGGAGAGGTCCGGCGGCGCCACGCCGAACCACGCCTTGGCGTCGTCCGGACGCATGGCGATGGACATCGTGTTGCCGACCTTGTCCGTCGTGAACAAGAGATTATCTTCGATCTGCTTTTGCGGAATGCCGAGATCCTGCAACCGGCTGTAGCGCATCAGACTCGCACTGTGGCAGTTCAGGCAATAGTTTACAAACAATTGCGCGCCATGTTGCAGCGAAGCAAGATTTTCGCCGTTATCGGGTGCGCGGTCGAGCGGAATGTTTTCCTGCGCCGACACTGTTCCGACCCCCAAACCCGTTCCCACCATCGCGCCGCACGCCATCGCGAGCGCCGCGACGCCCCGCCGAACCCCGCGCGACAGGCCGAACGACCGGTTGCGCGACAAGCCGCCCGCCCGCGCGAGCGTCGAAAAGAGAGATGCCATCGTCATGTCTTCCTCGCTCGCAAGTTAATGGGGCTTGAACCGCACGCGCTCGGGCGGCTGCTTGAACGTGCCAAGCGGCGTCCAGAACGGCATGCCGAGGAAGAACGCGAAGTAGATCAGCGCGCACACCTGCGCGATCAGCGTGGCCGCTGGCGACGGCGGCCGGGTGCCGAGAAAGCCCAACGTAAGGAAGGCGGCCACGAACACGCCGAGGAACACCTTGTGGAAAAACGGCCGGTAGCGGATCGACTTCACCGGCGCGCGGTCCAGCCACGGCAGGAAGAACAGCGAGATCACCGCCGTGCCCATCACCACCACGCCCCAGAATTTCGACTCGGTGAAGGCCATCGCCAGAATCACGAGCACCGCCAGCACCGGCAGACCCGCGCGCCATTTGCCGCGCGCGCGCACCAGCGCGAACAGGCCGAGCAGCCCGATCACGATCATCAGCACGATCTTGAACGGGTCGGTCGTGGCGCGCAGCATCGCGTAAAACGCCGTGAAGTACCAGACCGGCGCGATTTCGGGCGGCGTCTGCAGCGGATTGGCCGGCACGAAGTTGTTCGCTTCGAGGAAGTAGCCGCCCATTTCCGGCGCGAAGAAGATGATGGCCGCGAAGATCATCAGGAAGATGCACACGCCCATGAAGTCGTGCACCGAGTAGTACGGATGGAACGGGATGCCGTCGAGCGGAATGCCGTTCGCGTCCTTCTTCTCCTTGATCTCGATGCCGTCCGGGTTGTTCGAGCCCACCTCATGCAGTGCGACGATATGCGCCACCACCAGCCCGAGCAGCACGAGCGGAATCGCGATCACATGGAACGCGAAGAAGCGGTTGAGCGTGACGTCGGACACCACGTAGTCGCCGCGAATCCACAGCGAGAGATCCGGGCCGATGAACGGAATCGCCGAGAACAGGTTCACGATCACCTGCGCGCCCCAGAACGACATCTGCCCCCACGGCAGCAGATAACCGAAGAACGCCTCCGCCATCAGGCACAGGAAGATCGCGCAGCCGAAGATCCACACCAGTTCGCGCGGCTTGCGGTACGAGCCGTACAACAGCCCGCGAAACATGTGGAGATACACGACCACGAAGAACATCGACGCGCCCGTGGAGTGCATGTAGCGGATCAGCCAGCCCCACGGCACCTCGCGCATGATGTACTCGACCGAGGCGAACGCGAGCGTCGAGTCGGGCTTGTAGTTCATCGTCAGGAAGATGCCCGTGACGATCTGGTTCACCAGCACGAGCAGCGCGAGCGAGCCGAAGAAGTACCAGAAGTTGAAGTTTTTCGGCGCGTAATACTCGGAGACGTGCGCTTTCCACGTCGCGGTCATCGGAAAACGCTTGTCGATCCAACCCGCGAGGCCCGTCGTCTCCACCACCTGTTTTTCTTGTCCCGTGGCCATCACGCTTCTCCTTTTTCGTCCTTGCCGATCACGATCTGCGTCGGTGACGTGAACATGTAGCGGGGGATGTCGAGGTTCTGCGGCGCGGGCTTGTTCTTGAACACGCGGCCGGCGAGATCGTAGGTGGAGCCGTGACACGGGCACAGGAAACCGCCCGGCCAGCTGTCGGGCAGGTTCGGCTGCGGACCTTCCTGGAAGCGCGGCGTCGGCGTGCAGCCCAGATGCGTGCACACGGCGACGGCCACGAGAATGTGCTGATGCTCGGCGCGCGAGCGGTATTCGTTCTTGCAGTAGTCCGGCATCGGGATCGAAAACGGATGCTCGGAATCGGGATCGGCCAGTTCGGGATCGGCCTTCTTGCAGTCCGCCAGCATGCGGTCGGTGCGGTTGAGAATCCAGACCGGCTTGCCGCGCCAGGCGACCGTCATGAGCGAACCGGGTTGCAGACCGCTGATGTCGACTTCGACGGGCGCGCCGGCAGCGCGTGCTTTTTCGGATGGTGCAAACGAGCCTACGAAGGGTACGACAGTGGCGACGCCTCCTATGCCACCTGCTACGGACGTCGCAATCAGCCAGGTACGGCGGCTGCCATCGACGCGGTCATTTTCTTTGTCTCGCATCACATCGCCCCACTTCTGAGTTGGATTTATCCGTCATGCCGTTGCTTTCCCGCATGCTGCCGAACGTTAGTTTGCGCGAATGGAGTTGGCATTTACAAGGGGCGATCTCGAAAAAGCGCCCGAAGTCCTTGATAACTCGGGGTTTTCCCCCAGAAATCGGGATGCATTTCTTTTCGGTTTGTAAATGCCCGGTGAATAAATCCATGCGATCTGGGACAGGCGCGCGTGAAACGCGCCATTTGCGCGGTGCGCGCAAGACGGAGAAACACTCAAACCGGATTGTCGATGTCGATAAAGAGATGATCGATATCAAAGGTTTCAGCGAGATGCGCGCCGACTGCCTGCACGCCGAAGCGCTCGGTCGCGTGATGGCCGGCCGCGAGAAACGCCACGCCGCTCTCCGCCGACGTGTGAAAAGTGGGCTCGGAGATTTCGCCGGTAAGGAACACGTCGGCGCCCGCGTCGATGGCCGCGTCGAAGAGGCTCTGCGCCGCGCCCGTGCACCATGCCACGCGGCGCAACTGCCAGTCGGGATCGCCGAGCACGAGCGGCGTGCGCCCGAGCGTCTGCTCGACCTGCGCGGAGAAGTGCGCGAGCGTGATCGGCATGGGCAGCGTGGCCATCCAGCCGAGATCCTGCTCGCCGAACCGTTGCTCGCCGATCCAGCCGAGCTTGGCGCCGAGCTGCGCGTTATTGCCGAACTCCGGGTGGCAGTCGAGGGGCAGATGGTAGGCAAACAGGTTGAGGTCGTGCGCGAGCAATGTCTTCAGGCGACGATATTTGCGCCCCGTGATCTGCGGCGCCTCGTTCTTCCAGAAGTAGCCGTGATGGACCAGCACGGCGTCGGCGCCCCACTCGAGCGCGGCTTCCAGAAAGGCCAGCGAGGCGGTCACGCCGGTCGCGATCTTCTGCACGCGCCGCCGCCCTTCCACCTGCAGCCCATTCGGGCAGTAGTCCTTGAACCGCCCGGTTTCCAGAAGATTGTTCAGATACAATTCCAGTTCGATCCGATCCATATAATCCTCTAATCTTCAAATGCTTAGACGCTTTTGGCTGTTCTTCGCCCAGGCGGTGACGGTCCTGCTGGCGTTGATGTTCATCATCGCGACGCTCAAGCCGCAGTGGCTTCAGCACCAGGGGCAACTCGGAAAACAGCTGGCCGAACCCATCGTCGCGCTGCGCGAGGTGGCGCCGGGCATCGGCGGCGGTGGCGCCCAGGGGTCCTACGCGGACGCCGCCCAGAAGGCCATGCCCGCGGTCGTCAACGTATTCTCCAGCAAGGACGGCTCACTGCCGCCCGATCCGCGCCAGAACGACCCGCTATTCCGGTACTTCTTCGGCGATCGCAATCACAACCGCAAGCAGCAGGAACAGCCCGCCGCGAATCTCGGTTCGGGCGTCATTGTCAGTCCGGACGGTTACATTCTAACGAACCAGCACGTGATCGACGGCGCGGATCAGATCGAAATCGCGCTGTCCGATGGCCGCACCACCAACGCCAAGGTGATCGGCATCGATCCGGAAACCGATCTGGCCGTGCTCAAGATCAATCTGCCGAACCTGCCCACGATCACGCTCGGCCGGATGGATCAGGCCCGCGTGGGCGATGTCGTGCTAGCCATCGGCAATCCGTTCGGCGTGGGCCAGACGGTCACGATGGGCATCATCAGCGCGTTGGGCCGCAATCACCTCGGCATCAACACGTTTGAGAATTTCATTCAGACCGATGCGCCGATCAATCCCGGCAACTCGGGCGGCGCGCTCGTCGACGTGAGCGGCAATCTGCTCGGCATCAACACGGCCATTTACTCGCGCTCGGGCGGCTCGCTCGGCATCGGCTTCGCGATTCCCGTTTCCACGGCGCGCAGCGTGCTGGAGAGCATCATCACGACCGGCTCGGTCACGCGCGGCTGGATCGGCGTGGAGCCGCAGGACCTCACGCCCGAGATCGCCGAATCGTTCGGCATCAACGAGAAGGCCGGCGCGATCGTCGCGGGCGTGCTGCAAGGCGGTCCCGCCGACAAGGCCGGCATCAAGCCGGGCGACATCCTGCTCTCCGTGAACGGCGAGGCGATCACCGACACCACGCGTCTGCTGAACGTGATCGCGCAGATCAAGCCGGGCACCGACGCGAAGGTCCATCTCGTGCGCAAGAACAAGGACATGGATCTCGACGTCATGATCGGCAAGCGCCCGCCGCCGCCGAAACAGCCGGCCAACGAAGACGGCGAAGGCGACGACGACGGCGGTTGAGGTAGGGTGGAGGTCGACAAGGCCGCACGCGCGGCCTCGTCTCTCACTTCAGACGAATCGCGACGAACCGCAATAACGCGCACCAACCCGCACCAACCCGCACCAAACACAAAGGCCGCGAACGTCACCGTTCGCGGCCTTTTGTCTTTGCCGCGCCGCAGCATGCTGCGGCATGATCGCGGGCGGTCAGCTTGTCGCTTCGCTCTCGTCAGTGGCCTTCTTCTCGCCCGTGCCGATAAAGACGCGCGCGGCGATGATGCCCGCTTCGTAGAGGATGATCAGCGGCAGCGCCAGAATGAGCTGCGAGAACACATCCGGCGGCGTCACGACCGCGGCCACGATGAACGCGCCAACGATCACGTACGGACGGATTTCCTTGAGCTTTTTCACCGTGAGCACGTTCATGCGCACGAGCAGCACGACGATGATCGGCACTTCGAAGGTCACGCCGAACGCAATGAACATCGTGAGCACGAAGCTCAGGTAATTGTCGATATCGGTCGTCATCTCCGCGCCGAGCGGCGCGTTGTAGTGCGCCATCACGCGGAAGATCGTCGGAAACACCACGAAGTACGCGAACGCCATGCCGCACAGGAACAGCGTGTAGCTGCTCGCCACGAGCGGCGCGACGAGCTTCTTCTCGTGCTGATAGAGCCCCGGCGCGACGAACGCCCAGATCTGGTAGAGCACGACGGGCAGCGCTATCACGAAGGCGACGAGCATCGTCACTTTCATCGGCACGAAGAACGAGCCGGTCACGTCGGTGACGATCATCTTGCCGTCGCGCGGCAGGTTTTGCATGAGCGGGCGCGCGAGCAGCCGGAAGATGTCCGGCGCCCAATACACGAGCCCGACGAACACGACGATGACGGCAATGCCCGCGCGGATAATGCGGTCGCGGAGTTCGACGAGGTGCGAGATGAAGGTCTCTTCAGTGCCCTCGCCCTGGTTTTGCTGGGGGTCGCTCACACCGGCCCTCGGGGGTTGGAGATGGGGAAATTCGAATGCGGCTGCGGCATCGCGATCGGTGAATGCGCGTCAGAAGAAACGCGTGGGCCGGCGCAGGCTGGCCGGCGTGTGCTGCGCGACGCGCGCCGCGCCCGACTGCACGCGCGTGCGCCGCAGCGTCGCGCGCTTGTACCACACGGGCGCCGCCGTCTGCTTCACGCGCCAGTTCTTGCGCTTTGCGGTGGACGGGCCGGCATCGCCGGAACGCCATGCCGCCGCGGAAGAACCGTCGGAAATTCCAGCCATGCCGGACACCGCGCTTTCCGCCGTGACGGCAGCCGGGTCCGCGCCGCCCGCGATGCTGGGCGACACGCTCGTGCCCTGGTTCCAGGCGTCGTTGAGCTCGGTTTCGTGCTTGCGCAGATTCTCGTGAACGTTCTTTTCGACGTTCTGCGCGGCCTGCTCGAACTCGCCCCTCATGCGGCGCAGTTCGTCGAGTTCGATCTCGCGCGTGACTTCGGCCTTGACGTCGTTGATGTAACGCTGCGCGCGCCCGAACAGCGCGCCTGCGGTGCGCGCGACGCGCGGCAGGCGCTCCGGTCCGAGAACGACCAGCGCGACGACGCCGATCAGCGCCATCTTCGTGAGACCCAGATCAAGCATGAATGGAGCTTTCCGTCAGCCTTGGAGCGGGAAAAAGCGGAACAGACACGGCAAGCAGACGACCGCCGCGCTTAGCGGAGGTCGTTGCTCGAAGTCTTGTCCTTGGCGTCGACGTCGACCGTGCCGCCGTTCTTCGGCAGTTCGCGCTTTGCCGCGTCGGGCGCTTCTTCGCCCTCGCGCATGCCTTCCTTGAAACCCTTGACCGCACCGCCGAGGTCGCTACCGATATTGCGCAGCTTCTTCGTGCCGAAGACGAGCGCCACGATCAACAACACGATCAGCCAATGCCAGATGCTCAACGAACCCATGATCAAAACTCTCCTTAACCCCGACGCCGCGCCAGGTGCGCAGCGAGAAAACGTTGGCGCGCCAAGGCGCGCTGCGTAAAAAACGGTCCGGTCATCCATCGTGCCTGCGAGGTGTGGCGTCTGCGTGGCATGCCATCCTCTTTATGCAGGCTTTGTTGCTTTATAGGCCCATGCGCCGCGTGCGTACAGATGACGCTGCACGCCTTCAGCCCATGCGCTGCCACGGACGCGGTCCGGCCAGCAAATGCGCGTGCAGGTGATACACCTCCTGACCGCCGCCGGGCCCCGTGTTCACGACCGTGCGAAAACCGGTGTCGCCGCCGGTGTACGACACGCCGAGATCCCTCGCCAGCCGCGCCACCAGCACGAACATTCTACCAAGCAGCGGAGCGTCCTTTTCACCGCAATCGGCGAGCGTCGCGATATGTTCGCGCGGGATCACCAGCACGTGGGTCTGCGCCGCGGGCCGGATGTCCCGGAAAGCGACGAATTCGTCGTCTTCGTAGACGCGCGTGCTCGGAATCGCGCCGTCGGCGATCTTGCAGAACAGACAGGTGCTGCGATCGTGGCTCATGATGCTCCCGGAATGACCGGCCCGCTTACCCTGCTGGCCCTGCTGGCCTGACGACCTGCGGCATCAAACCCACGCGCGCGGATCGCGCAGCGGCTTGTTGTCGTGCAGATACAGCCAGCCTTTGATGATACGGTACAACGTCCAGATCGCGACAGCCCACAAAATTGGAATGCCGATCAGCACGAAAAACAGCGCAATCCCGATCAGATGCCCGGCCAGCCCGAGCCAGAAGGTGCGGATCTGCCAGGTGAAATGCTGCTCGTAGGGCGTGCCCGCCGCTTCGTCGCGCTTGAGGTAATTGATGATGATCGCCACCAGCACGGTCGCGCCGCCGGTGAGCCAGTAAAACGCATACAGACCGTAGAGCACGTGCGTGAGAGTGCGCAGACTGCGCAGGCGGTCCGCGTCGAGCGGATCGCGCACGGCTGGAGGCGGATAACCGCCGGGCGTCGTGGACATGTTGCGTCTCCCCTGGTGAGCGGCGCGCGCCGCGTGGGTGGGCAAGCGCCGCCGGAGTGCCCGGCGGCATGCGCCTGTCTGCGCTCGGACCCGCGCCGGGTCCGTCGTCAGTCGCCGTTCGCCTCGCGCTCCTGGCTCTTGCGCAGCGCCTTTTCTTCGAGACCCGAGAGGCCTTCGCGGCGCTCGAGTTCCGCCAGCACGTCGGCGGGGCTCAGGTCGAAATGCGAGAGCGTGACGAGGCAATGGAACCACAGATCGGCCATTTCGCCGACCAGCGCCTTCGGCGCGCCGCCCTGGCGCACGTCCTTGGCGGCCAGCACGACTTCCGTCGCTTCTTCGCCGACCTTCTTGAGGACCGCGTCGTCGCCCTTGTGGAACAGGCGAGCGACATACGATGCGTCCGGATCGCCGCCCTTGCGGCTGTCGATCACCGCCGCGAGGCGCAGCAGGGTGTCGTTGGTGTTCAGTTGCGTCATTTGTAGATGTGCTCGGGGTCTTTCAGCACGGGATCGACGGCGACCCAGCGGCCCTCGTCGACCGTGCCTTCGAATTGCTGGAAAAAGCACGAGTGGCGGCCCGTGTGGCAGGCGATGCCCGACACCTGCTCGATCTTGAGCAGCACGACGTCTTCGTCGCAGTCGAGGCGAATCTCGTGCACGTGCTGCACGTGGCCCGATTCCTCGCCCTTGAACCACAGGCGCTGGCGCGAACGCGAGAAGTACACCGCGCGGCGCAGTTCGACGGTCTTGGCGAGCGCCTCGCGGTTCATCCACGCGAACATCAGCACGTCGCCGGTCGTGGCTTCCTGGGCGATCACCGGCACGAGGCCGTTGGCGTCCCAGTTGATCTTGTCGAGCCAGCCTGCCTGTTCAATCGATCCGGTCGTCATGGCTTACAACCTCACCGAAATGCCCTGGTCGGCCATGAAGCGCTTCGCCTCGCCGACCGTGTGCTCGCCGTAGTGGAAGATGCTCGCCGCGAGCACCGCGTCGGCGTGACCCTTGACGATGCCGTCGGCCAGATCCTGCAGGCCGCCCACGCCGCCCGAGGCGATCACGGGCACCGGCACGGCGTCCGAGACGGCGCGCGTGAGATCGAGGTCGAAGCCGCTCTTGGTGCCGTCGCGGTCCATGCTCGTGAGCAGGATTTCGCCCGCGCCGAACTCGGCCATCTTGCGCGCCCATTCGACGGCGTCGATGCCCGTGGCCTTGCGGCCGCCGTGCGTGAACACTTCCCAGCGCGGCGCTTCGCCCGGCGCCGAGGCGCGCTTGGCGTCGATCGCCACGACGATGCACTGCGAGCCGTACTTGTCGGCCGCATCGCGCACCAGTTGCGGATTCGCGACCGCCGACGAGTTCATGCCGACCTTGTCCGCGCCCGCGTTGAGCAGGCGGCGCACGTCGGTGACGGCGCGCACGCCGCCGCCGACCGTCAGCGGAATGAAGACCTGCGAGGCCACCGCTTCGATGATCGGCAGAATCAGGTCGCGCCCGTCCGAGGTGGCGGTGATGTCGAGGAACGTCAGCTCGTCGGCGCCCTGATCGTCATAGCGGCGCGCGATTTCGACGGGGTCGCCCGCGTCGCGCAGTTCGACGAAGTTGACGCCCTTGACGACCCGTCCGGCCGTCACGTCGAGACAGGGGATGATGCGTTTGGGTAGAGCCATGATCTTGCCGGTGATGCCAGGTTAGTGTCGGGTCGGGCGCAAAAGCGGACGAAAGCGGACGCGGCGGCGCCGTGTGCCGTCGCTGCGGGCCGCTTCGAGCGGCTTTGGCCCGCGAGCGGCATAAAAGCAAAAGGCCTCCGCTCGCGGAGGCCATGGGGGCGACGCTTACGCGTCGTCCGATTCGCGCAGGCTGTCCGCACGCGATTGCGCCGCCGCGAAGTCGAGATCGCCCGAGTAGATCGCGCGGCCGCAGATCACGCCTTCGACGCCCTCGTCTTCCACTTCGCAGAGCGCGTCGATGTCGGCGAGATTCGACAGGCCGCCGCTCGCGATCACCGGAATCTTCACCGCGCGCGCGAGGCGCACCGTGGCTTCGATGTTGATGCCTTGCAGCATGCCGTCGCGGCCGATGTCGGTGTAGATGATCGACTCCGCGCCGTAGTCCTCGAACTTGCGCGCGAGATCCACGACTTCGTGGCCCGTGAGCTTGCTCCAGCCGTCGGTGGCGACCTTGCCATCCTTCGCGTCCAGGCCGACGATGATATGGCCCCCGAACGCCGTGCACGCTTCCTGGAGGAAGCCCGGGTTCTTGACCGCGGCGGTGCCGATGATCACGTAGGAGAGGCCGTCGTCGAGATAGCGCTCGATGGTGTCGAGGTCGCGGATGCCGCCGCCGAGCTGCACGGGAATCGTGTCGCCCACTTCGCGGATGATTTCGCGAATGGCATCTTCGTTCTTCGGCTTGCCGGCGAATGCGCCGTTCAGATCGACGAGGTGCAGACGGCGCGCGCCACGCTCGACCCAATGTCGGGCCATCGCCGCCGGTTCCTCGGAAAAAATCGTCGCCTGGTCCATATCGCCTTGTTTCAGGCGTACGCAGTGACCGTCTTTGAGATCGATGGCCGGAATCAGCAGCATAGCAATCGGGGAATATCTGGGAATGAGGTTGAAATCAGCCGGCTTCGGTGGATAAAAGGCCCGATCCGACGCCGTTTCGCTAGTTTAGTACAACTCTTTCGACGGCCTTGCCATCGGAGATCGGTGCGGGGCGGCCTCGTTGGCCGGCCCCGGCGCCAGTCAGCCCGCAATCAGGCAGCGCCGCATTCGAAATCAGGGGTTCCAGTGGACGAAGTTGCGATACACGCGCAGGCCTGCCGCGGCGCTCTTTTCCGGGTGGAATTGGGTCGCGAAAATGTTATCCCGCGCCACCGCCGAGGTAAAGGCCGCACCGTAAGGCGTTTCGCCGACAGTGTGCGACGCGTCGTCCGGCACCACGTAGTAGCTGTGCACGAAGTAGAAGAAGCTTTCGTCAGGCACGCCGTCCCACAGCGCATGCGCACGCGCCTGGCGCACGCGGTTCCAGCCCATCTGCGGCACCTTGAAACGCGAGCCGTCGTCCTGCAGCCGGCCCGCGAGTTCGAAGCGCACGACCTTGCCCGGCAACAGGCCGAGGCCCTTCGTGTCGCCTTCCGCGCTCCAGTCGAACAGCATCTGCTCGCCCACGCACACGCCCATCAGCGGCTTGCTGCGCGCGGCTTCGAGCACGGCGTCCTGCAGGCCCGACTCGGCGAGACTGCGCATGCAGTCGGGCATCGCGCCCTGGCCCGGCAGCACGACGCGGTCGGCTGCGCGGATCGCTTCGGGACGCTCGACGATCTGTACGTCGGCTTCCGGCGCGGCCTGCTTCAGCGCCTGGGCGACCGAACGCAGGTTGCCCATCCCATAATCCACAATCGCAATTGAAGTTTTCATCTCGATTCAGGCCGCGTGGGCCATGTTGGGCCTTGCCCGGTTTGCTTCGTGCCCCGGCTTCGCGAGCAACTTCGGAGCGCCACCGCCCGGGCGCGCCGCCGATGCTGCTCAAACCCGTCAATCTACGCCTTGCGGCTCGCGCGCGCCCTTAACTGGCGCAGCGCGGAGCCCGCCAGCACCGCTTTACAGGCTGCCCTTGGTCGACGGAATCTTGCCGGCCTGGCGCTCGTCGAACTCGGCGGCCTGACGCAGCGCGCGGCCAAAGGCCTTGAACACGGTTTCCAGCTGATGGTGGGCATTGAGCCCGCGCAGATTGTCGATATGCAGCGTCACGCCCGCGTGATTGACGAAGCCGCGGAAGAATTCGATCGACAGGTCGACGTCGAAGGTGCCGATGCGCGCGCGCGTGAACGGCACGTGGAACTCCAGACCCGGACGGCCCGAGAAGTCGACCACGACGCGCGAGAGCGCCTCGTCGAGCGGCACGTAGGCATGGCCGTAGCGGCGGATGCCCTTCTTGTCGCCGATCGCCTGAGCGACCGCCTGGCCGAGCGTGATGCCGACGTCTTCCACCGTATGGTGGTCGTCGATCTGCGTGTCGCCATGCGCCTCGACTTCGAGATCGATCAGACCGTGTCGTGCGATCTGGTCGAGCATGTGGTCGAGAAACGGCACGCCGGTCGCGAGCTTCTGCTCGCCGGTGCCGTCCAGATTGATTTTGACGCGGATTTGCGTTTCGCTGGTGTTGCGAACGACTTGCGCGACGCGCATGGCAATTTCCTTCAAACAGCCCGTACAGGAGGGATTAGAGAACGAAGCGCGCTTCGGAATACGGTGAACAGTGGGGACGATTCACTTGAGCACAAGCTTCAGGGCGGCGATCAGTTGCGCGTTCTCGTCGGGGGTCCCGACGGTCAGGCGCACGCAATTCGCCAGCAATGGGTGCATTTTACTCACGTTTTTGATCAAAACCCGCGCGGTCAACAGGGTATCGAACACGGCGTGAGCATCCGGCACGCGCACCAGCAGGAAATTTCCCGCGCTCGGGAACACTTCGGCGCCCGGCAGTTTCGCCACTTCGGCGGCCAGTTGCGCCCGTCCGGCGCGCAGTTGCGCAGCCTGCGCGTCGAGCACGTCGAGGTGATCGAGCAGGAAAGCGGCCGCCGCCTGGGTGAGCACGTTCACGTTGTACGGCGGACGCACCTTGTCGAATTCGTCGAGCCACGCGGCGCGGCCCGCGAGATACCCCAGACGAATACCCGCGAGACCCAGCTTCGACATCGTGCGCATGACGACCACGTTCGGGAACGCGCCCGCGCGCGGCAGCCAGCTCGATTGCGCGAACGGCTGATACGCCTCGTCGATCACCACGAGCGAGCCCGCGGCGTCGGCGGCCGCGATCACGCGCTCGATGTCGGCGTCGTCGAACAGCGTGCCGGTCGGATTGTTCGGATACGCGAGCCAGATCACGGCCGGCTTGTGCTCGTCGATGGCGGCGAGCATGGCGTCGAGATCGAGCGTGAAGTCGGCGTTGAGCGGCACGCCGACGAAGTCGAGCTGCGCGAATTTCGCCGACATCGCGTACATCACGAAGCCCGGCACCGGCGCGAGCACCTTCGCGCCCGGCTTCGCGCACGCCATCGTGATCATGCTGATGATTTCGTCCGAGCCGTTGCCGAGCAGCACGTCGCAGTCGGCCGGCACGCGCAGCGCGGTCTTGAGCTTCGCCAGCAGCGCCTCGGGACGCGGTGCCGGATAGCGGTTCAACGCAACGCCCGCGAGATGCTCGCCCAGCTTCGCCGCCAGATCGGCGGGCAGCGGGAACGGGTTTTCCATCGCGTCGAGCTTCACGAAGCCGGATGCGTCGGGCACCGGGTAGCTCGTCATTGCGAGCACATCGGAGCGGATCAGATCTTGAGGTGTCGTCATGTCGGAAGGCTGGCGCGCGAGGCGGCAAGCCGGCAGGAACGGTCGATTCGCAGCGCCCGGCTGCATGACCGTCCAGGTGATCGTTGGTCTCGGGTTGTTATCGGTGCCTTTGGCAAGGCATTCGCGGGACCCTGGCACATTGCTGACTGCCGTGGCCCGGCTGGTTACTTCGGATTTCCAGGCATCGGGCGCGGCCTTAGCGCCGGGCGGCGCCGCGAACCGGGCTCGACGACGCCGATCGGTGCTGCTCGACCGGCGCGGCCCGATCAGCTCTGCTTCATGCGGTATTCGGCGCTGCGCGCGTGGGCTTGCAGCCCTTCGCCGTAAGCCAGTTCCGCCGCGATCTCGCCCAGCGTCTGCGCGCCTTCCGCGCTGACTTCGATCAGGCTCGAACGCTTGATGAAATCATAGACGCCCAGCGGCGACGAGAAACGTGCGGTACGAGACGTAGGCAGCACGTGATTCGGGCCGGCGCAGTAGTCGCCGAGGCTTTCGCTCGTGTAGCGGCCGAGGAAGATCGCGCCCGCGTGGCGGATTTCCGCGCCCCACTTCTGCGGCTCCAGCGCCGAGATTTCCAGATGCTCCGGCGCGATGTCGTTGGCGATCGCGCAGGCTTCGGCCATGTCGCGCACCTTCACGAGCGCGCCGCGATTCGTGAGCGACGTGGCGATCACGTCCGCGCGCGGCATGGTCGGCAGCAGTTCGTCGATGGCGGCTTCCACGCGCTTGATGAAGTTTTCGTCCGGGCACAGCAGGATCGACTGCGCGAGTTCGTCGTGTTCGGCCTGCGAAAACAGGTCCATCGCGACCCAGCGCGGATCGGTCGTGCCGTCGCAAATCACGAGGATTTCCGACGGACCGGCGATCATGTCGATGCCGACCGTGCCGAACACGCGGCGCTTGGCCGAGGCCACATAGGCGTTGCCCGGGCCGCAGATCTTGTCGACGGGCGGAATGGTCTGCGTGCCGTAGGCGAGCGCGCCCACCGCCTGCGCGCCGCCGACCGTGAACACGCGGTCGACGCCGGAGATCAGCGCGGCCGCCAGCACGAGCGGATTCTTCACGCCGTCCGGCGTGGGCACGACCATGACGATCTCGCGCACGCCCGCGACGCGCGCGGGAATCGCGTTCATCAGCACCGACGACGGATACGCCGCCTTGCCGCCCGGCACGTACAGGCCGACGCGGTCGAGCGGCGTGACCTTCTGGCCCAGCACGGTGCCGTCCGATTCGGTGTACTGCCAGCTATGCGAGCCGCACTCGATGCGCTGCTTCTCGTGGTAGCCGCGCACGCGCGCCGCCGCCGCTTCGAGCGCCGCGCGCTGCTTCGGTTCGAGACTTTCGAGCGCCGCCTCGAGTTCGCTGAACGGCAGTTCGAGCGCCGCGACGCTCGTGGCGTTCAGGCGGTCGAAGCGGTTCGTGTACTCGAGCACGGCGGCGTCGCCGCGCGCCTTCACGTCGGCGAGGATCTGCGCGACCGAGCGCTCGATGGCTTCGTCCTCGCTCGCCTCGAAAGCGAGCACCGCGCGCAGCGCCTTCTTGAAACCTTCGGCGCTGGAATCGAGTTTGCGCATCGTGATAGCCATGCTGGTATCCATCCGTATCGGTTGTGCGCGCGGCGCCTCACACGAGGCGCGCGGCGCGCGGACTACTTATGCGGCCTGCTCGCCGCGCGACGCGCGTTCGAACGCGTCGAGGAACGGCCGCAGCGCGGCGCGCTTGAGCTTGAGCGCCGCCTGATTGACGACGAGGCGCGACGAGATCGGCATGATCTCTTCGACTTCGGCCAGATTGTTGGCGCGCAGCGTGCCGCCGGTGCTCACCAGGTCGACGATCGCGTCGGCGAGGCCGACGAGCGGCGCCAGTTCCATCGAGCCGTACAGCTTGATGAGATCGACGTGCACGCCCTTGGCCGCGAAATGCTGACGCGCGGCTTCGGTGTACTTGGTCGCCACGCGCAGACGCGCGCCCTGGCGCACCGCGTTCGCGTAGTCGAAGCCCGCCTTGACGGCCACCGACAGACGGCAGCGCGCGATGTCGAGATCGACCGGCTGGTAGAGCCCGCCGCCGCCGTGCTCGTTGAGCACGTCCTTGCCCGCCACGCCGAAGTCGGCCGCGCCGTACTCGACATAGGTGGGCACGTCCGTCGCGCGCACGATGATCACGCGCAGGTTCGGATCGGTGGTCGGCAGGATCAGCTTGCGCGAAGTTTCCGGGTCTTCGGCCACGTGCACGCCCGCGGCGGCCAGCAACGGCATCGTCTCTTCGAAGATGCGGCCTTTCGAGAGCGCGAGCGTCAGCGGCGCGCTGGAGGCGGCGGCCGGCGTCGGCCTGGATTCGACCGTGCTCATGCTTCGCTCCCCTTGATGCGTTTCACGTTCGCGCCGAGCTTCGTGAGCTTCGCTTCCATGCGGTCGTAGCCACGGTCGAGGTGATAGATGCGGTCGATCAGCGTTTCGCCTTCGGCGCACATGGCGGCGATCACGAGGCTCGCCGACGCACGCAGATCGGTCGCCATGACCTTCGCGCCCGAGAGTTTTTCCACGCCCGCGATCAGCGCGGTCTTGCCGTCGATCGTGATGTGCGCGCCCAGGCGGTTCAGTTCCTGCACGTGCATGAAGCGGTTTTCGAAGATGTTCTCGACCACTTGCGAGGTGCCGTCGGCGATCGTGTTGAGCGCCATGAACTGCGCCTGCATGTCGGTCGGGAACGCCGGGTATTCCGAGGTGCGCAGATTCACGGCGCGCGCGCGTTCGTGCATGCGCACGCGCATCCAGTCGTCGCCCTCTTCGATCGTCACGCCCGCTTCGCGCAGCTTGTCCGTGACCGCGTCGAGCGTGTGCGGACGCACGTTGCGCAAGGTGACGTCGCCGCCCGTCGCCGCGACCGCGCACAGGAACGTGCCCGCTTCGATGCGGTCGGGAATAACCGTGTGTTGCGCGCCGTGGAGTTTCTCCACGCCCTGAATCACGAGGCGGTCGGTGCCGATGCCCTCGATCTTCGCGCCCATCGCCACCAGCAGGTGCGCGAGGTCGCCCACTTCCGGTTCGCGCGCGGCGTTTTCGATCACCGTCTCGCCGTCGGCGAGCACGGCGGCCATCAGCAGGTTTTCCGTGCCGGTGACCGTGATCATGTCGGTGACGATGCGCGCGCCCTTCAGGCGCTTGGCGCGTGCTTCGATGAAGCCGTGCTCGATGCTGATCTCGGCGCCCATCGCCTGCAGGCCCTTGATGTGCTGATCGACCGGACGCGCGCCGATCGCGCAGCCGCCCGGCAGCGACACCTTCGCCTCGCCGAAGCGCGCGACGAGCGGCCCGAGCACGAGGATCGAGGCGCGCATGGTCTTGACCAGTTCGTACGGCGCGACGAGGTTGTTCACGTTCGAGGCGTCGAGCTGCACGCGCGCGCCGTCCTGGCTCGTGCGCACGCCCATCTGGTTGAGCAGCTTGAGCGTCGTGCGCACGTCCTGTAGGTCGGGCACGTTGTCGAGATGAACGGGTTCCGCGCTCAGCAGACCGGCGCAGAGAATGGGCAGCGCGGCGTTCTTCGCACCGGAAACGGTGACTTCCCCTGCGAGCTTCTGCCCGCCGACGATGACGAGTTTGTCCATGCCTGAGGTTTCCTGATCGGTGCGGCCGCTGTGCGGCGCTGCGTCGAGTTGAGCGGCGCCGCTGGCTGCGGCGCCTTTATCCTGGGTAATTCGCACTGAGATTCCAGATTATGCGTTCTGCCATTCGGCGGGCGTGAGCGTCTTCATGCTGAGCGCGTGGATTTCCGCGCGCATGCGGTCGCCGAGCGCCGCATAGACGAGCTGATGGCGCTGGATCAGACGCTTGCCTTCGAAAGCCGACGAAACGACGACCGCGGAGAAGTGCGTGCCGTCGTCGCCCTCGACCTCCAGATGCTCGCACGCGAGCCCGGCCAGGATGTACTGCTTGAGCTGTTCCGAAGACAACATGGTGAGAGGCTCCTGCCTGAATTTCACTTAGTGGCGCAGCTTGTAGCCGCTTGCGAGCAGACGCATCGCGAGCGCGGCCAGCACCACGAAAAAGACGAAAACGATCGCGAGGCTCACGAGCGGGTTAATGTCGGACAAGCCGAAGAAACCGTAGCGGAAGCCGTCGATCATGTAAAAGAACGGGTTGAGCCGCGACACTTCGCGCCACACCGGCGGCAGCGTATGCGTCGAATAGAACACGCCCGACAGGAACGTGAGCGGCATGATGAGAAAGTTCTGAAACGCCGCGAGCTGGTCGAACTTCTCGGCCCAGATCCCGGCGATCAGGCCGAGCGTGCCGAGAATCGCCGAGCCGAGCACCGCGAAAGCGATGATGTAAAGCGGCGCGGCAAAGCTCATCGGAATGAACCAGATCGTCACGACGAACACGCCCGCGCCCACGGCGAGGCCGCGCACGATCGAGGCGAGCACGTAGGCGCCAAACATCTCCCAGGCGGCCAGCGGCGGCAATAAGACGAATACGAGATTGCCCGTGATCTTCGACTGGATCAGCGACGACGACGAATTCGCGAACGCATTCTGCAACACGCTCATCATCACGAGACCCGGAATCAGGAAGCTCGTGTACTCGACGCCCGGATAGACCTCCACGTGGCCGCGCAGCGCGTGACCGAAGATCGTCAGATAGAGCAGCGCGGTGATGACCGGCGCGAGCACGGTCTGGAAGGCGACCTTCCAGAAACGCAGCACTTCTTTGTAAAACAGCGTACGGAAACCGCTCATGCGAGCCCCTCGATCACTTCCGGACCGTTCATCACCTGCACGAAGACGTCTTCGAGATCGGCCTTGCGCACTTCCATTTCCTCGAGCTTGCAGCCGTTCGCGCGGCACAGCGCGAGGATGCGCTCCACGTCGTCGTAGCTGTTCAGGCGCAGCAGATGTTGATTGCCGCCGCCGTTCGGCAGATTCGAGGTATCGACTTCGAGCGCGCGCAATTCGGTCGGCAGTGCGCCTTCCGAGAAGCGCAGGAACAGTTGCGTGCCCGCGAAGCGCTGCAGCAGCGTGCTCGTGCGTTCGAGCGCCACGACTTCGCCGCGGCGCAGCATGGCGATGCGGTCGCAGAGTTCTTCCGCTTCTTCCAGATAGTGCGTGGTGAGCACGATGGTGTGCCCTTCGCGGTTCAGGCGCGCGATGAACTTCCAGAGCGTCTGGCGCAGTTCGACGTCGACGCCGGCCGTGGGCTCGTCGAGCACGATCACGGGCGGACGATGCACCAGCGCCTGCGCGACCAGCACGCGGCGCTTCATGCCGCCCGACAGCGCGCGCATGTTGACGTCGGCTTTCTCGGTGAGGTCGAGATTGGCCATGACTTCGTCGATCCACGCGTCGTTATTGCGCAGACCAAAGTAGCCGGACTGGATGCGCAGCGTCTCGCGCACCGTGAAAAACGGATCGAACACCAGTTCCTGGGGCACGACGCCGAGGTTGCGGCGCGCGTTGCGGTAATCGGTGACGACGTCGTGGCCGCGGACTTCGATCGTGCCTTCGTCGGCACGCGCGAGGCCGGCAAGCGCGCTGATGAGCGTCGTCTTGCCCGCGCCGTTCGGGCCGAGCAGCCCGAAGAACTCGCCCTCTTCGACCGTGAAGCTGACGCCTTTGAGCGCCTGAAGCTCTTTGTAGCGCTTCTTGACGTTGCGGATTTCTATGGCTGGCATGACTCGGACGCCGCCCGTGGTAAACGGTGCGGCCGGTAAGTGCATCAATGCTGCGGGGAAGACCGGAATTGGGGACGGCACAGGCCGTCTGCTGCGCTACCCGATCGAGCCGGGGCAACGCCCAAAAAACATTTGATTATAGGCCAAGTCGGAAGGCCCGGCCTGGGCCTGGCGTTGACTTGAAGGAGGACGCGGCGGCTCGGCGAGCCGCCGCGCGTCAATGTCGCTCGTGGAGGAGCGAATCGACGCCATAGGCGCGCGCGAGGGACGCGAGCGCGGCGGGCAGATTGACGACGTTCAGGATGGCGCCGCGTTGGCTCGCGGCACGCTGCCAGGCGAGCAGCACGGCGAGCGCGGACGAATCGAACTGCGTGAGCGGCGCGCAGTCGACGGCGGTCGCGCCCGACGCGATCTGCGCGAGCCCCGCCGAGAGCGCGGCCTTCGCGCTCTCGTGGGTCAGCGTGGCGCCGGTGGCGAAGCGCTCGCTCACGAAGCGGCCTTGCCCGAAGCCAGCTGCTGGTTACGCTGCGTGAGGAAGCTGATCAGCCCTTGCACGCCGCCCTGCTGGATCTTTTCCTGGAACTGCTGCTGGTACGCCTGGATCAGCCACGCGCCGAGCACGTTGATGTCATACACGCGCCAGCCTTGCGCCGTCTTGTACAGGCGGTAGTCGAGTTCGATCGGCTGGCCGTTGTTCACAACGGTCGAACGGACCACGACGTCGGTGTCGTCCGGGTTCGCGCGGAACGGCTTGTAGTCGATCTGCTGGTCGCGCACCTGGGCGAGCGCGCCCGAGTACGTGCGGATCAGCAGCGTCTTGAACTGTTCGATGACCTGTTGCTGCTGGTCGGGCGTTGCCGCGCGCCAGTTGCGGCCCATCGCGAGCTGCGTGGTGCGGCGGAAGTCGGTGTACGGCAGGATCTTCTCGTTGACCAGTTGCGTGATCTTGCTGATGTCGCCGGACTGGATCGACTTGTCGCCCTTGATCTGGTCCATGACCTGCTGCGTGATCGTCTTGACCATCGCGTCGGGGTTGCTGGTGTCGACGGTCTGCGCGGATGCCGTGCCGGCGAACGCGAAGAACATGGCGAAAATCGGGAACAACAAGAATTTTTTCATAGTGAGTCCTGCAAGTTGGGGAGGCGCGATTTCGGGCGATGAGCCCCGAATCGCGCCTGTTATTCGAGCCAACGATAGCACGCGAGTTCTATCGCACTGAGTCAAAGAGTGCCAGGAAATTGCGACAAGCGTTTCAGCTTGTTACGTCGGACCTGAGCGCTCCGGACGCCGGCGAACCGGCGTTCCACCCCGCGCGAACCACCCGCCGCCGCCTCTCAACGCAGACGCAGGAGGCTCGGAAAGCCGATGCGCGCGGGCGGGACGACGTCGCCGCCCGGCACCGTGGTCTGCGAGGCGGCCGAAGCCGGCTCCGCCGCTGCGCCAGCCGGACCTTCCAGCGTGGCCGGTGCAGCAACCGTGGCCGACGCGCCTTCCGGCACGGCGGGCGCCATGCTGGCCGCCGTAGGCGTAGCAGCACGTGCCGCGCCCGATGCCGGCGCCGCTGCCGCCGCGCCCTGATCGGCGTCTTCGTAGTTCGGCGGCGGCGTGTCGCCGTAGTCCGGCAGGCTGCCATCCGACGACGCGTGGCCGTCCGACAGCAGATAGCGGCGGCGCTGCAGGTAGGTGTTGCGCACGAACGAGTACTTGTCGATCGCCGCGCCTTCCAGCAGGTCGCTCGCGCCCAGCAGATTCGCGCGCGTGCTCACCACGTTCAGGCCGTAGAGGCCCCACGAGAGCGCCGCCGGATCGACATAGGTGAGCGGGTTGATGAAGTAGTTGCCGACGAGGCCCACGCCGTCACGCACCGTGCTCGGCCCGAACAGCGGCAACACGAGGTAAGGACCGGCGGGCACGCCGTAGTGGCCGAGCGTCAGGCCGAAGTCCTGATTGTGCTTGGGCAGCTTGGCGAGCGTCGCCACGTCGAACAGGCCGCCGACACCGAAGACCGTGTTGATCACGATCCGCATGATGTCTTCGACGCCGTCGGTGATCTTCAACTGCAGCAGGTTGTTGGCCGCGTTGTAGACGTCGCCGATATTCGCGAAGAAGTTCGTCACGCTGTCACGCACCGGCTGCGGCGTGATCTTCACGTAACCCTTCGCGACCGGCTTGAGCGCGTACTGGTCGACCTTGTCGTTGAAGGTGTAGACGGTGCGGTTGAAGCCTTCCCACGGATCGTCCTTCGACGGCGTCTGCACCGTCGAGCACGCCGTGAGGGCGAGCGCCGCGACGCCGATCGAAACGGCGCGCATGCGTGTGGTCATCATCGTTTTTCTCCTTATTGCGCCGCCGCGCCCGAACCGGCTGCTGCCGGCGCGGGTGCCTGGACCGGCGCGGCGCTATCCCCGCCTGCCGGACCATTTGCGGCCCCACTTCCACTGTTACCCGATTTCGACGCGCCCGAGTCGGCAGCCTTGCTGTAGAGGAACTGGCCGATCAGGTTTTCGAGCACGATGGCCGACTGCGTCATCGAGATGGTATCGCCGGCCTTGAGCATTTCCGTGTCACCGCCCGGCTCCAGACCGATGTACTGCTCGCCGAGCAGACCCGAGGTCAGGATCTTCGCGGACGAATCCTTCGGAAACTGATACTGCTGGTCGAGATTGATCGTGACCAGCGCCTGGTACGTGTTCGAGTCGAAGCCGATCGACGCCACGCGACCCACGGTCACGCCCGCGCTCTTCACGGGCGCGCGCGGCTTGAGGCCGCCGATATTGTCGAACTTGAGCTTCACGGGGTAAGTCGCCTGGAACGACAGCGAGCTCATGTTCCCGGCCTTCAGCGCGAGAAACAGCAGGGCAATGAAGCCCAGCACCACGAACAGGCCGACCCAGAAGTCGAGAGCAGTCTTTTTCATCGTCATCCCAATGAGAATCCGTTGCGGCGGCGCGCGGCCCGAAAGCCCGTTGCGCCTGCCGCGTCGCCCCGCCGTTCGCGTTCGACCCGGTCGAAACGCGAGACGCCGGAGCGCCTGGCTTTATTTAGCTGAACATCAGTGCGGTGAGCAGGAAGTCGAGGCCGAGCACCGCGAGCGACGCGTACACCACCGTCTTGGTGGTCGCGCGCGACACGCCTTCGGGCGTGGGCTTCGCCTCGTAACCCTGATACAGCGCGGTGAACGTGACGGCGAAACCGAACACGATGCTCTTGATCACGCCGTTGCCGACGTCGGCCCAGACATCGACGCCGCCTTGCATCTGCGACCAGAACGCGCCCGAATCGACGCCGATCAGCAGCACGCCCACCACATAACCGCCCAGCACGCCGACCGCGCTGAAAATGGCCGCCAGAATGGGCATGGCGATCACGCCCGCCCACATGCGCGGCGCCACCACGATGCGCACCGGGTCCACCGCCATCATTTCCATCGCCGTGAGCTGCTCGCCCGCCTTCATCAGGCCGATTTCGGCCGTGAGCGAAGTGCCCGCGCGACCCGCGAACAGCAGCGCCGTGACCACCGGACCCAGCTCGCGCACGAGCGACAGCGCGACCAGCAGACCGAGCGCCTGCTCCGAACCGTAGCGGTTGAGCGTGTAATAGCCTTGGAGACCGAGCACGAAGCCGACGAACAGGCCCGAGACCGCGATGATCAGCAGCGAATAATTACCGACGAAGTGGATCTGCTTCGTGACAAGACGCGGACGGCGCAGCAGCGGGAAAAATTCCAGCACGAGGCGCACGAAAAACCGCGTGGCATGGCCCGCGCGCGCGATGGCGTCGAGCACTGCGCGGCCGACTGAACTGATGGCGCCGGTCATGAGCGGCCTCCGCCAATGCCGAAGTCCGCGCCGAGCGGCACGTTCGTCGGGTAGTGGAAACGGAACGGGCCGTCCGGCGCGCCGTCGATGAACTGGCGCACGATCGGATCGGTCGAGGCGCGCAGTTCGTCGGGCGTGCCCTGCGCCTGCACCTTGCCGTTCGCGAGGAAATACACGTAGTCGGCAATCGCGAACGACTCGGGCACGTCGTGCGTGACGAGGATCGACGTCGCGCCGAGCGCGTCGTTGAGCGTGCGGATCAGGTTCGCGGTAATGCCGAGAGAAATGGGGTCGAGTCCTGCAAAGGGCTCGTCGTACATCATGAGTTCGGGGTCGAGCGCGATTGCGCGCGCGAGCGCGACGCGGCGCGCCATGCCGCCCGAGATTTCCGACGGCGCGAGGTCGCGCGCGCCGCGCAGGCCCACGGCGTTGAGCTTCATGAGCACGAGGTCGCGGACCAGTTCTTCGGGCAGGTCGGTGTGCTCGCGCAGGGCGAACGCGACGTTGTCGAACACCGACATGTCGGTGAACAGCGCGCCGAACTGGAACAGCATGCCCATCTTGCGGCGCAGCGCGTAGAGGCCTTCGCGCGTTTGCGCGCCGACGTCCTGGCCGTGAAACAGCACCTGGCCGCGCTGCGCGCGCACCAGGCCGCCGATCAGGCGCAGCACCGTGGTTTTGCCGCCGCCGGAGCCGCCCATGACCGCAATGACCTGACCGCGCCCGAAGCGCATGTTCAGTCCGGACAGGACGAGCCGATCGCCGTAACCGAAGTCGACGTCGCGCAGCTCCAGAAGGGTCTCAGAGGTTGAGGGCACGTGGCTGACAGTCCATTTACACGAAGGCGGGATTATAGGGCCATCGTGGAATTGCTGCCGTGATGCGCCCATGCCGCTTGATGCAGTCGGAAAGGCCGTGAAAGGCCCCGCTGCTCGCTCCTCGCGCCGGTCACGCAACAGGGGCGCGACCGGCGACGAGGCGGACCATTATTGCGTAAACGCGTTGCGCAGCGCAGCAACGGCGGCAGCCGGATCGGCGGCTTCCGTGACGGCGCGCACGACGGCGGCGCACGGCGCGCCGGTGGCGAGGACGGCGGGCAAGGCGGCGGCGTCGATGCCGCCGATCGCGACCATCGGCACCACGCCGTCGAGCAGCTGCACGTAGCGTGCGAGACGCTTGAGACCTTGCGGCGCGGTCGGCATCTGCTTGGTGGTGGTGGCGAACACCGCGCCGCACGCGATATAGCTTGGGCGGAAGTGCAGCGCCGTCAGCATCTCGAAATAGCCGTGCGTCGACAGACCGAGGCGCGTGCCCGACGCCGCGATCGCGTTCAAATCGGCTTCGCGCAGATCTTCCTGGCCCAGATGGATGCCGTAAGCGCCCGCCGCCAGGGCGGCCTGCCAGTGATCGTTGATGAACAATTGCGCGTCGTGCTTGCGGCCCGCCGCGACGCAGCGCTCGATTTCACGCGTAAGTTCCGGCGATTCAGGCTGCTTGCTGCGCAGCTGCACGGTCGTCGCGCCGTAGTCGAGCACGCGCTCGACCCAGTCGGCGCTCGGCAGCACGGGATACAGGCCGAGCCGCGCCGGGCAAGGCGCGAAGGGCTGCGCGGGCGCGTCGGGAAGACCGAGCACGCGCGGGAAGCGCGCGATGTCGACCGGCCAGGCGTCGGTTTGCTGTTCGTCGCCGTCGCGCCAGGCGAGTGCGAGCACGAGCGCGTCGTGCGGATCGAAACCGCAGTCGAGGAACGCCGCCAGCGCCGGGATCCAGTCCTCGGCCAGCGCGCCTTCGAGCGCGTAGCGCTCGCCGCCCAGATGCAGCGTGACGCGCGCCTCGCGCGGATCGTCGCCGGCAGCTTCGATCACACCCGCGCCTTGCGTCATCCAGCGCGCGATGTTCGCGAGATGCGGCGCAGCGTCGGTCACGACGATCAGATCGCCGCCGTTGGGCGCGTCGGGCGGCGTCAGGCAGATGCGCCACGGCGCCTGCGTCGCCGCCCAGTCGCCCAGTCGCGCGCGGATGCGTTCCGCCGTGGCGGTCAGCGCGTCGGCGGGTGGCCAGAACAATTCACGGCCCTGAAAATGCAACGTTTCACTCATTACTTGCCTCCATCCTGGTGCCAGAACGGCATGCCGACGACCGGCGTGCTCGCCACAGCGGCTTCGCGCTCGGCCATCGGTCCGGCGAGAAACGCGCTGCGCCCCGCCTCCACGCCCAGCGCGAACGCGCGCGCCATCGCGTCGGGGTGCGTCGCCTGCGCGACCGCCGTGTTCAGCAGCACGCCGTCGAAACCCCACTCCATCACCTGCGCCGCGTGCGACGGCAGACCGAGGCCCGCATCGACGATCAGCGGCACGTCGGGCAGCCGCTCGCGCAGCACACGCAAACCGTACGGATTGATCACGCCCTTGCCGGTGCCGATCGGCGCGCCCCACGGCATCAGCGCCTCGCAACCCGCGTCGAGCAGACGACGGCCGATCACGAGGTCCTCGGTGCAGTACGGCAGCACCTTGAAGCCGTCCTTCACGAGCCGCGCGGCGGCTTCGATCAGGCCGACCGGATCGGGCTGGAGCGTGTAGTCGTCGCCGATCAGTTCGAGCTTGATCCAGTCGGTGTCAAACACCTCGCGCGCCATGTGGGCCGTGGTGACGGCTTCGTTGACGGTGAGGCAGCCCGCCGTGTTCGGCAGCAGCGGCACGCCGTGGCGCTTGAGCAGATCGAAGAAACCGGCTTCGGCGCCGCCCTCGTTCATCTGGCGGCGCAACGCGACGGTGATCATGCCGGGCCGCGCGGCCGCCATCGAATCGGACAGCGATTGCAGCGACGGATAGCGCGACGTGCCAAGCAGCACGCGGCTCTGGAAAGTTTCGCCGTAGAGCGTGAGCGCGTCGGCGGTCGGTTGAAGCGTGGTCATGGCGGAAATCCTGGTCGGGTGGCGTGGGCGCGCGGATCGGCTAGCGGCCGTATCAGCCGCCGGCCACCGGGCTCACGACGTCGAGGCGGTCGCCCGCCGACAATGCGCGCGCGCCGTGCTGGGCGCGCGCCACGAAATCGCCATTCACGGCGACGGCGAACGGCGGACGCGCGCCGAACGCGACCAGCGCGTCGGCGACGGTCGCGCCCTCGGGGAGCGTGAGCGGCTTCTGATTGATCTGAATGTCCATAACGATTCGTCTGACTACGTGTGTTTCATGCGGCGCAAGCGGCGCGCCGTCGTGTCCATCGTGTTCCTGTTCGCGGATAGCGACGCGCTCAGGCCGGTTCGTGCGCACGCGGCGCGGCTTCGGCGCGGCGGTCGTGCAGCATCGCCGGCCAGCGCGATTCGGCGCGCAGCGCCTCGAATCCGTCGGCGTTCTGCATGCGTCCGGCCAGCAAGGCTTCGGCCACTCGCACCGCTTCGTCGGCGACGGCGGGCGCGATCATGAAACCGTGGCGATACAGGCCGTTCACGCGCAACGTGTTGTCGCCGTCCCAGAAGAACGCGGGGCGATGGTCGGGCAAGGTCGGGCGGCACTGCGAATTGAGTTCGAGAATGCGCGCCTCGCCGAACGCCGGATGCACGGCGAACGCCGCGCTCAGCAGTTCGAGCGCCGAGCGCACGCTCACCGGCGAGCGGTCCTCGCCTTCGATTTCGGTCGCGCCAATCACGTAGACATCGTTCTGCTTCGGCGCGATATAGAGCGGATAACGCGGATGCAGCAGGCGCACCGGACGCGTGAGCCCGATGCCCGGCGCGTGCACGCGCGCGACTTCGCCGCGGATGCCGCGCAGCGCGGGCAGCGCGGGTTTCGCGCCGAGTCCGCGGCAATCGATCGTCACGCGCGCGGGCGGCGGATTCGCGTCGTCGACCGTGGTGTTCCAGTGCGTTTGCACGCCGCGCTGCGCGAGGCCCGCGGCGAGCGCGGCCAGCGCCTGGCGGTTGTCGAGCTGACCTTCGCCGTCGAGCAGCCAGCCGCGCGCGAAACGCCCGGCGAGCGCCGGTTCGGCGGCGTCGAGCTGAGCGCCCTGGAGCGTCGTGAAATGCGCGTCGGCGAGCGCGCGCGGCGCGTTGGCGCGCACGCGGCGTTCGAACAGCGGTGCTTCGGTGCGATCGGCGTGATGCCAGACCACGAGCGTGCCGTTGCGCTGGAAGAAGACGGGTTCGGGCAGCTCGGCGAGAATGCGCGGCCAGGTGTCGAGCGATTCGACGCCCAGTTCGGTGATCAGCAGTTCGGCGACGGCGGCTTCCGCGAGCGGCGCGAGCATGGCCGCCGCGACCCAGGCCGCGGCTTCACCGCCCTCGGGACCGCCGCGCTCGTAAAGCGCCACGCGATGCCCGGCGCCCGCGAGTCGCCACGCGACGAGGCGTCCGCACAGGCCGCCGCCGAGCACGGCGAAATCGGGCACGACAGAGGGCGCCGAAGCATCCGGCGAGGCTTCCAGAATCGGGGAGCGAACTGATTGAGGTGAAGAAGGTGCGGTCATCGGATCCTTTCCGTACGGCAACAAGCATGCGTACCCAAGGACGAAACCGGCTGGCAAAGCCGGCCGTGCAAACGATGCGCGCGAAAACTAACTGCACTGCACGCGTTGCCCGGCGGGAATCTGGACGCCACGCCCGAACCGGAGGAACGGACTCGAAAAAGCGGCGCCAGCAAGACTTTCCGGAAACTTCCCGCGCCGGTATTACCCGGATCGGGTGCGAAGGGTCTCTCTCAGCCTCACGGCGGCATGCAGGCATACCGGTGAAGCACCCCTGTTTCGTCAGCAGTCATTAGACCACAAAAGGCGCGCGCGCCGCAAACCGCCCGGCAGGCCGGTTTATAGGCTGCCGATGCTGCATTGCGGGCGTTTTCGTGGGGTTTTGTGCGGGTTTTTCTGTGTTTTCTTCACGCGCTTTCCGCTGCTTTCCGGGCTGTGCCGCTCAGTGCGCCCGGCGGCCTTTTCGTCTCCACGCGCGGGCCGCGGCGGCCCCTAAAAATGGGGGGCGCAAGCGGCGCTCTGGCACAATGCCCCGAACCCCGTATGCCGCCCGGCCGCTTTCGGGCGGTGAGAGAATGGGGCGCGCGTGGCCCAACGTGGCCGAGCGTGGCCCAACGTGGCATTAAGACTCACTTAAGCGGCTCGCGACAGAATCGCTAGCAAGTCCGTCCACCGCGTGCCGTACGCGACTCGCGCCGCGTTCGCGAAAGACGCGGCCAAGGACGGCGCAAGGCGGCATACCGGACATACACGGCAACACCATCAGGGCACAACATCAGGACGCTCATGACCAACCACACTCCCCGCGCCACGCCGGATCAGAACGAGCATCACAAGATCACGGCCTGGAGCCTCATCAAGCCCTACTGGGTGTCCGAGGAACGCTGGATCGCATGGGGCCTGCTCGTCGCGATCATCGCGATGAATCTCGCCGTTGTGTGGATCAACGTGCGTCTGAACGGCTGGAACGCGGACTTCTACAACGCCCTGCAAACCAAGGACGTCAAACAGTTCCCGCATCTGCTGATGATCTTCACGGCGCTTGCGTTCGGCTTCATCATCCTGGCGGTGTACGGGCGGTATCTTCGCCAGATGCTCGGCTTCCGCTGGCGCCAGTGGCTCACCACGCACTATCTGAACGACTGGCTTCGGCAGGGCGCGTTCTACCGCATCGAGCGCGACCGTCTCGCCGACAACCCCGACCAGCGTATCAGCGACGACCTGCAATCGTTCGCCACCAGCACGCTCTCGCTGACGCTCGACCTGCTCTCGACGGTCGTCACGCTGATCTCGTTCATCACGATCCTGTGGACCATCGCGGGCGCGCTCACCTTCTCGCTGGGCGGCACGCCCATCACGATTCCGGGCTACATGGTCTGGGCCGCCGCGCTCTACGCCGTGTTCGGGTCGCTCGTGATCCAGAAGGTCGGCCACCCGCTCGTGTCGATCAACTATCAGCAACAAAAGGTGGAAGCGGACTTCCGCTTCGGCCTGATCCGCCTGCGTGAAAACGCCGAGCAGATCGCGCTCTACGACGGCATGCAAACCGAGCGCAGCAATGCGCAGGGCCTCTTCGAGCACATCCGCGAAAACTGGTGGCGCGTGATGAAGTACACGAAGCGCCTCACCTTCGTGCTGAGCTTCTACGGCCAGATCGCCATCATCTTCCCGCTCGTCGTGGCCGCGCCGCGCTACTTTGCGGGCGCCTTCACGTTCGGCGTGCTGATGCAGATCTCGCAGGCCTTCGGCACCGTGAGCGACTGCTTCTCGTGGTTCATCAACAGTTACGCGAGCCTCGTCGAGTGGCGCGCCACCGTGAACCGTCTGCGCGAATTCGTGCGCGTGGTTCACTCGCCGCGTCTGAAGGAAAGCGTCTCGCCGGCCACCGAGCATGGCGGCATCAATCTGCATTACGTCGACGCGGAGCAACTGAGCACCGAGCACCTCAAGCTCGCGCTGCCCAACGGCCAGCCGCTTTCGGAAGTGCGTGACATCGCCATCAAGCCGGGCTCGCGCTGGCTCGTGCGCGGCCCGTCGGGCGCGGGCAAGAGCACGCTGATGCGCGCGCTCGCGGGCCTCTGGCCGTTCGGCGAAGGCTCGATCGACGCGCCCGTGGATGCGCGCATGATGTTCATCCCGCAGCAGAGCTATCTGCCGATCGGCACGCTCAAGGCCGCGCTCACCTACCCCTCGCCCGCCGACGACTACAGCGACGAAGACTGCCGCGAAGCCCTGCGCGCCTGCCGTCTCGAAGGCTACGTCGATCGCCTGGACGAATCGGCGCACTGGACGCGCGTGCTCTCGCCGGGCGAACAGCAGCGTCTCGCGGGTGCGCGCGTGCTGCTGCACAAGCCCGACTATCTGTTCCTCGACGAAGCGACCAGCGCGCTCGATCCGGACAACGAAAGCCGTCTCTACAAGCTCTTCATGGAGCGTCTGCCGAAGGCGGCGATCGTGAGCGTGGCGCATCGCGAATCGCTCGAGGCGTATCACCACGACACGCTCGAAATCGCTCGCTCGCCTGAAGAGCGCGTGGCGGCGTGAGCGCCGAAAGCCGCGCGGCGTCCGGCGAACGCGTCGTCCTGATCACGGGCGCGGGCTCCGGCATCGGCGCGGCGCTCGCGCGCAGGCTCGCCGCGCCAGGGGTGGCGCCGATGCTGCACGCACGCGGCGCCGACGCGGCCTCGCGCACCCGTCTCGCCGATGTCGCGCAAACGTGCGAAGCGCGCGGCGCGGTCTGCGCGACGGCTTGCGCCGATCTCGCCAATGAACCCGCCGCGCATCTGATCGACGCCACGCTCGAACGCTTCGGCGCGCTCGATCAGCTCGTCGCCAACGCGGGCCACGCGCAGCGCCAGACGCTGGCCGCACTCGACACCGATGTGCTCGGCGCCGCGTTCGCCGCGATGCCCGCCGCGTTCGCGTCGCTCGTTCGCAGGGCGCAACCCGCGCTGATACGCTCGGCGCGCGGACGCGTGGTGGCGGTGAGTTCGTTCGTCGCGCATCGCTATCGCGCCGACGCGCCGTTCGCGGCCACGGCCGCCGCGAAGGCCGCGCTCGAATCGCTCGCAAAAACCGCCGCCGCCGAACTCGCACCGCACGGCGTGAGCGTGAATTGCGTCGCGCCCGGCTACACGCGCAAGGACGCCGGTCCCACGCCGGAGAACGCGCCCGCTTGGGCGCGCGCCGCCGAAGTCACGCCGCTGGGCCGCGTGGCCGATCCCGCCGATATCGCCGAACTGATCGCCTTCCTGCTTTCCGACGCCGCGCGTCACATCACCGGCCAGACCATCCACATCGACGGCGGACTGACGCTGGGCTGATTCTCCCGCGCGCATCACGCATTGGTTCGCTCGCCGGCGAATCAAACGCCACGCACGACACCTGCGCGACACTCGCGCATACCCGCGCCACGCCGCACGCCACCCACAAACCGCGCACGCAGCGCAAACATCGCCCACGCAAATCGCACGTGAAGCGAACACGCGTGCACCATCGCGCAAAATCGCGAGCGAAAGCGCACACAATGCCCCGCATCCTGAGGGCTTCCCTGGCCGCGACAGCCTGTCGCACCGTAAAATAGCGCCGTTCGAGCATCGGCGGCCCGCCAGCAGCGCGCGCCTCGACGCATCGCCAGCGGCCCGCGCCACCGGACGCCGCTTTCGCCACCCGTCGCCACGCCGGTCGTGGCGCGCACAACAATCCTGGGGACGACGCGCGATGGCAGCATTTCAATGGTTCAAGGAACTGAACGCACGCGAGCGCCGCACGCTCTACGCGGGCTTCGGCGGCTACGCCGTCGATGCGTTCGACTTCATGATCTACTCGTTCCTGATCCCGACGCTCATCGCCACGTGGGGCATGACGAAAAGCGAGGCGGGCATGATCGCCACCAGCTCGCTGATCTCGTCGGCGATCGGCGGCTGGCTCGCGGGCATCCTCGCCGATCGCTACGGCCGCGTGCGCGTGCTGCAATGGACCATCGCCACGTTCGCGCTCTTCACCTGTCTCTCCGGTTTCACGCACTCGTTCTGGCAACTGCTCGCGACGCGCACGCTGCAAGGCGTCGGCTTCGGCGGCGAATGGTCGGTCGTCACGATCATGATGGCCGAGACGATCCGCTCGCCGCAGCATCGCGCCAAGGCCGTGGGCACCGTGCAGAGCAGCTGGTCGTTCGGCTGGGGCGCGGCGGCGATTCTCTACTGGGCCTTCTTCGCGCTGCTGCCCGAGGAATACGCGTGGCGCGCGTGCTTCTGGATCGGCATCCTGCCCGCGCTGTGGATTCTCTACGTGCGCCGCAACGTGAGCGACCCCGAGGTGTTCCTGCAGACGCGCCGCGCGCGCGAGGCCGGCGACGTGCAAGGCCACTTCCTGCAGATCTTCGCGCCCGCGCATCTGGCGACCACGCTGCTCGGCAGCGCGCTGTGCACCGGCATGCTCGGCGGCTACTACGCGATCACCACCTGGCTGCCCACCTATCTGAAGACGGTGCGCCATCTGTCCGTATTCAACACGAGCGGCTATCTGATCGTGCTGATCGTCGGCTCGTTCACGGGCTATATCGTCGGCGCGATTCTGTGCGACAAGATCGGCCGGCGCGCGTCGTTCATCCTGTTCGCGATCGGTTCGTTCGCGCTCGGCATGGCCTACACGATGCTGCCGATCACCGATGCCGCGATGCTCGCGCTCGGCTTTCCGCTCGGCATCGTCGTGCAGGGCATTTTCGCGGGCGTCGGCGCCTATCTTTCCGAGCTTTACCCGAACGCGATCCGCGGCTCGGGACAGGGCTTCTGCTACAACCTCGGACGCGGTCTCGGCTCGTTCTTTCCGATCCTCGTCGGCACGCTCGCGCAGACCACGACGCTCGTGAAAGCGATCGGTACGGTGGCGGGCGCGGGCTATCTGCTCGTGATCGTCTCGGCGCTGTGTCTGCCGGAAACGAAGGGCAAAGTGCTGGCCGATCATGGCGCGTCAGACATTGCCGATCAGCAGGCTCAGAAGCAAGCCCGGCCGCCTGCGGACTCCGCTGCACGATGAGCCCGAACATGCTGCAATACCTTCCGTCCCTCTCACTACGACCGGCATGAAAACGATCGTCCTCGGCGCCGGTGTGATCGGCGTCGCTACTGCGTACTATCTGAGCGAACGAGGCTGCGACGTCACGGTCATCGAGCGCGAGCCGGGCGTCGCGCTCGGCACGAGCTTCGGCAACGCGGGCGTCATCGCGCCTGGCTACGTCACGCCGTGGGCCGCGCCGGGCATGCCGGCCAAGCTCCTCAAATACCTCCTCAAACCCACTTCGCCGCTGATCTTCCGCCCCGCGCTGGACGCCGCGCAGTGGCGCTGGATCGCGCGCTGGCTGCGCGAATGCGACCTCGCGCGTTTTCGCGTGAACAAGCAGCGCATGCAGCGCATCGCTTACTACAGCCGCGAATGTCTGCACGCGTTTCGCGCGCAGCATGCGTTCGAGTACGGCCGCAGCCAGGGCTATCTGCAACTCTTTCGCAGCGACTACGACGTCGAGCTCGCGCAGCCCGCGCTGAACGTGCTGCGCGACGCGGGCATCGCGTATCGCGAACTCGACGCCGATGCCTGCGCGCAGATCGAACCGGGCCTCGCGTGGTCGCGCGTGAAGCCGGTCGCGGGCATCTATCTCCCCGACGACGAAGCGGGCGACTGCGCGCGCTTCACGCGCGAGCTGCGCGCCGTGTGCGAGGCGCGCGGCGTGAAGTTCGTCTTCGATACCGAAGTGCTCGCGCTCGAATCCGCGGGCGGCAAGGTGACGGGCGTGCGCGTGCGCGCGGTGCCGGGCCGCGAGGCGCGCAACCGTCGCGAACAGCGGCGCGCGCCCGCCGAAGTGCTGCGCCCCGCCGATCTCGCCGAACCCGCCGCCGACACCTCGCCGCACACGCTGGCCGCCGATGCCGTGGTGGTCGCGCTCGGCGTGGAAAGCGCGGCGCTCGTCGCGCCGCTGGGCGTGCGCGTGCCGCTCTATCCGGTGAAGGGTTACTCGGCCACGCTGCCGGTCGTCGACGAGCACAAGGCGCCGCGCGCCGCGCTCATGGACGAGTCGCTCAAGACCGCGATCACGCGTTTCGGGCCGTATCTGCGCGTGGCGGGCACGGCGGAGCTCGGCAACCATCGCACGACGCTGCGCGAGCAGGCGCTGCAAACGCTCATGAAAGTGCTCGACGACTGGTTTCCGCACGCGGCCACGCCGTCGTCGGCGCAATTCTGGGTCGGCAGGCGGCCGATGGTGCCGGACGGCGCGCCGCTGCTGGGCGCCTCGGGCGTCGACGGCTTGTGGATGAACGTCGGCCACGGCTCGACGGGCTGGGCGATGTCGATGGGATCGGGCCGCGTGGTCGCCGATCTCGTGACGCAGCACCGGCCGGACATCGATCTCGACGGGCTGACGCTGGCGCGCTACCGGCGCTGACGCTGAACGCGCGAGGCGGGAGACGCGAGGCGCGGGCGCTCCCGCTTACAGCGCCACGCTCGCCAGCGCCTCGTATTTCGCGCCCTGCTTCGCCAGCGTGCTCGAATAGAGCACGAGCGACGTGAAGCGCAGCGGCGGCAACGCTGCGGCGCTCGGCGGCGGCGGCGCGCCGTGCGCATCGCGGGTGAAGCGCGCAAGCGTCACATGCGGACGAAACGCGCGCGCATCGAGCGACAAACCCACCTCCCCCATCGATGAACGCACGCCCCAGTCGAGCGCCGTGAACGCATCGGACATCGCGACGACGGCCACCATCAGGCGCGGTTGCGCGCCGCCCGGCCAGCATTCGATTTTCGTGACGCTCGCAGGCGGCACGGGCGTCGCGTGACTGGCGAGCCGCTGCGCGAGCGCCTCGCCCTGCGCGAAGGTCATCGCGCCGATGAACGCCACCGTCATGTGCAACTGCGCGTAGGGCACGCGGCGCGCGCCGGGTGGCACGTCGAGCGCGGCGAGCGCGTCGCGCGACGGCGTATCGGGCGCGAGCGCGACGAAGCAGCGCCGCCATTGATCGGCGTCCTTGCTGGCTGCGGCGTGGGCTTCCCGGGCTTCGGACATGATCGGCAGTCCTCGAACGGTCGGACAATCGACAATCGCCACATGGTAGCGCGCCCGCGCGACGCGGTGCGCCCGTGACAACCCGCAAACACACGCGCGCCGGACGCCTCCGGACGCAAAAAAACCGGGTCACCCCGAAGGGTGCCCGGCTTCCTGGCATCTGTCTCCTGCCGTCTCCCGCGCGTCCTGTCCTGGCGACGGACGCGCTGGATTTTGCACGACTTAATGAGGTTTAACGCGGCAGCTCCGTGCTGCCCATCAGGAACGCGTCGACGGAGCGTGCGCATTGACGGCCCTCACGTGTCGACCCAAGTTAGCGCTTCAGCGCTTACCTGGGTCCCAGATCCGCCTCTTAACGCGGCAGCTCCGTGCTACCCATCAGGAACGCGTCGACGGAGCGCGCGCATTGACGGCCCTCACGTGTCGACCCAAGTTAGCGCTTCAGCGCTTACTTGGGTCCCAGATCCGCCTCTTAACGCGGCAGCTCCGTGCTGCCCATCAGGAACGCGTCGACGGAGCGTGCGCATTGACGGCCCTCACGTGTCGACCCAAGTTAGCGCTTCAGCGCTTACTTGGGTCCCAGATCCGCTCTTAACGCGGCAGCTCCGTGCTGCCCATCAGGAACGCGTCGACGGAGCGTGCGCATTGACGGCCCTCACGGATCGCCCACACCACCAGCGACTGGCCACGGCGCATGTCGCCCGCCGTGAACACCTTGTCGACCGACGTGTAGTACGCCTTGTCGCCTTCGGTCGAGGCGCGCACGTTGCCGCGCGCATCCTTGTCCACGCCGAACGCCTCGAGCACCGGCGAAACCGGCTGCGTGAAGCCCATCGCGAGCAGCACGAGGTCGGCCTTCATTTCGAATTCCGAGCCCGGCACTTCGACCATCTTGCCGTCCTTCCACTCGACGCGCGCGGCGATCAGCTTCTCGACCTTGCCGTTCTTGCCTTCGAGACGCTTGGTCGCGACAGCCCAGTCACGCGAGCAGCCTTCCTCGTGCGACGACGAGGTGCGCAGCTTGACCGGCCAGTACGGCCACACGAGCGGCTTGTTCTCGACTTCCGGCGGCTGCGGCAGCAGTTCGAACTGCGTGACGCTCTTCGCGCCATGACGGTTCGACGTGCCCACGCAGTCCGAGCCCGTATCGCCGCCGCCGATCACGACGACGTGCTTGCCCTTCGCCACCAGCTGGTCCGCCAGCTTGTCGCCCGCGTTGACCTTGTTCTGCTGCGGCAGGAACTCCATCGCGTAGTACACGCCTTCGAGTTCGCGGCCCGGCACCGGCAGATCGCGCGGCGTTTCCGAACCGCCTGCGATCACCACGGCGTCGAACTGGTCCTTCAGCTCGTCCGGCGAAATGGTTTCCTTCGCCGTGTTGCCGATGTAAGCCGGCAGCTCGCCCTTGCCGATGAACACGCTGGTGCGGAACGTCACGCCTTCGGCTTCCATCTGGCGCATGCGGCGGTCGATCAGCCACTTTTCCAGCTTGAAGTCGGGGATGCCGTAGCGCAGCAGGCCGCCGACGCGGTCGTTCTTTTCGAACACGGTTACGTCGTGACCGGCGCGCGCCAGTTGCTGCGCCGTGGCCAGACCCGCGGGGCCCGAACCGACGACCGCGACCTTCTTGCCCGTCTTGTGCTTCGCGACTTGCGGCGCAACCCAGCCTTCGGCCCAGGCCTTGTCGATGATCGCGTGCTCGATCGACTTGATGCCGACCGGGTCGTTGTTGATGCCAAGCGTACACGCCGCTTCGCAGGGCGCCGGGCAGATGCGGCCCGTGAACTCGGGGAAGTTGTTGGTCGAGTGCAGGACGTCGATCGCGCTCTTCCAGTCCTGGCGGAACACGAGGTCGTTGAAGTCCGGAATGATGTTGTTGACCGGGCAGCCGTTGTTGCAGAACGGGATGCCGCAGTCCATGCAGCGAGCGCCCTGGACCTTCGCGTCGGCGTCCGTAAGCGCCGCGACGAATTCCTTGTAGTGCTTCACACGCGTGAGCGGTGCTTCGTACGCCTCATGCTGGCGCTCGAACTCGAGAAAACCGGTTGCCTTACCCATGTGGTTCTCGTCTATCTAATCTATTCAGTGAGGGGGACCGCGCCCGCCGCCGCATCAGGTGCGCGGCGGGCGAATCATCGTCTTGGAGTCGTCTTCGCGGGATTAAGCGGCCAGTTCTTCCTGGTTCGCCTTCTTCGCGCCGATTTCGCCCAGTGCGCGCTTGTATTCCGTCGGGAACACCTTCACGAACTGGCGGCGTGCCGCGTCCCAGTTTTCCAGCAGCGCCTTTGCACGCGGCGAGCCGGTGAACTGGAAGTGACGCTCGACGAGTCCCTTGAGCAGCGCTTCGTCGGTCTGGCCGGCGTGCCACAGTGCGCGGTCGACCGTGCGTTCCTGCTCGGCCTGTTGCAGCACCGGTTCGAGCGTGACCATCGCCTTGTTGCACTTGCCGGCGAACGTGCCTTCCGGATCGAACACGTAGGCGATACCGCCCGACATGCCCGCCGCGAAGTTCCGGCCCGTTTCGCCGAGCACGACCACCGTGCCGCCCGTCATGTATTCGCAGCCGTGGTCGCCCGTGCCTTCGACGATCGCCGTCGCGCCCGAGTTACGCACCGCGAAACGCTCGCCCGCCACGCCACGCAGGAAGGCTTCGCCTTCGAGCGCGCCGTACATCACCGTGTTGCCGCAGATGATGTTTTCTTCGGACTTGCCGCGGAAGTCGTTGGTCGGACGGATGATGATGCGGCCGCCCGAGAGGCCCTTGCCCACGTAGTCGTTGCCGTCGCCGACGAGATCCAGCGTGATGCCGCGTGCGAGGAACGCGCCGAAGCTCTGACCCGCCGTGCCCTTGAGCTGGATGTGGATCGAGTCTTCCGGCAGGCCGTCGTGGCCGTACTGCTTCGCCACCACGCCCGAGAGCATCGCGCCGACCGTACGGTTGACGTTGCGCACCGGCTGGATGAACGAGACGTGCTCGCCCTTCTCGATCGCGGCCTTCGCCTTCTCGATCAGCGTGTGATCGAGCGCGCGGTCCAGACCGTGGTCCTGCGTGTCGACGTGCTTGCGTGCCACTTCGTCGCCGACTTGCGGCTGATAGAACACGCGCGAGAAGTCGAGACCCTTCGCCTTCCAGTGTTCCACGCCACGGCGCGTGTCGAGCAGATCCGCGCGGCCGACCAGATCGTCGAACTTGCGGATGCCGAGTTGCGCCATGATTTCGCGCACTTCTTCAGCGATGAAGAAGAAGAAGTTGACGACGTGCTCGGGCTGGCCCGAGAACTTCGCGCGCAGCACCGGATCTTGCGTCGCGACGCCGACCGGGCAGGTGTTCAGATGGCACTTGCGCATCATGATGCAGCCCTGCACGACGAGCGGCGCCGTCGCGAAGCCGAATTCGTCCGCGCCGAGCAGCGCGCCGATCACCACGTCGCGGCCCGTCTTCATCTGACCGTCGGCCTGCACGCGGATACGGCCGCGCAGCTGGTTCAGCACCAGCGTCTGCTGCGTTTCCGCGAGACCGAGTTCCCACGGCGTGCCGGCGTGCTTGAGCGACGACAGCGGCGAAGCGCCCGTGCCGCCGTCGTGGCCCGCGATCACGACGTGGTCGGCCTTGGCCTTCGCCACGCCCGCCGCCACCGTGCCCACGCCCACTTCCGACACCAGCTTCACCGAAATCGACGACACCGGGTTCACGTTCTTCAGATCGTGAATCAGCTGCGCCAGATCTTCGATCGAGTAGATGTCATGGTGCGGCGGCGGCGAGATGAGGCCCACGCCCGGCACCGAGTAACGCAGCTTGCCGATGTATTCCGACACCTTGTGGCCCGGCAGCTGACCGCCTTCGCCCGGCTTCGCGCCCTGCGCCATCTTGATCTGGATCTGGTCCGCCGACGACAGGTATTCCGCCGACACGCCGAAGCGGCCCGACGCGACCTGCTTGATCTTCGAACGCAGCGAGTCGCCATCCTTCAGCGGGATGTCCTTGACGACTTCCGGCCCGATGATCGACTGCATCGTGTCGCCGTTCTTGATCGGAATGCCGCGCAGTTCGTTGCGATAACGCTTCTCGTCTTCGCCGCCTTCACCCGTGTTCGACTTGCCGCCGATGCGGTTCATCGCGACCGCCAGCGTGGCGTGCGCTTCCGTCGAGATCGAGCCGAGCGACATCGCGCCCGTGGCGAAGCGCTTGACGATTTCCTTGGCCGGCTCGACGTCGTCGATCGAGATCGCGCGTGCCGGGTCGAGGCGGAATTCGAACAGACCGCGGAAGGTCATGTGGCGCTTGGTCTGATCGTTGATCAGGTGCGCGTATTCCTTGTACGTCTGATACGAGTTGCTGCGCGCCGAGTGCTGGAGCTTGGCGATCGCGTCCGGCGTCCACATGTGGTCTTCGCCGCGCACGCGGTACGCGTACTCGCCGCCCGCGTCGAGCATGTTCGCGAGGATCGGGTTGTCGCCGAACGCGTCGCGGTGCATGCGGATCGCTTCTTCCGCGACGTCGAACAGGCCGATGCCGCCGACCTTCGAGGCCGTGCCCTTGAAGTACTTGGCGATCAGTTCGTCGGCGAGGCCGACCGCTTCGAAGATCTGCGCGCCCGTGTACGACATGTACGTGGAGATGCCCATCTTCGACATCACCTTGAGCAGGCCCTTGCCCACTGCCTTGGTGAAGTTGTAGACCGCCTTGTCCGCCGACAGGTCGCCCTTCAGGCCCTGCGCCATCTGCGCGAGCGTTTCCATCGCGAGGTACGGGTGAACGGCTTCCGCGCCGAAGCCCGCGAGCAGCGCGAAGTGGTGCGTTTCACGCGCCGAACCCGTTTCCACGACGAGACCCGTGCTCGTGCGCAGACCGTGCTGCACGAGGTGCGAGTGGATCGCCGAGGTGGCGAGCAGCGCGGGAATCGCGACGTTGTCGCGGTCCGCGCGGCGGTCCGACACGATCAGGATGTTGTAGCCCGACTTGACTGCGTCGACGGCTTCCGCGCACAGCGACGCGAGGCGCGCCTCGATGCCTTCCTTGCCCCACGACACCGGATAGCAGATGTTCAGCTCGTAGCTGCTGAACTTGCCGCCCGTGTACTGCTCGATCGCGCGGATCTTCGCGATGTCCTTGAAGTCGAGCACCGGCTGCGACACTTCGAGACGCATCGGCGGGTTGATGTTGTTGGTGTCGAGCAGGTTCGGCTTCGGGCCGATGAACGACACGAGCGACATCACCATGTTTTCGCGGATCGGGTCGATCGGCGGGTTGGTGACCTGCGCGAACAGCTGCTTGAAGTAGTTGTAGAGCGTCTTGTTCTTGTTGGACATGACCGCCAGCGGCGAGTCGTTGCCCATCGAACCGACCGCTTCTTCACCCGACATCGCCATCGGCGCCATCAGGAACTTCAGGTCTTCCTGCGTGTAGCCGAACGCCTGCTGACGGTCGAGCAGCGCGGCGGCTTCGACGCGCGCGGTCGCGACGTCTTCCGCCTTCGGCTCGATCTCGTCGAGCTTGATGCGCACGGCGTCGATCCAGCTCTTGTACGGCTTGGCGTTGGCGAGGTTGTCCTTCAGTTCCTTGTCGTCGATGATGCGGCCGTGTTCCATGTCGATCAGGAACATCTTGCCCGGCTGCAGACGCCACTTCTTGACGATCTTCGACTCGGGGATCGGCAGCGTGCCGGCTTCCGACGCCATGATGACCAGGTCGTCGTCGGTGACGATGTAGCGCGCCGGACGCAGACCGTTACGGTCGAGCGTCGCGCCGATCTGGCGGCCGTCGGTGAAGGCGATCGCGGCGGGGCCGTCCCACGGCTCCATCATCGCTGCGTGGTATTCGTAGAACGCCTTGCGGTTCTCGTCCATCAGCGTGTGCTGTTCCCAGGCTTCCGGGATCATCATCATCATCGCGTGGACGAGCGGGTAACCGGCCATCACCAGCAGTTCGAGGCAGTTGTCGAACGATGCCGTGTCCGACTGGCCCGGATAGATCAGCGGCCAGAGCTTGGGCAGGTCGTCGCCGAGGACGTGCGAGGCGATCGCGCCGGTACGGGCGTTCAGCCAGTTCACGTTGCCCTTCACGGTGTTGATTTCACCGTTGTGGGCAATCATGCGGTACGGGTGAGCCAGTTCCCACGCCGGGAACGTGTTGGTCGAGAAGCGCTGGTGCACGAGCGCCAGTGCCGACACCACGCGCTCGTCCTGCAGGTCGCGGTAGTACACGCCGACCTGACCGGCCAGCAGCAGGCCCTTGTAGACGACCGTGCGCGCCGAGCACGACGGCACGAAGTATTCCTTGCCGTGCTTGAGCTTGAGCGCCTGGATGCGGTGGCTCGCGGTCTTGCGGATGATGTACAGCTTGCGCTCGAGCGCGTCCGTGACCATCACGTCCTTGCCGCGGCCGATGAAGATCTGGCGGATCAGCGGCTCGCTGGCCTTGACCGTGGGCGAGATCGGCATGGCGTGGTCGACCGGCACGTCGCGCCAGCCGAGCACCACCTGGCCTTCGGCGCGCACCGTGCGCTCGAGTTCCTGTTCGCAGGCGAGACGCGAAGCGTGTTCCTTCGGCAGGAAGATCATGCCGACGCCATATTCGCCAGCCGGCGGCAACGTCACGCCTTGCTTGGCCATTTCCTCGCGGTAGAACGCGTCCGGAATCTGGATCAGGATGCCCGCGCCGTCGCCCATCAGCGGATCGGCGCCGACGGCGCCCCGATGGTCGAGGTTTTCGAGAATCTTCAGCCCTTGCTGAATGATTTCGTGACTTTTCTTGCCCTTGATATGGGCGACGAAGCCGACGCCGCATGCGTCGTGTTCGTTTTGCGGGTCATAGAGACCTTGCGCGGCGGGCACCGCGGCGCGCTGCTGGTGATCGTTCATGGGGACACCGTCCTAGAGGGGCCAGGGGAATGGCCGTTGATTCCGTACTTTGTTTTCCCGCCGCTTGCGTGACCGCTGTACGGCGTTGCGCGGGCGATGCTGGCTTCCCGCGTTGTGCGTCCAGGAGAGCCGAAAGGCGAATATACGCGACGAATCAAGGGCATGCAAATAAAACCGTGTGATTAGACCCCAATTATCAAGTTGGTGCATTGCACCGTAATTTTATTAGTGCCATACCAAAATCCGACAAAAGAAAACGGCGCTCGCGGACGCCGTTTTCAGAAGTAAGTCGTTGATCCGTAATGGATCGATTGCGGGTTCAGTGCGTACCGGTGCCCGGTTTGCGCTCCTCGTGTGCCGACGACGGACTGGAGACGCTACCGCTGCCCGACGCCGTCGAGGTGCCGGAATGGCCGGCAGAACTACCCGGATTTGTACCTGGCGTTGCGCCGGAACCACTGCTTCCGTGCGTGCCGCCATGGCTGCCGGCGTGGGCGGAGCCCGTCGATCCTGAATTAGGGACCGATTGATGTTCGCCCGCAGCCGAAGCCGGACCGCCGGCCTGACCACTCGCGGCAGGCGCCGACGTGGCCGCGGCGGGTGCCACCGTCCCGGCAGCGCCGAGCGCACCCGATGCACCCGATGCAGCGCCCGCAGGCGTCGCGCCCGGCGCTTCGCGCACCTTGCGCGGCCGACCGCGCGGCAACGGCGAAACGCGCCGGTTGGCCGTACGCCCCGCCCATTCGCGATAGGTGTCGCCGCCGAGCACCCAGCCCTTGAGCGTCGCCTGCATCAGCTGATTGGTTTCGCGCTCGTCGAGCGACTGCTCGCAGAGTTCGCGATACGCGCGCTGCCGCTCGAACGGCGTGTTGCCGAGCGCCCAGTACAGCGGATGGTCGGTGATCAGACTGTCGACGGTGAGCCCGATGTGATGCCGGTAGCTCGACCAGCGGTAATCCTCCGGCGCCGCGACAAGGTGATTGCGCACCGGCGCGAGTTCGACCACGCGGCTCGCGAGCAGGAAGAAACGCTCGCCCTCGATGACGGTCGCTCGGTAGCGCCCTTCCCACAACGTGCCGCGCCGCGCGTAACGCCGGTTGAAGTGCGCGACGTAACGCCGGCCGACCGCCTGCATCGCCTTGGGAAGGCTCGATTCGTCGGAGGGAGTGACGAGCAGCTGCACCGCGCCGGGCATCAAGACCCACGCATGCACCGCCAGGTGGTGATCGCGCGCCGCTGCCTTCAGGCAGTCGATGAACAGTTCGTAGTCCTGGTCGTCGACGAAAGCGGGCTGCTGATCCAGTCCGCGCAGAATCACATGCTGCGGCTGGTCAGGAACATAAAGACGTGCAAGCCGTGCCATGCTCGATTTTCCTGGTACGTTGGTGAATACCCGCATGCCCGCCAGGCCGCGCCGGCGCTCGCTCTCGCGGGCATGCGGCTCGGGCGGAAAGCGCGCGGCGCTTAGGGAGAAACTTCTAACGACTGCATATGGTTTGTTGCAAACGTTGTGTACATAATGTGCGGGCCTTTAATGGAGGAGCACATATGAAATTAAAACAGGCGCTGGCAGCGATTTTCGCGGTCGCCGGCATGTCGGGGGCATACGCGCAATCGGCCAACACGTTCTACGTAACAACGGGGTGGTTCCGTCTCATGCCGCAAGACTCGAGCGATCCGCTCAAGATCGACAGCGTGGGCGGCACGACGGTCAACCAGGCTTTCCCGGGCACCGGCGCTAGCGTCGGCTCCGCGGACACGCTGGGCTTCTCGCTCGGTTACTTCATCACCGACAGCCTCGCGACCGAAGCCGAGCTCGGCATTCCGCCGAAGTTCGACATCTCGGGTGGCGGCAGCCTCAACCAGTTCGGCAAGGTTGGCTCTGCACGCCAGTGGAGCCCGGCGCTGCTTCTTAAGTACTACTTCAACAAACCGGACGCCAAATTCCGTCCGTACCTCGGCCTCGGCGCGACCTACGTCTGGTTCTCCGACGCGAAGATCACCAACGCCGCGTTCGAACAAAGCGTACTTGGGGGTCCGACCAGCGTTTCGACGAATCGTTCCTGGGCGCCCGTATTTAACGTCGGCTTCAACTACAACTTCACAAAGCACTGGTTCGCCGGTTTCTCGCTGTCGTACATCCCCGTCAACGTGACGGCGACGTACACGAGCACCACCGAACTCGGCACCACGCGCAAGGCGGAATCGAAGATCCACCTGAATCCGCTCGTGACGTACCTGAAGGTCGGCTACATGTTCTGAGCGCCGTTCGGTGCGACAGGCAACACCAGCAAGATCGGCAACATCGGCAAGACAGGCGACATCGGCAACAACGCCGGCATGCGTGGGAACATCCACGGAAAAGTCAGCGGAAACATCAGCAACGTTTGCAACGTATGCAGCAGCTCTCCGTCCCGCCGTTACGGCGTCCGACGGAGAGCGGCATGCTTCAGCCGTGTCTCGCCTCCCACGCATCTCCCCTCCTACGCCAGCACCAGATGTTCCTGACAATTCGATTGGCTTTTCTTGATTCTATGCCTCTCGGAAAAAGCGTGCTGTCCCCGTAATCATTTATCTGCACCCCGCCGCAACAGGATGCCGCCGAGCCCCGCCGGACGGGCCTGTGCGTCGATTCGACCGGACACGCTCGCGCGCCGGGCACCGGATTTGCGCAATACTTCGACTCCAGCCCTCGACCGCGCAGCCCTTTTTCGTGCACGCGGCGCGAGCCTCTTACCTGTTTTCCAAGACGGAGCCATTCATGAGCGCATTTCCGAACACGCGTGACGCCCTCGGAGAATCCTGGACGCGCACGGGCCGCCACGCGCGCCGCATCGCGCGACGCGGCCGCAGCGCGGCGTCCGATATCGCAGACGAGCTGCGTGACCTGCTCGCCGAACTGGAAACCACGCTAGGCGACGGCACCCAGGCCGACGCCGCGGCGTTGCGCGCGGACGTTCGCAAACGCCTCGACGCCGCGCGCGAGCGACTCGAAGTGGCGCGCGCCGCCACGCGCGAGCGCGCCGGCCAGGCGATGGATAACGCCGACGACTACGTGCACGCCAACCCGTGGCAAGCGATTGCGATCGTGGGCGGCGTGGCGCTGGTCGCGGGCGCGATTCTCGCGCGCTGCCGCTAAGCGGGCCGGGCCGCACGAACCTGAGAGCACGGCGCCACGTGCATGACCTGCAACGCGCGCCGCGACAGACTGCGCAACGACAGCGAAATAGCTGGAATAGTTGTCGGATAAGTGCGCAGTGAACACGCCCTGACGATGCTCGCCAGGCGCCCGGCGTTTCGGGCGTCAGTCGAGCGCGTGCGGGCCGATCAGATCGATGCGGTCCGTGCAAACGGTATCGACGCCCCAGCGCACTAGGCGCTGCGCGGTGTCGAGGTCGTTCACCGTATAGGCGAGGATAAACAGGCCCGCTTCCTTGATGCGGGCCACGAGCGCTTCGTCGAGATGACGATAGCTCGCGTGCAGCGAAACGCAGCCGAGCGCGGCCGTCTGCTCGCGCCAGTCGTCGGGCACACGCTCGACCAGCAAGCCGCGCGGCACATCCGGCGCGGCCTCGCGCGCCGCTATCAGGGCTTCGACCGAGAACGACGACAGCAGCGGCGGCAACGCGCCCGCCGCCATCGGCTTCGCCCACAGACGCGCGGTTTCGGCGGCGACGAGACGACCCGTTTGCGCATCGCGCCCCGGACACGGCTTGATCTCCACATTCGCCGCGAGCCCTTCCTCGCGGCAGCACTGCGCGGCTTCCGCGAGCGTGGGCATGTGCTCGTCCTCGAAACGCGCGTCGAGCCAGCTGCCCGCATCGAACGCCGCGATCTGCCGATAACGCAGTTGCGCCGCCGCGCCCTGCCCGTTCGAGGTGCGATCGAGCGTGTCGTCGTGCAGCAGGAACGTGATGTCGTCGGCGGAAAGCTTAACGTCGAACTCCGCCATCGTATGCCCGAAAGCCGCGCCGACGCACAGCCCGGCGAGCGTGTTCTCCGGCGCGAGCGTGCCGCCGCCGCGATGCGCGACCACGCGCGGATAAGGCCAGGTTTTCATCGGTTGCATGCGTGTGCTCGGTGCGGTTTGCGCGGGGCGCGGTCGTTCGTCAGACGTCGTCGGCGACGACAAACAGACGGCGGTATTCCTTCAGCGCGTAGCGATCGGTCATGCCCGCGATGTAATGCGCGATCTGACGCGGCTGCGTGGTCTCGTCGTGCATCTGGTACGCGGGCGGCAGCAGGCGCGGATCGTCGGTGAACGCGTCGAAAAGTCCCTTCACGACGCGCCGCGCCTTGTTCGCCATGCGCATCACGCGATAGTGGCGATACAGATTGCGATAGAGAAAGCGCTTGAGCGCGGCCGCCTGCGCGGCGACGCGTTCGCTGTGCGCGACGAGCGGCGGCGCGGCGCGCACCTCGTCGAGCGAGCGCGGCGCGTGCTCGGCGAGATTGCGGCTCGTCTGCCCGATCAAATCGACGATCAGCGTATTGATGATGCGCCGCACGGTCTCGTGAATCAGCCGCCGCCCGTCGATCTGCGGATACTCGGCGCGCGCGGCCTCGTAGTGGGTCTGCCAGAGTTCGACTTCGGCGAGCTGCTCGATCGTCAGGAGACCGGAACGCAGCCCGTCGTCGACGTCGTGATTGTTGTAGGCGATTTCGTCGGCGATATTCGCGATTTGCGCCTCGATGGACGGCTGGCGTCCGAGCAGGAAGCGCTCGCCCAGTTCGCCCAGACGCCGCGCGTTCTCGCGCGAGCAATGCTTGAGAATGCCCTCGCGCGTCTCGAAACAGAGATTGAGGCCGTCGAACGCGCCGTAGTGCTCCTCCAGTTCGTCGACGACCGCGAGACTTTGCAGGTTGTGCTCGAAGCCGCCGTGCTCGCCCATGCACTCGTTGAGCGCGTCCTGGCCCGCATGGCCGAACGGCGTATGACCGAGGTCGTGCGCAAGCGAAATCGCCTCGACGAGATCCTCGTTCACGCGCAGTTGCCGCGCGACCGAACGCGCGATCTGCGCGACTTCGAGGCTGTGCGTCAGCCGCGTGCGGAACAGATCGCCTTCGTGATTCACGAAGACCTGGGTCTTGTATTCGAGCCGGCGAAACGCCGTGGAATGGACGATGCGGTCGCGGTCGCGCTGGAATTCGCTGCGCGCGGCGGGCGGCGCTTCGGCGTGACGGCGGCCGCGCGACTGCGAGGCGTGTGCCGCGTAAGGGGCAAGCCCCGCGTCGGGCGAGGCGCTCAGCGCGTCGGCGAAAGGCGCGCCAGGATTGCTGCGGGTGTCGCTCAACGGTTCCTCCGCAAGGATCGCGACGCGTGCGCCGGACGACACGTCAATCGAGTCGCCAGCCGCGTCGCAGGAAAAGCCGCCACGGCGGCGCGAGCCGCGCGCGGCGACGCGCTCAGCGCGCGACGGTGGCGGCCAGCGTGGCCTGCACGGCTTCGTCGGGCGCGCGGCCGATATGCGTTTCGCCGAAGCGCTTGAGCAGGATGAACTTGATCGCGCCGCCCTCGGCCTTCTTGTCGACCTGCATCAGATCGACGTAACGCTCAGCGCCGAGCGCCGGCGCGACGACCGGCAGATGCGCGGCGTCCACCACGCGCACGAGCCGCTCGCGCGAAGCCTCGTCGAGCATGCCGACGCGCACCGACAGATCGGCCGCCATCACCATGCCGCAGCCCACGGCCTCGCCGTGCAGCCACTCACCGTAACCGAGGCCCGCTTCAATCGCGTGACCGAAGGTGTGGCCGAAATTGAGGATCGCGCGCAGACCGCCTTCGCGTTCGTCGGCGGCGACCACCGACGCCTTGATCTCGCACGAGCGTTTGACCGCGTGCGCGAGCGCCTCGGGCTCGCAGCGGTTGAGCGCTTCGACGTTCGCTTCGATCCACTCGAAGAATTCGGCGTCGGCGATCGCGCCCGTCTTGATGACTTCGGCCACGCCCGCCGCCAGCTCGCGCGGCGGCAGCGTGCGCAGCGCGCCGATGTCGGCGATCACGGCTTGCGGCTGGTAGAACGCGCCGATCATGTTCTTGCCGAGCGGATGATTGATGCCAGTCTTGCCGCCGACCGACGAATCGACCTGCGAGAGCAGCGTCGTGGGCACCTGGATGAACGGCACGCCGCGCATGTAGCAGGCCGCCGCGAAACCGGTCATGTCGCCCGTCACGCCGCCGCCGAGTGCGATCAGCGTAGTCTTGCGGTCGGCGCGCGACGTGAGCAGCGCGTCGAAGATCTGATTGAGCGTTTCCCAGTTCTTGTGCGCCTCGCCGTCGGGCAGCACGACCGTGTTGACGTCCTTGCCGAGCGGCGCGAGCGCGGCGCGCAGCGTCTCGCCGTAAAGCGGATCGACGACGGTATTGGTGACGATCGTCACCGACTTGCCGGCGATGTGCGGCGCGAACAGCGCCGTCTGGCCGATGAGGTCGGAGCCGATGTGGATGGGGTAGGCGCGGTCGCCCAGTTCGACGTTGACGGTAATCATGCCAGGCAATAGTTCAGTGATGAGGCGCTGATGGGGAACGCGGGCGACTTGCGTGACGCGCTACTACTCGCGCGCCGGCGCGCGCAGCACGCCGGCCATGTCGAGCTGCATCAGCACCATGTTGACGAGCCCGTTGACCGAAGGCCGGCCGGTCTCGATCACGAAATCGGCGACCTCGCGGTAGAGCGGATCGCGTTGCTCGTAGAGCGCTTCGAGCCGCCCTTTCGGGTCTTCGGTCTGCAGCAGCGGGCGATTCTTGTCGCGCCGCGTGCGCAGCCACAGATCGTGCGGGTGGGCGCGCAGATACACGACGAAACCGCGCTCCTTGAGCGCCGCGCGGTTTTCCGGGCGCAGCACGGCGCCGCCGCCGGTCGCGAGCACGATGCCCTCGCGCGCGCTCAGCTCGTCGATCATCTGCGCTTCGCGGTCGCGAAAGCCCGCTTCACCTTCCATTTCGAAGATCACGGGGATGCGCGCGCCGGTGCGCGCTTCGACCTCGTGATCGGAATCGAAAAACGGACGCTCAAGCCGGCGCGCGACCGCCCGGCCCACGGTCGTCTTCCCGGCGCCCATGAGCCCTACGAAAAATACATTGGCGTTAGCGTCCCGCACTTGCAGCGTTTCCTACGAAAGGTTGGTGCCGCAGCTTACTGGCAAAGCGGCGGCGTTGTCGAGCCTGCGGCCCGCGCGATCCGGCCCCGAAGCGGATAAACCCGCTTTTTCGCGCGAATTTCCGCCGATTTGGGGCCGGTTCGTGCGCGATCTGCGCACGCGACATGATCCGCGTGGGGCCGCCGCAAACCGGCGGACGGCTCAGTGCGATCACCGCGTAGTCACCCGCGTAGTCACCCGCGTGGTCACCCGTTAATCGCCGGTGACCACGCGCGGCGTGATGAACACCACCAGTTCGCTGCGTTTGTCCCAATGCGCGCGATGCGAAAAAAGCGCGCCCAAAAGCGGTATTTTGCCCAGGAGCGGCACGCGCGTCACATCATCGCGGTCGTCGGTCGCATCGATCCCCCCGATCGAGACCGTCCCGCCATCCTCGATTTCGACGCGCGTCTGCACATGTTTCGTGTTGATCGCGGGCCCCGCGGCGGTCTGCTCGCCCACGCTGTCCTTCGCGACGTCGAGGTCGAGAATCACGCGGCCGTCCGGCGTGATCTGCGGCTCGACCTCCAGTTTCAGGCTTGCGCGCCGAAACTGCACGCCCGATACACCTTGCCCGACCTTGGCCTGATACGGCAGCTCGGTGCCCTGCTCGACCACAGCCTTGGTGCGATCCGCCGTCACCACGCGCGGACTCGACACCACGCGCCCGCGCCCCTGCGCCTCCAGCGCGCTCAATTCGATGTCGAGCAGCCGGGTCGCGCGGGCGGCGAGCAACGTCAGGCCGAGTTGCGCGGCCGCGAAACCGTTGATCGCTCCCGCCCCCAGATCATAGAGCGTGCCGTCGGCGGCGCTGCCGCGCACGCCGCGCGCCGTGCCTTCGACCGCGTTCGGCGTCACGCCGAGCCGCACGCCCAGTTCGCGCGACAAGCCCTCGTCGCCTTCGACGATACGCGCTTCGATCAGCACCTGTCGCGCGGGCGCGTCCAGCCGCCGGATCAGGTCGGCGATCTGATCGAGCCGCCCCGCCAGATCGGTGACGAACAACAGGTTCGTGCGCGCGTCCGCGACTGCCGCGCCGCGTTTGGACAGCGCGCGCTGCGTGCCGGAACCGCTCAGCAGCCGCCGCAGGTCCTCAGCGCGCGCGTAGTGCAGCTCGAACGCACGGCTCGCGAGCGGTTCGAGCTCGGCGGCGCGCGCATGCGCCTCGAAACGCAGCCGCTCGCGCGCGGCGAGATCCGCGGCGGGCGCGACCCAAAGCACGCCGCCGTGCCGCTCCATCGCGAGGCCGTTCGACTCCAGCAGCAGATCGAAGGCCGCGCGCCACGGCACGCGGTCGAGGCGTAGCGTGATCTGGCCGCGCACGCGCTCGCTCGCGACGATGTTCAGCCGCGTGAACTGCGCGAAGGCATGCAGCACGGCGGTAAGTTCCGCGCGCTGGAAGTTGAGCGAGATCGGACGGTCGGGCGGCAGGCCGTCGCTCCCGGACGCTGTGTCGGCAAGACGCGACGGCGCGGGCAGCGGCACCGGCGGCCCTTCGAGCGGCTCGGGCGCGGCGATGGGCACCGCCGTGGGCGCTGCGTCCGCGCCATTCGTGGACGGCGGCGCGGCCGGTCGCTCGTCAGCAGGATCGGCAGGCGTGTCCTGCGTCGTCGAAAATGGGTTGGCGGTCCAGCCCGCGGGCGCGTCGGCCTGCTCGCCTTCGGGCAAGGGCGGCACTTCGTGGCGCGCGATCATCTGCGCCGCCGTACGCCACGCGGGCGTCGGCAACGGTGGCGGCGCCGGCGGCAACGCAGCGCGTGCGGCCGGCGCAAGCACGAGCAGCGGCCAAACGAGCAAACGGGAAAGAAGCCGAATCGAGCCAACGCGTTTCATGGCTGCGCCTCCGCCCAGTTCAGCACCTGCGTCGCGCCCTCGACGGACAGGACGACCCGCTCCGGACCCACGCCCGTCACGCGTGCGCCCGCGAGCGAAGCGCCTGGCTGAACGGCGAGCGTGCCGTCGGCGGTTTCGATCAGCGCGAGCACGCGTCCACGCTCGCTCAGCGTGCCGACGAGCCGCAGCGCGCCATCGCCCTGCACGCCCGACGCAGCGCCGCCGCCCGCTGCGAGCGCAAACCGGCTCGCGAACGGATCGCGCGCGGCATCGGTCCGTTCTTCGATTGCGGCGACTTCGGCGCCGTCGGCCGCTTCGATCGCGACGGCGGGCAAACCGCCGAAAACGTGCAGCGTAGCCGCGATGGCAAGCGCGCTGCCGTTGCGCCGAACGACGATGTCCGCAGGCACCGCGAGTTCGGGCCACTCGGCCAGTCCTTCGAGAAAGGCGCGAAGCTGGGCGAAACCGCCCTGTGCCGCGAGTTTGGTCGCGCGGAACGCCTGCGCTTTCGCGCCGCCCGGCGCGGCAGGTTCCAGCGCGATCAAGACAAGTCCGGCGTCTGCCGCCAGCCGGGAGACGCTGCGGATGTCGTCGGCGCTCGTGTTCGCTTGCTCCGATTCCGCCGATCCCGTCAGTCTTGCGTCGCGCGGCCAGCCTTCGGCTTCGCGGCGCAGCGCGGGCAATCGCGCGAGCGTCCGCCGGGCGTCCGCGAGCCGCGCCTCGCCTTGGGCCAGCGCGCTTCGGGCCGCCTGCGCGCCGCCGGCATCGGTGAGAAAACACGCGATACCGCTCAGCAACGCGGCAAGCATCGCGAGCGTCGCGGCGACCAGCGCGCGCCGTCTTCGCGTCCATGTGTGTAGCGGCCGCCAGCCGCGCAACGTCGACATGGCGTTCATTTCGCCTCCTTCGCCGGCGCAGTCGAGACCGAATCCGAAGCCGAAGCCGGTGCAGTCGCGCCTTTCCAGACGAGCCGCGCAGCCACGCGAATCGGCTCGACGCGATGCGGGACGCTCGCGCCTGATCCACCGCGCGAACGTGCGCCGCCCGCCTCCTGCGCGCGCTTCATCTCCTGCACGCTCACGGCCTCGACCTCGGGCAGCGCGCGCAGGCGTTCGAGCCACGCCGCCGCCGCGATCTCGTCGGCGGCGTTGGCCAGCAACTCGGTGGCGTCGCCGTGCTGGGCCAGTTGTTCGAGCGCGACGCCTTCGGTGCGCGCCCGCGCCAGGCCGTCGACGAGCGCGAACAACCGCTGGAAAGGGCGCGCCCGCTCGCGCGCTTCACTCGAGGCAAGCTGCCGCGCGCGTGTCTCCCGAGCGAGCCGTTGCGCCTCGGCGAGCGGCGCGCCCAGTTGCGCGAGTTGCCGCTCCAGTGCCGCGTGCCGCGTCGCCAGGCGTGTCTGCTCGACGTGCTGCCAGCCCGCGACCGCGCAGCCGCACACGCCACCTAAAACCGCCGCCGCGAGCCATTCGAGCGCGCGACGCCGACGCACGCGCCGCACCGCCCCCGGCCGCCACGGCAGTAGATTGAAACCCTCGCGCGCGCCAGCCATCTTCGCGCGCCGCCTCATTCGCTCACCCCACGCAGTGCGAGGCCGAAGGCGACCACGCACGACGGGTCGTGCAGCAGGCCGACGTCGAGCGGTTGTTCGGTGTCGGCATCGGCGAGCGGCGCGCATTCGAACGGCAGCACCGGACTGCCGAGCACGTCGCCGATATCCGCGAGCGAAAACTGCACGCCCGCCAGCATCGAGAGATCGCCCGACACCAGCGTGCAGCCGACCTGCGCGCCGCTCGCCAGATCGCGCAACGCCTCGACGAAATCGGCGTACTCGAGCGCGGGAAAACGCATGCGGCGGGTGACGGATTCGTCGGCGACGAGCCAGCCGTGTATGCCGTCGGCGCCGACCCAGAGCGCGGCCCAGGTCTCGTGCGGCGGCAACTCGAACGCCGCCGCGTGGCGCATCGCACGCAGCGCCGCGTGCGCTTCGTCGTCCAGCGCGCAGAGCGTGATGCCCGCCATCGCCGCGCACTCGATACGCGTTTCGAGATGCGCGCGCGCCGTGGCCGCGATCGTCACGCGCGCCTCGCGCAGCGCAGCCGTGCCGAGGGCCGACGCACCCGACGAGCCAGGCGAATCGGGCGAATCGCACGAGCCGAGCGAATAGATGGACCCGAACGGACCCACCTGCCAGTCGACCGCCAGCTCATGCCGCTCGATGCCCGCCACGCGCTCGGCCTCGGCCAGCACCAGCGGTTCGAGCTCCGTATAAAGCCCCGACACGTCCGCCCGCCACGCAGGCGACCCGGCCTCCGGCACGAGCCGCGCGAGCGGCACCGTGGCCAGCAGCGTCGCGCCCGTGGGCAAGGCCATCGCACAGCGCAGACCGGCCTGGGCGCACGCCCGAGGCAGCGCGCCGAACAGCGCGCGCAACGCCGCCGCCAGCGCCGTGCGGTCAGCGATCTCCGCGCCCGACAGCACCTCGCGCCCCAGCGGCGCACGCGCCAGCCACTCGATGCGCAGCGGACCGCCGCCGAACAGCGGCTCGCTGAGCACGACCAGCGTGATGCCGCGCGCGCTCACGTCGACGCCAGCGGCATGACGGCGAGCATTCAACAACAGCGGATTGAGCAGGCTCATCGCATTTCTCCCGTGTGCTTTGCGCCGCGAACCGTTCGTGGCGCGTTGCTGGGATTGTGCGAAGCGTCCGCTCGCGCGAACACTCGGCCGGATGGCCAATCTCGCAGCGAATGCGACCGGGATGCTTCTCCGCGCCATGAGACGCGGCTAGAGTGAGCACTCTGTCGTGCGTCATCTGTCCCGCTAGCGTCCGCCCTGCACCTGCGCCATACACCGGCCGAGACGCTGCACGACCCGCCTCAAGCCGTGCGTAAGCTTTCCGAAAGCACGCGAGGCGGGCGGCTATAATCGCGGGACTGTTTTTCCGGTAACCGTATGCAAGACGTCCAGCCTCCCTCGTCCGCTCCGTCCACCCCGCCGGAGCCGCCCGCCCCGACCCGGCGCAAGCGGCCCTGGTGGGTCAAGCTGCTGATCGGTTTTGTCGTGCTGATCGCGGGCGGCGCCGCGTGCGTCGCGCTCGTGCTCGGCTACGCGCTGATCGTCGCCACGCCGAATCTGCCGTCGCTCGAGGCGCTCACCGACTACCGGCCCAAGGTGCCGCTGCGCATCTACACGCGCGACCACGTGCTGATCGGCGAATTCGGCGAGGAGCGGCGCGACATCGTCCATTTCCAGGACGTGCCGGACAATCTGAAGAAAGCCATCCTCGCCATCGAAGACGCGCGCTTCTACGAGCACGGCGGCGTCGACCTCACGGGCATCGCGCGCGCGGGCTTCGTCGCCCTGACGAACGGCCATGCGTCGCAGGGCGCGAGCACGATCACCATGCAGGTGGCGCGCAACTTCTTCCTGTCGAGCGAAAAGACTTACACGCGCAAGATCTACGAGATGCTGCTCGCCTACAAGATCGAGTCGAAGCTCTCGAAGGACCAGATCCTCGAGGTCTACATGAACCAGATCTATCTGGGGCAGCGCGCCTACGGCTTCGCGAGCGCCGCGCGCGTGTACTTCGGCAAGGATCTGAAGGACCTCACGCTCGCCGAATGCGCGATGCTCGCGGGGCTGCCGAAGGCGCCGTCGGCGTATAACCCGGTCGTCAATCCGAAGCGCGCGAAGGTGCGTCAGGAATACATCCTCGAACGCATGCTGGAGCTGCATTACATCACCCAGCAGCAGTACGACGACGCCGCCGCGCAACCGCTCGTCGTGAAGGGCCAGGGCAAGGAATTCAGCGTGCACGCGGAGTACGTGGCGGAAATGGTGCGTCAGATGATGTACGCGCAGTACCACGAAGAGGCCTACACGCGTGGTCTGAACGTGGTCACGACCATCGATTCCGCCGACCAGGACGTGGCCTACCGCGCGCTGCGCAAGGGGCTGATGGATTACGAGCGGCGTCACGGCTATCGCGGCCCGGAAGCTTTCATCGACCTGCCCGCCGACGCCGACGACCGCGAACAGGCCATCGACGACGCTTTGATCGAGCATCCGGACAACGGCGAACTCGTGGCGGCCGTGGTCACCTCGGCGAGCCCGAAGGAAGTGCAGGCCACCTTCATGGACGGCAACACGGCCAGCATCACCGGCGACGGCCTGCGCTTCGCGCAGTACAACCTCTCCGCGCGCGCGCAGCCGAGCCAGAAGATCCGCCCGGGCGCGATCATCCGCGTGGCGCGCAACAACGCGGGCGAATGGTCGATTACGCAGTTGCCGCAGATCGAGGGCGCGTTCGTCTCGGTGGTGCCGCAGGACGGCGCGATCCGCGCGCTGGTGGGCGGCTTCGACTTCAACAAGAACAAGTTCAACCACGTCACGCAGGCGTGGCGTCAGCCGGGTTCGAGCTTCAAGCCGTTCATCTATTCGGCGTCGCTCGACAAGGGGCTCGGGCCGGCCACGATCATCAACGACGCGCCGCTCTTCTTCAGCGCGGCGGAAACCGGCGGCCAGGCGTGGGAGCCGAAGAACTACGGCGGCGGCTTCGACGGCCCCATGACCATGCGCACGGCGCTCATGAAGTCGAAGAACCTCGTGTCGATCCGCATCCTCAACCACATCGGCACGAAGTACGCGCAGCAGTACATCACGCACTTCGGCTTCGACGCCGAGCGTCATCCGGCCTATCTGCCGATGGCGCTGGGCGCGGGCCTCGTCACGCCGCTGCAGATGGCGGGCGGTTACGCCGTGTTCGCGAACGGCGGCTATCGCGTGAATCCGTATCTGATCGCCGAAGTCACCGATCAGCGCGGCATGGTGGTCGCGCAGGCGCAGCCGCTCGTCGCGGAGCAGAACGCGCCGCGCGCGATCGATCCGCGCAACGCCTACATCATGAACAGCCTGCTGCAGAGCGTGGCGCAGCGCGGCACGGGCGCGAAGTCGAACGTCCTCAAGCGCACCGACCTCGGCGGCAAGACCGGTACGACCAACGATTCGCGCGACGCCTGGTTCGCGGGCTACCAGCACACGCTCGCGGCCATCGCGTGGATCGGCTACGACAATCCGCGCAGCCTCGGCGACCGCGAAACCGGCGGCGGCCTTTCGCTGCCCGTGTGGATCGACTACATGCAGAAGGCGCTCAACGGCGTGCCCGAGTACAAGATGCCGATGCCCGACGGCATCGTCACGCTCGGCGACGAGCTGTATTACGCCGACGCCACGCCGGGCCATGGTTTCGTCTCCACGGTGGGCATCAGCCAGGCGGCGCTCGACGCGGCGGCGAGCGGCGAACAGGGCGCGCAGGGTTCGTCCGAGAGCGAGCCCGCGCACGTCAACGCGCAGGAGAAGGAAGACATCATGAATCTGTTCCGCAAGCACTGATTCACCGATGCTGCAAACGCAAAACGGGCACCCGAGGGGTGCCCGTTTTTCATGCTGCGGCCGCGCTATCGCGACTTCACGGCGTGAACGTCACCGTCTCGCCCGCCTGCTCCGTCGCGTACGCGGTGAGCGCCGAGAAGAACTCGGTGCCCGTGCGCGTGTCGAGCCATTGCTCGTCGATGAAGCGGTAATGGAAACCGCCCGCTTTCGCCGCGATCCAGATCTCCTTCATCGGCGGCTGCAGATTCACGATGATCTTCGAGCGGTTCTCGAATTCGAGTGTCAGAACGTTGCCGCTGCGCTCGAGCTCGATATCGGCTCCGCTCGCGTCGACACCGCGCTCGACGGCCGCCAGCACGGCCTCCGCGCGGCTCAGGTAGTCACTATCTGCCATGCTAAACTCCACCGGTTAATCATTCAGGGACAATTATGCGTGTCAATTCCAGGATGCGCGCACTGGCATCCCGCATCTCGGCGTCCGGCGCGATTCTAACGGCTTTCGCGATCGGCGCCGCGTCACTCGCGGGTTGCGGCCAGAAAGGGCCGCTCTACATGCCCACGGTGCCGCCGCTCCCGCAGAAACCGAATTTCGAAACGCAGCCCGACGACAACGCGCAAACCCTGCCGAACGCGGCCTCGGGCGCGCAGGCCGGCTCGGTGCCCGATACCACCGGGACGCCGCTGTCGCTGTCGACCGACCCTGAACTGAATTCCGCGCCCGCGGCCGCCAGCGGCGCGCAAGCGGCCTCGGCCGCCGCGCCCGCTCAATAGCACCGACTCAACCAGACGCTCGCATGACCCAGCCCGCTTTTCATCGTGTCGACGGCACGCTTTTCGTCGAAGGCGTGTCCGCCGCCGACCTCGCCGCGCAGTACGGCACCCCGCTCTACGTCTACTCGCGCGCCGCGCTCAGCAGCGCATGGCACGCCTACGCCGACGCCTGCGCGGGCCGCCGCGCGAGCGTGCACGTCGCCGTGAAGGCCAACAGCAATCTCGCCGTGCTGAACGTATTCGCGCGCGAAGGCGCGGGCTTCGACATCGTGTCGGGCGGCGAACTGGCGCGCGTGCTGGCCGCCGGCGGCAAGGCGCAGAACACGGTGTTCTCCGGCGTGGGCAAGCATGCCGACGAAATGCGCGTCGCGCTCGAAGCGGGCGTGAAGTGCTTCAACGTCGAATCGATTCCCGAACTCGACCGCCTGAACGCCGTCGCGGGCGAACTGGGCAAGAAGGCGCCGGTGTCGCTGCGCGTGAACCCGGACGTCGACGCGAAAACGCATCCGTACATTTCCACGGGCCTGAAGTCGAACAAGTTCGGCATCGCCTTCGAAGACGCGCGCGCCACCTATCGCGCGGCGGCGGCCATGCCGAATCTGCAGGTCGTGGGCATCGACTGCCATATCGGCTCGCAGATCACCGAAGTCGCGCCGTATCTCGACGCCATCGACAAGGTGCTCGAACTCGTCGACCAGATCGAGTCGGACGGCATCGCAATTCATCACATCGACGTGGGCGGCGGTCTCGGCATCCGCTACGACGATGAAACGCCGCCGGACATCGGCGCGTTCGTGCGCACCGTGCTCGACCGCATCGAGGCGCATGGCGCGAAGACCGGCAAGTCGCGCGAAGTCTGGTTCGAGCCGGGCCGCTCGCTGGTCGGCAATGCAGGCATCCTGCTGACGACCGTCGAATTCCTCAAGCCCGGCGCGGAAAAGAACTTCGCGATCGTCGACGCGGCCATGAACGATCTGGCACGCCCCGCGATGTACGAGGCGTATCACGCGATCGAGACGGTCGCAACGCCGGCGGGCGAAGCCAAAACGTGGGACATCGTCGGTCCGGTGTGCGAGAGCGGCGACTGGCTGGGCCGCGAACGCACGCTCGCGATCGAGCCGGGCGACGTGCTGGCGATCCGCTCGGCGGGCGCGTACGGCTTCGCGATGAGCTCGAACTACAACACGCGTCCGCGTGCCGCCGAAATCATGGTCGACGGTGCTCGCACGCACGTCGCGCGCGAGCGCGAAACGGTGCCGCAACTGTTCGCGGGCGAGCATCTGCTGCCGGATTGATTGGACTGACCTGATCGTCGGGCTGTGTTGCCGACCGCATGAAACGAAAAAGCGACGCCGCGTGCGTCGCTTTTTTATTGCGCGGGCGGAGAACCCACGGCGCTCAAGCCGCGCGCGTCGGCCCGCCCGCCTTGAAGCGCGCGACTAGCCACGCGCCGATCCGCCAGCCGAGCAGCACGAGCATGATCGCGCCGTAGAGCTTCGGCAGCGCGAGATCGTGCTTGCCGGCCTTCATCCACCAGAAATGCAGAATCGCGAGCACGCCGATCGCATAGATCAGCCGGTGCAGCGTCTGCCAGCGGCGGCCGAGCTTGCGCGCCATCGCGCGCGTCGAGGTGACGGCAAGCGGAATCAGCAGCACGAAGGCCGCGAAACCCACCGTGATGAAGGGCCGCTTGCCGACGTCCTTGAGCATCGCGGCCACGTCGAACCATTTGTCGAACCAGATGTAAGTCGTGAAGTGCAGCGCCGCGTAGAAAAACGCGTACAGGCCAAGCATGCGCCGCAAGCGCACGAGCGCGGTCCAGCCCGTGAGACGGCGCAGCGGCGTGACGGCCAGCGTGATGCAGAGGAACACGAGCGTCCAGAGTCCCGTCGAGCGCGTGATGAATTCGATCGGATTCGCGCCCAGCCGGTCGGTGAAGCCGAACAGCACGATACGCGCGAGCGGATACAGCGAAGCGACGAACACCGCGCCCTTCAGCCACGACAGCCACGGCAGCCAGCGCGGACCGCTCGCGGCACGGGCTTTCGCCTGCGCGGACGGCGCGCCGCCGACACGGCGGGCGGTCGCGTCCGTCGCTTCGTTGGCCTCGCGGGTCGAATTCACGTTGTGCTCCATCGCATGCTCAGAAGTTCTTGCGCAGATCCATGCCCTGATACATCGACGCCACCAGATCGCCGTAGCCGTTGTACATCAGCGTCTTGCGCTTGGGCGTGAAAAAACCGTCCTCGCCGATCCGCCGCTCGGTCGCCTGGCTCCAGCGCGGGTGATCGACGTTCGGATTCACGTTCGAAAAGAAGCCGTACTCGTTGGACGCGTAGGTGTTCCAGCTCGTCGGCGGCTGCTTCTCGACGAAGCGGATCTTCACCAGCGACTTCGCGCTCTTGAAGCCGTACTTCCACGGAATCACCACGCGCACCGGCGCGCCGTTCTGGTTCGGCAGCACCTGCCCGTAGAGCCCGACGGTGAGCAGCGTGAGCGGATTCATCGCTTCGTCCATGCGCAGGCCTTCGGAATACGGCCAGTCGAGAATCGGCTCGGCGAGGCCCGGCATCTGCGAGCGGTCGGCGAGCGTGATGAATTGCACGTATTTCGCGTTGCCGGTCGGCTGTGCGCGCTTGACCAGCTCGGACAGCGAGATGCCGATCCACGGAATCACCATCGACCAGCCTTCCACGCAGCGGTGGCGGTACACGCGCTCCTCAAGCGGCGCGATCTTGAGGATGTCGTCGATGTCCCAGACCTTCGCGTTCTTCACCTCGCCTTCCACGCTCACCTTCCACGGACGCGGACGCAGCGTGCCGGCGTTCTGCGCCGGATCGCCCTTGTCGGTGCCGAACTCGTAGAAGTTGTTGTAGGTCGTCACGTCCTTGTACGGCGTGGCCTTGTCGGGCGCGACGAACTTCGGGTTGGTCTTCGCGGCCAGCTTGATCGCTTTCGGGTCGCCCGGCGCGTATTCCGCGAACGCCTCGCGCGCGCCCCCCAACAAGCCGAACGCGCCGACACCGCCCGTCATGCCGCCGAGCGCCAGCGCGCCGGCCGCCTTCATCACTCGCCGGCGCTGTTCGAACACCTTTTGCGGCGTGATCTCGCTTGCGGCGATGTCGTCGCCGGTGAGGATGATCCTGCTGCTGCGCTTCGTCCACATGATGTTGCCCTCGTCTGCTTTCCACCGCCTGCCTGGGTGTTTCCTGACTGTCGACCGGCTCCGCACACGATGGTTCGGAGCCCTGTAACACGGCAAACGCACGCGCCGCGCAATCCTTCCCATCCGACGAAAAAAAACCGCCGGAGCGCGTGGCGTCCGGCGGTGAGTTCGTTGTGCGGCGCAGACCGGTTACAGCTTGCCGTAACTATGCAGCCCCGAGAGGAACATGTTCACGCCGAGGAACGCGAAGGTCGTGACCAGCAGGCCCGTGAGCGCCCACCAGGCAGCCACGCCGCCGCGCAGGCCCTTCATGAGGCGCATGTGCAGCCAGGCGGCGTAGTTCAGCCAGACGATCAGCGCCCAGGTTTCCTTCGGGTCCCAGCTCCAGTAGCCGCCCCATGCCTGCGCGGCCCACAGCGCGCCGAGAATCGTGGCGATGGTGAAGAACGCGAAGCCGACGGCGATCGACTTGTACATGACGTCGTCGAGCACCTCCAGCGCGGGCAGGCGGTCCGCCAGCATGCCGCGCTCCTTCATGATGTAGGCCACGCCCACCATCGCCGACAACGCGAAGCTGCCGTAGCCGATGAAGTTCGCCGGCACGTGGATCTTCATCCACCAGCTTTGCAGCGCGGGCACGAGCGGCTGGATCTGCTGCGCGTCGCGCGAGATCGAGTACCACATCAGGAAGCCCACGGCCGCGCTGATCACGAGCAGCACGAAGGCGCCGAGCGCGCGCGTGTTGTAGTGCTTTTCGTAATACAGGTAGAACAGCGCCGTGATCAGGCTGAACAGCACGAACACTTCGTAGAGGTTCGAGATGGGAATATGGCCGACGTCCGCGCCGATCAGGTAGGACTCGTACCAGCGCACCATCAGACCCGTGAAGCCCATCAACACGGCCGCCCAGGTCAGCTTCGAGCCGATCGAGCCGCCCGAGGGCGAGCGCGAGAGCAGGCCGATCCAGTAGAACAGCGTGGCGAGCACGAACAGCGCGCTCATCCACAGAATGGCCGACTGGCTGGAGAGGAAGTACTTGAGGAAGAACGCCTGGTCGGCGCGCGCGAGGTCGCCCTGATAGATCTGGATCGCGCCGATCGACATCACGGCGATGCCCGCCATCAGCAGACGCGCCGGTTTCCAGCGCCAGCCGAGCACGACGAGCGCCGGCACCGTGCCGCACATCACGAGCTTGTCGTAGTAGTTCATGTGCGCGTGGTAGCGCGACAGCGCGAAGCCCGCGCCCGCCACCAGCACCAGCGCGAACAGCCAGTCGACCAGCGTCAGGCGGCGCAGGAAGGGGCGTTCGTCGAAGAAGTCGTCGGCGGGCAAATCGTGCGCCGCCGTCTGCACCGCGGCGCGGTCTGCGCGGCGGGCCTTTGCGGATGAGGAAACCTGAGTCAAGTCCATGGGCTTACCGGTGTTGATCGTGAATGTCCGTGAAGCGCGCGCAAAACGTGAAAAGCGCGCAAGGATCGCGAGGATCAAGGTGCACGGTCCGTCCCGCCTTCGTTTGCGTTGCGGTCCGCCTTGGCGTGAGCGTCGGCGTCGGCAGCGTCTTCGGCGGCCTGCGCTTTCGCGCCGAGCGCGCGCGCGACAGCTTCGCGGGTACGGGCAAATTCCTTCTCGAAGTCGAGTGTACGGCGCGCGGTTGACATCGCCATGATGACGTTCACGCCGCCGCCTGCTTCGCCATTCCGGTCCTTCAGCCAGAACCACAGACGCCGCTCGCGCACGTAGAACATCGAGAAGATGCCGAGCACGAGCAACAGGCTGCCAAGATACACGACTTTTTTGCCCGGTGCGCGCGTCAACTGAAATACCGAAGCTTGCACCTGCTTGAATGAATCGAGCTGTAGATAGACAGGCGATCCATACAGAAAGCTGTCGGATACCGCGTTGATCGCGTCCTGAACGAAGCGCGCCGAGTCGGCGTCCGGCTTCAGATCGGGCTCGCCGGCCTGCTCGCGCGCGAGCTGCCAGAGATCCCACGTCGCGCCTTCGAGCATGCGCAGCAAGAGGCCCGCGGCCTTCTCCTGCTGGTCTTTCGGCACCGACTTGTCGATGAACGCCGCCACCGCCTGGAAGCCGCCCTGCTGCGCTTTCGGCGCGGCCTGGGTCGAATCGTCGGCGCCCGCGAACAGGGTCAGCACGCGCAGCGCGCTGTCTTCGAGATGCTGCTGAAGCTCGCGATTCGCTTCGGGGACCGAACGCACGGCGAAGCGGTGCGCCGCCTGGGCGCGCAGCGCCGGATCTTCATAGGCCGCGCGCAGCATCATCCATTCCTTCATGGTGCCGCCGCTGTCGGCCGGAATGCGCAGGTAACGGAACGGATCGTCGGGGTTCTCGCGCATGCCCGCGAGGAACATGCGCTCGCCGTTCACGTCGACGGGCAGCATGTAGTTGTTGTACTCGCGCGCCTGGCCGTCCTTGTCGCGCACCTTGTATTGCACCGACGGCCCGACGTTATGCAGATCGAGCGGCTTCGAACTCTTCGCGCCCGAACCGAGGCGCTCGTCGAACGCTTCCTTGAGCGTCTGGTGCGCGACGCCGCGCGCGTCGGTCTGACCGCTGCCGTTCGAGATGTTCTCGACGTTGATGGCGCGGAAATCGGCGAACTCGATGGTCTGGCCGTCCACGCCCGGCACGCTTTGGCCCGCGGGCAGTTTGAGCGGCGCCGAGTTGCCGATCGTGCCGCCGAACGGGAAACTCTTCGCGCTCGCACCGTTCATCGGCCAGGCGGTCATCTGCATCTGCGAGCCGCCGTCCTGGAAGCTCGACTGGTAGATCGACACGCCGTCGTACGTGAACGGCTCGTTCACCTCGATGCGCGCCGGAATGCGCTTGCCGGTCTGGTGATCGATCACGACGATGTCGCTCGCGAACAGCTTGGGCATGCCGGTCGAGTAGTAGTCGACGATGAACTTGTTGAGCTGGATCGAGAACGGCAGATCCTGAATCAGCGAGCCGTCGGGCTGGTTCAGGATGGCCGTGGAAACGAACTGGCCTTCGGGCACCCACGCGTAGCCGCGGAAGGTGGGGTTCGAGGCCGAGAGGCGATGTTCGGGCGAGATGTCGTTGATGACCGCGTTGCTGCGGATCGGCGATTTGTCGAACAGCCACATCTGGAATTTGATCGGCAGGTTGCTGTCGAGCAGACCGCCGATGCAGATCACCACGATCGCAAGGTGAGCGAAGATATAGCCGATCTTCGTGAGCGCGCCGCGCTTGGCCGCGATCAGCGTGGCGCCGTCGGTCTCGCGCGTGACGAAGCGGTAGCCGAGGCGGCCCGCCAGCTTGCTGAGCGTGGCGGCGGTCTGCTCGCGCGTCGCGCCGTCGAGCGCGAACTCGCCCTTGTGGTGGAAGGCGCGCAGGCTGCCTTCGCGCACCTTGTCCTTCCAGCTTTTCATGTCGGCGATCATCTTCGGGCCGTTGCGGATCACGCACAGCGAGATCGACACGACGAGAAAGCCGAGGATCGTCATGAACCACCACGCGCTGTAGACCGTGTAGAGGCTCAGCGAGCGGAAGATGTCGGCCCAGAACGGGCCGAACTGATTCACATAGTTCGGATAGGGGTCGTCCTGCGTGAGCACCGTGCCGATGATGCTCGCGATGGCCAGCACGACCAGCAGCGCAATGGCAAAACGCATCGAACTGAGCAGCTCGATGGCGCTTCTCACCGCCTTCTGGCGGACATTCAACTGCAGACCCTGCGTGGTGACGCTCATTCAAACTCCGCTTCGAGTGCGCACGACGTGCGCGCTTACAGCAAAAAAGGGTGCAGGACCGCCGCATGCGCGCGGTGCCCACACCCTTTTCTTGTTCTTCGACTCCGGCGAAACGGTCAATGCAGACCGGCCGCGTAATCCGCCACCGCCTTGATTTCGTCGTCCGACAGACGGTGCGAGATCGTGTGCATCGGCTCGTTGTTGTTGCGCGTGCCCTGCTGGAAAGCGGTGAGCTGCGTAACGAGATACTCCGACCACTGGCCCGACAGTCGCGGATACTGGATCGGAATGCCCTGCCCGGTCGGGCCGTGGCAGGCAGCGCAGGCGGGCACGCCTTTGTCGGCGATACCGCCGCGCCAGATCTTCTGGCCGAGCGGCACGGTCTTCGCGTCGTGGGCGAAACCGGGCTTGGGCGTCTGCGACGCGAACCAGGCGGCGACGTTGATCATATCCTGATCGGACAGCGCCGATGCGAAGCCCGCCATAATCGCATTATTTCGCACGGGGGGCTTGCCGCCGGGTTGCGGCTTGAAATCCTTGAGCTGTTTGACGAGGTAGTCGGCGTGCTGGCCGGCGAGCTTCGGATAGGCGCCGCCCGCACTGTTGCCATCGGCCGCGTGACAGGCCGCGCACACCTGCGCCGCGATCGCCTGCCCCCGCGCAAGGTCTGGTTTCGCCGGGGTTGCCGGGTCCGCCGCCATCGCTATCATCGACACCCCTGCTGCAAGACCTGCCGTTATCGTAACAATCGCAAAATTGAGTACTTTCAGGGACTTGCACAGTCGATTCATTCGCGCACCTTGTTTCGTCTTGTGGGAATCAGGTTCTGCAATGTACGACAGCGACCGATCTCGCTCGAAAGGCCCGCGCCGGCCTCACGGGTATTCAGTAAACCGTCGCATTGTACAATAGCGCGCAAGGCGCAACCGCGCCAATCGGGCCTCTCCCCGATATCTCAATATCGTTCCCGGGCGCCGCCGGGCGAGGCAGGCCAGCCGCCTCGTTATTTCATAATGTGGTCCTACAGATGGCCTTCCTGCTGCATCAAGCCCGTTTCTTCACGACGGTGAATCACCTGCGCGACCTGCCCGCCACGGCGCGGCCGGAAGTGGCGTTCGCCGGCCGCTCAAATGCGGGCAAATCGACCGCGATCAATCTGCTGTGCAACCAGAAGCGCCTCGCCTTCGCGTCGAAGACGCCTGGCCGCACGCAGCACATCAACTATTTCTCGGTGGGTCCGGCCGACGAACCGTCCGGCTATCTGGTCGACCTGCCCGGCTACGGCTATGCGGAAGTGCCGGAAGCGGCGAAGCAGCACTGGCAGCATCTGCTGTCGGTCTATCTGCAAACGCGCGCGCAACTGAGCGGTCTCGTGCTGATGATGGACGCGCGCCGCCCACTGACCGAACTGGACCGCCGCATGATCGAGTGGTTTGCGCCCACCGGTAAGCCGATTCACGCACTCCTGACGAAATGCGACAAATTGACGCGTCAGGAGAGCGTGCTCGCGCTGCGTTCGACGAACAAGGCGTTCGACGAATACCGGCAACAGGGCTATCAGGGCAAGCTGAGCGCGCAGCTCTTTTCGGCGCTCAAGCGTGTGGGGCTCGATGAGGCCCATGCCGTCATCGAAAGCTGGATCGTGCCCCCGGACAACGCGGCCGAGGCCGGCGAAACCGCCCCCAAAGCCGGCGCGTAAGCGCGTATCGGTCACTTCGTCGTTCCGGCGCAAGCCCCGCGCATCAATGCCGCGGGGGCGCGCCGCCGCCATCCGGCGGCACCCTCCCGAACTTTCTTCGTGCCAACGTGCGGCAGCCCACACAAGGTCTGCCCGCAACCGCATGCGCGACGTCGAAAATATGCGCAATGCACGATTCTGGCTGCGCATAAAAAAACCCGCCGTAATTGCCGGCGGGCTAAACAGCCTTATCGAAAAACGACAGGCACCCGCTCAGGGAGGAGAAGCGGGGAGTCTGGCGCAAGGCGCCTCGCTCGATCGGTATGATATACCATTGTCCTGAAAAGTTTCCTGCGCCCAGAGGCGTGGTTCCATTTCAAGCAATTGCAGACGCTTGACCCAGGCGTTGCCACCGCGCGAGCCGCGCAATTGCCGCAGCTTTGCAGCCCCGATTCGAGATATCCGCCGACATGAGCTTCTATCCGCATCACCGTCCGCGCCGCATGCGCCGTGACGACTTCTCGCGCCGCCTGATGCGCGAAAACCTCCTCACCACCAACGATCTGATCTACCCGGTGTTCGTCATCGCGGGCGAGAACGTGCGCGAAGCCGTGCCGTCGATGCCCGGCGTCGAGCGCGTGTCGATCGATCTGCTGATGGGCGTGGCCGAGCAATGCGTCGAGCTGGGCATTCCGGTGCTTTCGCTCTTCCCCGTGGTCGACCCGTCGCTCAAGACGCCCGACGGCATCGAAGCGACCAATCCCGACGGCGTGATTCCGCGCGCCGTGCGCGAACTCAAGAAACGCTTCCCCGATCTGGGCGTGCTCTGCGACGTCGCGCTCGATCCGTACACGAGCCACGGCCAGGACGGCGTGCTCGACGAGAACGGCTACGTCATCAACGACCAGACCATCGAGATCCTCGTCGCGCAGGCGCGCGCGCAGGCCGAAGCGGGCGTCGATATCGTCGCGCCGTCGGACATGATGGACGGCCGCATCGGCGCGATCCGCGAGATGCTCGAGAGCGAGAACCACGTCCACACGAAGATCATGGCCTACTCGGCCAAGTACGCGTCGGCGTTCTACGGCCCGTTCCGCGACGCGGTGGGTTCGGCGTCGAATCTGGGCAAGAGCAACAAGATGACCTACCAGATGGACCCGTCGAACTCGGACGAAGCGCTGCGCGAAGTGCGTCTCGACATCGAGGAAGGCGCGGACATGGTGATGGTCAAGCCCGGCATGCCGTACCTCGACATCGTGCGCCGCGTGAAGGACGAGTTCCGTTTCCCGACCTACGTCTATCAGGTGAGCGGCGAATACGCGATGCTCAAGGCCGCCGCGCAAAACGGCTGGCTCGATCACGACAAGGTGATGATGGAATCGCTGCTCGCGTTCAAGCGCGCGGGCGCGGACGGCATCCTGACGTACTTCGCGCTCGACGCCGCGCGACTGTTGCGCGCGCAGAAGTAAGCGACAGAAATAAGCGACAGAAATAAGCGACAGAAATAAGCGACGCTCGCGCAGCGTTCAGATGCGAAAAAGCCCCGGAAAACCGGGGCTTTTTTCATATGCGCGGCGCGGTGAGCGTTGTCGATTCGACCGCTTCGAGCACGCTTAGGTACTCGCCGCCGGCACGACGCGATCGAGGCGCGCGAGGAATTTATCGGCGTTCTCGTAGCCGACCACGCGCAATACTTCGTTACCCTGAGCATCGAAGAAGATGATGCCGGGCGGCCCGAACAGACCGAAGCGCTTGAGCAGCGCCTGATCGTCGGGACTATTCGCGGTCACGTCGGCGCGCAGGAGGCCGAGTTGCGCGAGGCGTGCCTGCACGCGCGCGTCGCTGAACGTGAACTTCTCCATCTCCTTGCAGCTCACGCACCAGTCCGCGTAGAAGTCGAGCATCGCAGGCTTGCCCGCCGATTTGAGCGCCGCGTCGAGTTGCGCCGACGAACGCACCGGCGCGAACACCAGCGCATCCGCGCCGTTCGCGGGCGCGCCCGATGCCGCACCGGCGACCGCGTCACTTGCACCACCCGCGCCGCCCGTGCGCGCGGCGAGCACGGCGAGCGGACGCAGCGGATCGGCCGAGCCCGCCGCCAGACCGACCATCAAGGTCGCGGCCCAGATCGCGAATGCCGCGCCGAGCCCGCGGCCAAGGCGACGCCACACGTTGGTTGCGCCCGCATTCGGTGTGAACAGGCCGAGCGCGGCCGCGGCGAGCAGCAGCCAGAGCGCGGCGAGCAGCATCTGCGCCGTCGCGCCCAGCACCGGCCAGACGATCCACAACGCGGCGGCCAGCAGCACGACGCCGAAAAACACCTTCACGCCGTCCATCCACGTGCCCGCGCGCGGCAGCAGCGTGCCCGCGCCGAGGCCGAGAATCATCAGCGGCACGCCGAGACCGATCCCCATCGCGAACAGCGCCGCGCCGCCGAGCACCGCGTTGCCCGTGTGCGCGATGAACGCGAGCACGGCGAACAGCGGCGCGGTCATGCACGCGCCCACCACGAGCGCGGACAGCGCGCCCATCACGGCGACGGCCGCGAACTTGCCGCCCGAGCGGCCCTGCGACGCGCGCGAGGCGCCGTCCTGCCAGCGCTGCGGCAGCGCGATGTCGTAGCCTGCGATCAACATCACGGCAAAGGCGGTAAGCAGCACGGCGAACACGCCGAGCACCCACGGATTCTGCAGCCACGCGCCCAGACTCTGCCCGACCAGCGCCGCCGCGATGCCGAGCACCGTGTAGACGAGCGCCATGCCGAGCACGTAGACGAACGAAAGCGCGAAGCCGCGCGAGCGCGTCACCTGCGCACCCTCGCCGACGATGATCGCCGAGAGAATCGGGATCATCGGATACGAACAGGGCAGCAGGCTCAGCACCATACCCGCGACGAAGTACAAACCGATCACCGCGAAGAAGCCGCCGCCTTGCAGCAGCGACTGCGCGTAGTCGGCGCTCGTGGCGCGTTCGTACCAGGGTTCTTCGGCGCTGCCGGTGTTTGCGGCTGCGTTTGCAGCGGCGGTGGTCGACGCAACCGCCGTCTGCGCGGGCGCGGCATTCGCCGCTTGCAGCGCCGCACCGCTCACGTGATAGACGTGCTGCGCGGGCGGATAGCAGATGCCCGCATCGGCGCAACCCTGCGACGTCACCGTGAGATCGAACGGGCCGCTCGCCTGCTTCACCGGCACGCGGATCGTCAATTCCTTGCGATACGTCTCGACGTTCTTGTTGAACGTCGGATCGAATTTCACGTGGCCGGGCGGAATCTGCGCATCGCCGAGCGTGGCGCCGTTCTGCACGTCGAACGCGAAGCGCTCGCGGTACATGTAGTAGCCGTCGGCAATCTTGAAGTGGACGTCGACCATGCCCGGCTCCTCGCTCGCACTGAACGTGAAGGCCTGATCGGGCGGCAGGAAGTCGTCGTCGGCGTGTGCGGGCGCGGCGCCGAACAGCAGCGGCAGCACGCAGACCACGAACGCGAAAAAGGCCAGCAGCGAAGCGTACGGCGCGGCGCGCAGGCGCCGATCGAAGCGGTTAGACATGGAGGGGACGCTGGGTTTCGGTGTTGACCCACTGCCCGTAAGCGGTCGACGCCATCGCCTGCCAGGCGAGGATTTCGGGCGTCTCGTAGGGATGTTGGGTCTGGATGAACTGTTCGAGTTCGGCCGTGCGGGCGAGACTCGTCTTGAAAAGCAGCTGGATTTCGCTGCCGGACTCGATCTTGCCCTGCCAGTGAAAGTCCGAATGCACGGCGCCGAGCCGCGTCACGCAGGCGGCCAGCCGCGCCGCGAGGACGGCGGAAGCGAGCTTGTCGGCGGTGTCCTCGTCGGGCACCGTGGTCAGCATCAGGGTCACATTGAGGGTCACGGCGAACTCCGGCTGGGTGTCCCGCGCGCACCGCCGCATGCATGCGCACGCGAAAGGCCGGGGACTCGAGGCAGGACGTTATCGTACCACCGCCGCCGTCGGCCTTCGTCCGTGCGCCCTGCGGCAACGATGACCCACCGCAGCCGCGAGGGCGCGTTCAGGGAGCAAACGTCACGCCGCGCCGTTTATTCCGCGCTCAAAACAAAAAAGCCAGGCTAGGCCTGGCTTTTTCGCGTGCCGCTCGATCCGGGGATCTCGCGACTGAAAGCTTATTCCGCTTCCTGGATGTTCTCTTCCGTGACTTCCGGACGGTCGAGCAGTTCGACCAGTGCCATCGGTGCGTTGTCGCCAACACGGAAACCGAACTTCAGGATGCGCAGGTAGCCGCCCGGACGGTTCGCGAAACGCGGACCGAGCACGTCGAACAGCTTCGTGACCGAGTCACGATCGCGCAGGCGGTTGAACGCCAGACGACGGTTTGCCAGCGACGGCTTCTTGCCCAGCGTGATGAGGGGCTCGACAACCTTACGGAGTTCCTTCGCCTTCGGCAGCGTCGTCTTGATGACTTCGTGCTCGATGAGCGAGTTGGACATGTTACGGAGCATTGCCAGACGGTGGCTGCTCGTGCGGTTCAGTTTCCGCAGACCATGACGGTGACGCATTTCAATTTCCTTGAAACAAAGTTTTGGTCCAGCTCTTCTATCGCCTCACAACAACGTGAAGCACGGGCCGGTACGTGAAAAAGGCAAGACGCGGATTTTAAAGGAAAATCCGCGTCCGTGCCAGACTTCTTACTTGTCGAGACCAGCCGGCGGCCAGTTTTCGAGCTTCATGCCGAGCGTGAGACCGCGCGAAGCGAGCACTTCCTTGATCTCGTTGAGCGACTTGCGACCCAGATTCGGGGTCTTGAGCAGCTCGTTCTCGGTACGCTGGATGAGGTCGCCGATGTAGTAGATGTTCTCGGCCTTCAGGCAGTTCGCCGAGCGAACCGTGAGTTCGAGATCGTCCACCGGACGCAGCAGGATCGGATCGATCTGCGGTGCGCGCGACGGGGCTTCCGCCGCCGTTTCCGTGCCTTCCAGTGCAGCGAACACCGACAGCTGATCCACGAGGATGCGCGCCGACTGGCGGATCGCTTCCTCAGGCGAGATCACGCCGTTGGTTTCGATGTTCATCACGAGCTTGTCGAGGTCGGTACGCTGTTCGACACGCGCGCTTTCCACTGCGTAGCTCACGCGGCGAACCGGCGAGAACGAAGCGTCCAGCACGATGCGGCCGATGATCTTGGCCGACTCGTCGCCGTAACGGCGCACGTTGCCCGGCACGTAGCCGCGGCCCTTCTCGATCTTGATCTGGACGTCGAGCTTGCCGCCCTTCGTCAGATGCGCAACGACGTGTTCCGGGTTGATGACTTCGCAGTCGTGCGAGAGTTCGATGTCGCCAGCGGTGACAACGCCTTCGCCTTCCTTGCGCAGCGTAACCGTCACTTCGTCACGGTTATGCAGCTTGAAGACCACGCCCTTGAGGTTCAACAGCAGGTTGACCACATCCTCTTGCACACCATCGAGCGTCGAGTATTCGTGCACGACGCCTGCGATCGTCACTTCGGTCGGCGCGTAGCCCACCATCGACGACAGCAGCACGCGCCGAAGCGCGTTACCCAAGGTATGGCCATAACCGCGTTCGAACGGCTCCATGACCACTTTCGCGTGGTTGTCGCCGAGCGATTCCACAGCGATGATCTTGGGTTTCAACAAACTGGTTTGCATAGGTTTTCCTTTTCAATACCCTCGGCTCGTTACACCGATAAGGCTGAGATGGCCACAACCTGAAAAAAACAGCCGAGGCTTCCTCCTGCGCGAAGCACAGAGGTTACCCCGGCCGTCAATTCGATTAACGCGAATACAATTCGACGATCAGGCTTTCGTTGATGTCGCCAGCGATGTCGCTGCGCTCCGGCACGCCCTTGAACGTACCTTCGAACTTCTTCGCGTCGACTGCGACCCAACCTGCGATGCCGCCTTGCTCTGCCAGCGAGAGGGCTTCAGCGATACGCGCCTGCTTCTTCGCCTTTTCGCGAATTGCGACGACGTCGCCTGCCTTCACTTGCATCGACGGGATGTTCGCGACGACGCCGTTCAGCGTGAGAGCCTTGTGGCTCACGAGCTGACGCGCTTCAGCGCGGGTCGATGCGAAGCCCATGCGGTACACGACGTTGTCGAGACGCGATTCGAGCAGTTGCAGCAGGTTTTCGCCGGTGTTGCCCTTGATACGATCAGCTTCCGCGAAGTAGCGGCGGAACTGACGCTCGAGCACGCCGTAGATACGCTTCACTTTTTGCTTCTCGCGCAGCTGCGTGCCGTAGTCGGACGTGCGCGCACCCGAGGTGCGGCCGTGCTGACCCGGCTTGCTGTCGAGCTTGCACTTGTCGGCGAGCGAGCGGCGTGCGCTCTTCAGGAAGAGGTCGGTGCCTTCACGGCGGGACAGCTTGGCCTTCGGGCCGATATAACGTGCCACGTTGCTTTCCTTCGATAATTGATCACGCGAAGCCTGAAACGGGGAGACCCCGCGACTCGCGCTAGTCCGGCCCTTTGGACCGAACGGTGGGCTTAGTCAATTCAATAGCGCCGAGAGCCTGGGACGCCGTTACCGGCGGCTCAGGCAGTCGGCAAGCGCGACGCCTTAGATACGACGGCGCTTCGGCGGACGGCAGCCGTTGTGCGGGACCGGCGTCACGTCGGAGATCGCGGTGATCTTGATGCCAAGACCATGCAGCGCGCGCACCGCCGATTCGCGACCCGGGCCGGGGCCCTTGATACGCACTTCGAGGTTCTTGACGCCGTATTCCATTGCAACACGGCCAGCCGATTCAGCTGCGACCTGAGCTGCGAAGGGCGTCGACTTACGCGAACCCTTGAAGCCCTGACCGCCCGACGTTGCCCAGGCGAGTGCATTGCCTTGACGGTCGGTGATCGTGATGATCGTGTTGTTGAACGACGCGTGAACGTGAACCACGCCCTCGGCGACGTTCTTCTTAACCTTCTTGCGAACGCGTTGCGCCGCGGAGTTGTTCGAAGCCTTAGCCATTACGTTTTCCTGTAACTGTCAGAACCGCTTACTTCTTCAGCGACTGTGCTGCGCGGCGCGGACCCTTGCGCGTACGTGCGTTGGTGCGCGTACGCTGGCCACGCAGGGGCAGGCCCTTGCGATGGCGCACGCCGCGGTAGCAGCCGAGATCCATCAGGCGCTTGATGTTCATCGTCGTTTCACGACGAAGATCGCCTTCGACGACAAACTTGCCCACTTCATCACGCAGCTTTTCCAGATCCGCGTCGTTCAGGTCCTTGACCTTCTTGTCAAACGGGACACCAGCAGCGACGCAGATGTTGCGCGAACGCGTGCGGCCGATACCGAAGATCGCCGTCAGGCCGATTTCCGTGTGCTGGTGGTTCGGGATGTTAACCCCTGCGATACGAGCCATTGTTTTTCCTCAAACAAAAAGCGCAAGCAAAAAGCGCGCTGATCAGCCTTGACGCTGCTTGTGGCGCGGGTCCGTGCTGCAGATCACGCGAACGACGCCGTTGCGCTTGATGATTTTGCAGTTACGGCACATGCGCTTTACCGATGCCATCACTTTCATGATATTACCCTTTTTCTAAATCACTTCGCCCGGAACACGATCCGCGCACGCGACAGATCGTAAGGCGTCAACTCAACTGTCACCTTGTCGCCAGGAAGAATACGGATGTAGTGCATCCGCATCTTCCCGGAAATATGCCCAAGGACCACATGGCCGTTTTCCAGTTTTACCCGGAAGGTGGCGTTAGGGAGGTTTTCTATGACCTCACCTTGCATCTGGATCACATCGTCTTTGGCCATATGTCCTTCAGCGCATCGGGACTCCGCCACCCTTGAAGTTCGCCTTCTTGAGCAGCGATTCGTATTGTTGCGACATGACGTACGACTGCACCTGCGCCATGAAGTCCATTGTGACGACGACAATGATCAGCAGCGACGTGCCACCAAAATAAAACGGCACATTCCAGCGCAGCACCAGAAACTCCGGCAGCAGACAGACAAACACGATATAGATCGCACCGGCCAGCGTCAGACGCGTGAGGATGCGGTCGATATAGCGAGCCGTCTGATCGCCCGGGCGGATGCCAGGAACGAACGCGCCACTCTTCTTCAGGTTGTCGGCCGTTTCCCTGCTGTTGAACACCAGTGCGGTGTAGAAGAAGCAGAAGAAGACGATCGCCAACGCATACAGCAACACGTACACCGGTTGGCCAGGCTTGAGAGCTTCAGCCACGTTGTGCAGCGTGTCTGCGAACCAGTTGGATCGCGAACCCGAGCTGAACCAATTCAGAATCGTTGCCGGGAACAGGATGATCGACGATGCGAAGATCGGCGGAATCACGCCCGACATGTTCAGCTTGAGCGGCAGGTGGGACGACTGCCCGCCGTAAATCTTGTTACCGACCTGACGCTTCGCATAGTTCACGAGGATCTTGCGCTGGCCGCGTTCGATGAACACCACCAGGTACGTCACAGCCGCGATCAGTGCCACGATGATGATCGCCGAGACGGGGCCCATCGAACCGGTGCGAACCAGTTCAAACAGACCGCCGATTGCATTCGGGAAACCCGCTGCAATCCCGCCGAAGATGATGATCGAAATGCCGTTGCCGAGACCGCGTTCCGTGATCTGCTCACCAAGCCACATCAGGAACATCGTGCCCGTCACGAGCGTTACGACCGTCGTCAGGCGAAACACCATGCCCGGATCGATCACGAGGCCAGGCTGGTTTTCCAGCGCGACCGCGATGCCGAACGCCTGAAACGTCGCCAGCACCACCGTGAAGATCCGCGTGTACTGCGTGATCTTGCGTTGCCCGGCTTGCCCTTCCTTCTTCAACGCTTCCAGCTGCGGCGAGACGATCGCCATCAGCTGCAGGATGATCGACGCCGAAATATACGGCATCACACCCAGCGCGAAGATCGTGAAGCGAGACAGCGCGCCACCCGAGAACATGTTGAACATGCCAAGGATGCCGCCCGACTGGCTTTGAAAGAGCTTCGCCAGCTGGTCAGGGTCGATACCCGGAACCGGAATGTGCGCACCGATACGATAAACGACCAGCGCCAGCAGCAAGAACATTGCACGCCGACGCAGGTCGCCGAACTTCGGAGCGCTGCGACCGGTTTTTGCGAGACTCGGGCTAGTAGCCAAGTAGCTTCTCCGATGCAGATGCTAGTGACGGCGGGCGAACCCGCACGCCCCACTCACAATCACTCGGCAAAAGAACCGCCTGCTGCTTCAATCGCAGCACGCGCGTTCTTCGTCGCACCCAGACCCTTCACGACGACCTTACGCTTGATCTCGCCAGTAGCGATGATCTTTGCGCTGCGGGTCAGTTCGCCAACGAGGCCTGCCTGCTTGAGAGCCAGCAGATCGATTTCGTCGACCGGCAGCTTCTCGATGTCGGCGAGGCGCACTTCACCGACGAATTCCTTCGTCAGCGAGGTGAAGCCACGCTTCGGCAGACGACGCTGCAGCGGCATTTGACCGCCTTCGAAGCCAACCTTGTGGAAGCCGCCCGATCGCGATTTCTGACCCTTGTGACCACGGCCAGCGGTCTTGCCGAGGCCGGAGCCGATGCCGCGACCGACGCGACGCTTTGCGTGCTTCGCGCCTTCTGCCGGCTTCAGGTTATTCAATTCCATTTTCAACTCCTGGAGTCTTGGTCGACCGCTTAGCCGATGACCTTAACGAGGTACGAGACCTTGTTGATCATGCCGCGCACAGCCGGCGTGTCCTGAAGCTCGGAGACCGAGTTCAGGCGGCGCAGGCCGAGACCGCGCACGGTGGCACGGTGCGTTTCGCGGGTCCCAATCAGGCTCTTGACGAGCTGAACCTTGACAGTTTTTTCAGACATGGTGCCCACCCTTAGCCCAGAATTTCTTCGACGGACTTGCCGCGCTTCGCCGCGATGTCGGCCGGGGTCGACTGCTTGCGCAGACCGTCCAGCGTTGCACGAACGAGGTTGTACGGGTTCGTCGAACCGTGGCTCTTGGCCACGACGTTCTGCACGCCCATCACGTCGAACACTGCGCGCATCGGGCCGCCGGCGATCACGCCCGTACCAGCCTTCGCCGGAGCGAGGAGGACGACCGATGCGCCATGCTTGCCGTGCACTTCGTGTTGCAGGGTGCCGTTCTTCAGGGGCACCTTGAACATGTTGCGACGAGCTTGTTCCATCGCCTTCTGGACAGCGACGGGCACTTCTTTCGACTTGCCCTTGCCCATACCGACGCGGCCATCACCATCGCCAACCACGGTCAGTGCGGCGAAGCCGAGAATACGGCCACCCTTCACGACCTTGGTCACGCGATTGACCGAAATCATTTTTTCACGAAGGCCGTCGTCGCGTTCGTCAGCCTGAACTTTCGCTTGCATCTTTGCCATGACGAATTCCTTCCTTAGAACTTGAGCCCGGCTTCGCGCGCAGCATCAGCCAGCGCCTTGACGCGGCCGTGATAGCGGAAACCCGAGCGGTCAAAGGCGACGGATTCGATGCCGGCGGCCTTAGCCTTTTCTGCGATACGCTTGCCGATCAGCGAGGCAGCGGCGACATTGCCACCCTTGCCCGACTGGTCAGCCAGTTGCGCACGCACTTCGGCTTCAAGCGTCGACGCGCTGGCCAGCACCTTGGTGCCGCAGGGCGAGAACACTTGCGCATAAATGTGCGTGTTCGTGCGATGCACGGCCAGGCGCGCGACTTGCAGCTCAGCGATCTTGAGACGCGTCTGACGAGCGCGGCGCAGGCGAGATTGAGTCTTATCCATGATTGCGCACCCTTACTTCTTCTTCGTTTCTTTGAGGATCACAACCTCGTCGGCGTAACGCACACCCTTGCCCTTGTAGGGCTCAGGCGGGCGATAACCGCGCACTTCGGCTGCGGTTTGGCCGACTTTCTGCTTGTCGATCCCCTTGATCACGATTTCCGTTTGCGACGGGGTTTCGGCCTTCACGCCTTCCGGCATCTGGTGCACCACCGGGTGCGAGAAACCCAGCGACAGGTTCAGCTTGTCGCCTTGCGCTTGAGCACGGTAACCGACGCCAACCAGCGTCAGCTTGCGCTCAAAACCCTTCGTCACGCCTTGCACCATGTTCGCGACGATCGCGCGCATCGTGCCAGACATCGCGTTTGCTTCGCGGCTGTCGTCGGCCGGCTCGAACTTGAGCGTGCCGTTGTCGTTCACCACCTTCACGAGGCGGTTCGCAGCTTGCGAAATCGTACCCAGCGCGCCCTTGACGGTAATCTTCTCGTCGCTGAGCGTCGCTTCTGCGCCTTGCAGCGCGACCGGGCTCTTACCTACTCGAGACATGTTTCTTCTCCTTAGGCCTTAAGCGACGTAGCAGATAACTTCGCCGCCGACGCCAGTAGCGCGCGCCTTGCGGTCCGTCATCACACCCTTGGGCGTCGACACGATCGCAACGCCGAGGCCATTCATGACCTGCGGGATGTCGTTGCGGCCGCGGTACACGCGCAGACCCGGCTTCGAGACGCGTTCGATGCGCTCGATAACGGGACGGCCAGCGTAGTACTTCAACGCGATGTTCAATTCCGACTTCGCACCTTCGGTTTTCACCGCGAAGTCATCGATATAACCTTCGTCCTTCAGAACCTGCGCAATCGCAATCTTCACTTTCGACGAGGGCATAGCAACCGAAACTTTCTCGACCATCTGCGCATTGCGGATGCGAGTCAGCATATCGGCGATAGGATCACTCATGCTCATTTATGTTTCTCCTATTACCAGCTCGCCTTGGTGATGCCAGGGATCTCACCACGGAACGCGATTTCACGAATCTTGTTACGTGCGAGACCGAATTTGCGGAACGTGCCACGCGGACGGCCCGTGATCGCGCAGCGGTTACGCTTGCGAGTCGGGTTCGAGTTGCGGGGCAGTTGTTGCAGTTCCAGGCGAGCTGCGTAGCGCTCTTCTTCCGACTTGCTTTGGTCGTCGATGATCGCCTTCAGCTCTGCGCGCTTCGGCGCAAATTTCGCTGCCAGACGAGCGCGCTTCTTTTCACGTTCGATCAGTGCCAGTTTAGCCACGGTAACCTCAGTTTCTGAACGGGAACTTGAAGCTGGCGAGCAGTGCCTTTGCTTCTTCGTCGGTCTTCGCGGTCGTCGTGATGCTGATGTTCAGCCCACGCAGCGCGTCGATCTTGTCGTAGTCAATTTCGGGGAAAATGATCTGCTCTTTCACACCGATGTTGTAGTTACCACGGCCATCGAACGCCTTGCCCGACACGCCACGGAAGTCGCGCACGCGGGGGAGCGCAACCGTCACGAAACGGTCCAGGAATTCGTACATTGCCTGGCCACGCAGCGTGACCATCGTGCCGATCGGGTAGCCTTCACGGATCTTGAAACCGGCGATTGCCTTGCGCGACTTCGTCACGACAGGCTTTTGACCGGCGATCTTCGTGAGGTCGCCCACGGCGTGCTCAAGCACTTTCTTGTCAGCAACGGCTTCACCGACACCCATGTTCAGGGTGATCTTGGTGAGGCGCGGCACTTCCATGATCGACTTGTAACCGAACTTCTCGATCAGGCCGGGAACGACCTTCTCTTTATAAAATTCTTGCAAACGTGCCATTTTTTACTCCGCAGCGTCAGGCGCTCAGAACAGCACCGGTCGTCTTAAGGAAACGAACCTTCTTGTCCCCTTCGACCTTGATGCCCACGCGCGACGGCTTGCCGTTCGCGTCGACCAATGCGACGTTCGAGATAGCCAGCGGCATTGCCTTGGCTTCAACGCCACCCGTCGTACCCTTCATGGGGTTCGGCTTAACATGCTTCTTCGCGATGTTGATGCCTTCGACGGTCACGCGGTCTGCGCCGATACCTACCACGACGCCGCGCTTGCCCTTGTCTTTGCCAGTGACGACGATAACTTCGTCACCCTTGCGAATCTTGTTCATCGCGACTCCTTACAGCACTTCCGGCGCCAGCGAAACGATCTTCATGAATCGTTCGCTACGCAGCTCACGCGTAACCGGCCCGAAAATACGGGTGCCGATCGGCTCAAGCTTGGTGTTCAAAAGCACGGCGGCGTTGCCATCGAACTTGATCAGCGAGCCGTCTTGACGGCGCACGCCCTTCGCGGTGCGAACCACAACAGCGTTGTAGATTTCGCCCTTTTTCACGCGCCCACGCGGCGTTGCTTCCTTGACGGTCACCTTGATGATGTCGCCAATGCTGGCATAACGACGCTTCGAGCCGCCGAGCACCTTGATGCACATGACTTCACGCGCACCCGTGTTGTCGGCTACTTCAAGCCGAGTTTCGGTCTGGATCATGGTTTATCTATCCCAACTTAATCCGGTCGCGCCACCATGGCACATCCGGTCAGTCTTGGTCCCGTCAGCCGCGCCGCCACTAGAACGACCGCTCAGCTGCTTGGGTATGAACAGCAGCGACGGCAAACGAAACCGGCCATCGCATTCCGGTGAATCTTGCTAACCCGGACTGGCGCCCGGATTTTGCTTCCCCTTTTACGTTTACTCGCTGCTTTGCCAACAGCGAACCCATAAAGAGGGAAGACCAAGACTATAACTCGATAATCTTGGCCTAGCAAGCGAAATCTTCTGCGATTTCAACTACTTCTACATCCCGGGGAGAGATCCCCGGGATGTTTCATCATCTGAAACGGGCGTTTTAGATGACGCGTGCTGCTTCTACAAGCTTCGACACGGTCCAGGCCTTCGTCTTCGACAGCGGACGGGTCTCCTGGATTTCAACGAGGTCACCCTCGTTGTACGTGTTCGATTCGTCGTGAGCGTGGTACTTCTTCGACTGCACGACGTACTTGCCGTAGATCGGGTGCTTGACGCGGCGCTCGACCAGGACGGTGACCGTCTTGTCCATCTTGTTGCTGACGACCTTGCCGACCAGCGTCCGCTTAAGCGAGGTTTTCACGCTTTCGTTCATTTCTGGTTCGCCTTCTGAGTCAGGACGGTCCGCACACGTGCGATGTCGCGACGAACCTTCTTCAGCTGGCTCGTGTTCGTGAGCTGCTGGGTCGCGAGTTGCATGCGCAGGCCGAATTGCGCCTTCAAGAGGTCCGACAGCTCTTGATCGAGCGCGGCCTTGTCTTTCTGAAGAAGTTCAGATGCCTTCATCATTAACTCCTTAGGCGCCGAGCTGGCGAACCATGAAGACCGTCTTCAGCGGCAGCTTCGCTGCAGCCAGACGGAACGCTTCACGAGCCAGTTCTTCGGACACACCATCCATTTCGTACAGCATCTTGCCCGGTTGAATCTCTGCGACGTAGTACTCAGGGTTACCCTTACCGTTACCCATACGCACTTCCGCCGGCTTTTGCGAGATCGGCTTGTCCGGGAAGATACGGATCCAGATGCGGCCGCCACGCTTGATGTGACGCGTCATTGCACGACGCGCCGCTTCAATCTGACGTGCGGTCAGGCGACCACGACCGATAGCCTTCAGACCGTATTCACCGAACGAAACTGCGTTGCCGCGCGTTGCGACGCCGGTGTTACGACCCTTCTGCTCTTTGCGATACTTCCTGCGTTTCGGTTGCAGCATCGTTATTCTCCACTCTTGCCGTCACCGCCGGCAGCGCCACGGCGCGGTGCGCCACGGCGTGCGCCCGGTGCACCTTCGCCATCACGGCGCGGACGACGATCGCCCGGGCGCGCGTTGCGGCGCGGACGCTTTTCTTCGGCGACTTCTTCCACCACCGGTGCGTCGTTGCGGCCGAGCGTGTCGCCCTTGTAGACCCAAACCTTCACGCCGATGATGCCGTACGTCGTCTTCGCTTCCGAGGTTGCGTAGTCGATGTCAGCACGCAGCGTGTGAAGCGGCACTCGACCTTCGCGGTACCACTCGGTACGTGCGATTTCGATACCGTTCAGACGGCCGGCGCTCATGATCTTGATGCCCTGGGCACCCAGACGCATCGCGTTCTGCATCGCGCGCTTCATTGCGCGACGGAACATGATGCGGCGCTCGAGCTGCTGCGTGATCGAGTCGGCGATCAGCTGCGCGTCGGTTTCCGGCTTGCGGATTTCTTCGATGTTCACATGAACCGGAACGCCCATGCGCTTCTGGAGTTCGGCCTTGAGGAGTTCGATGTCCTCGCCCTTCTTGCCGATCACCACACCCGGGCGCGAGCTGTAAATCGTGATGCGAGCGTTCTTAGCCGGACGCTCGATCACAACACGGCCCACCGAAGCGTTCTTCAGCTTCTTCTTCAGGTATTCACGAACACCGATGTCTTCCTTCAACATCGCCGCGAAATTGTTGTTGTTCGCGTACCAACGCGAAGCCCAATTGCGGCTGACGGCCAAACGGAAGCCAGTCGGATGAATTTTCTGTCCCATCGTATGGCTCCTTAATTCCCGACCGTCACAGTGATGTGACAGGATTGCTTCTCGATGCGGTTGCCGCGGCCCTTGGCGCGCGCGGTGAAACGCTTCAGCGAAGCCGCCTTGTCGACGTAGATGCTCTTGATCTTGAGCTCGTCGATGTCCGCGCCTTCGTTGTGTTCCGCGTTTGCGATCGCCGAGAGCACAACCTTTTTCACGATGCCAGCCGCTTTCTTCGGCGAGAACGTCAGAACGTTCAGTGCCTTGTCAACCGGCAGACCGCGGATCTGGTCAGCCACAAGACGCGTCTTCTGCGCCGAGATGCGGGCACCGCGATGAATTGCCTTCACTTCCATCTTGATTGCCCCTTATTTCTTGGCCTTCTTGTCGGCCGCGTGACCCTTGAACGTACGGGTCAGTGCGAACTCGCCAAGCTTGTGGCCGACCATGTTTTCCGTGACATACACCGGAACGTGTTGACGGCCGTTATGCACGGCGATCGTCAGGCCGATGAAGTCCGGCAGGATCGTCGAACGACGCGACCAGGTCTTGATCGGTTTCTTGTCGCGCGTAGCTGCAGCCGCCTCAACCTTCTTCAGCAAATGGGCGTCGCAGAACGGACCTTTCTTAATAGAACGTGCCATTGCCTACTCCTTAGCGCTTGTGACGGCGCTGGACGATCATGCTCGTCGTGCGCTTGTTGCTGCGGGTGCGGTAGCCCTTAGCCGGCGTGCCCCACGGGCTAACCGGATCGCGACCAGCAGCAGTCTTGCCTTCACCACCACCGTGCGGGTGGTCAACCGGGTTCATTGCAACGCCGCGGACCGTCGGGCGGATGCCGCGCCAGCGGTTCGCACCAGCCTTACCGATTTGACGGAGGCTGTGTTCTTCGTTGCCCACTTCACCGATCGTTGCGCGGCACTCAACGTGGACGCGGCGGATTTCGCCCGAACGCAGACGAACCTGCGCGTAGACGCCTTCGCGTGCCAGCAGCATTGCCGACGTACCAGCCGAACGCGCGATCTGCGCGCCCTTGCCCGGCAGCATTTCGATGCAGTGGATCGTCGTACCGACCGGGATGTTGCGGATCGGCAGAGCGTTACCCGACTTGATCGGCGCTTCCGAACCCGACATCAGCGGCTGGCCAACCACCGCGCCCTTCGGGGCGATGATGTAGCGACGCTCACCGTCTGCGTACAGAACCAGCGCGATGTTCGCGCTACGGTTCGGGTCGTATTCCAGGCGTTCGATCTTTGCCGGAATGCCGTCCTTCGTACGACGGAAGTCGATCACGCGGTAGTGCTGCTTGTGACCACCACCCTTGTGACGGGTCGTGATACGACCATTGTTGTTACGGCCAGCCGTCTTGGATTGCGTGTCGAGCAGCGCCGCGAACGGCTTGCCCGTGTGCAGATCCTTGTTGACGATCTTGACCATCGCGCGGCGACCCGGCGAAGTCGGCTTAACTTTCACGATTGCCATGATTACTTGGCCTCCGCTTCAAAGTTGATTTCCTGGCCGGGCTTCAGGCAGACGTACGCCTTCTTCACGTCCTTGCGCTTGCCGTTGAAGCGGCCAAAGCGCTTGGCTTTACCCTTCTGGACCAGCACGTTGACGGAGTCGACTTCCACCTTGAACATCAGCTCGACAGCAGCCTTGACTTCCTGCTTCGTCGCATCCGGGGCGACTTCGAAGACGACTTGTTCGTTCTTCTCCGCCACCAGCGTCGCCTTTTCGGAGATCACCGGCGCGAGCAGGACCTGCATCAAACGATGATCGTTCTTGCGAATCTCGCTCATGACAGCAACTCCTCGATCTGGGCGACCGCTGCCTTCGTGATCAGGATCTTCTTGAAGTAGATCAGCGAGAGGGGGTCGGCAAAACGCGGCTCAACGACTGCCACGTGGGGCAGGTTGCGCGACGCGAGAAACAGGTTCTCGTCGACCGTGTCGGTAATGACCAGCACGGATTCGAGACCCATGGCCTTGAACTTTTCGGCCAGCAGCTTCGTCTTCGGCGCTTCGAGCGACAGCTCTTCGACGACCGAGATGCGGCCTTCACGGGCCAGCTGCGAGAAGATCGAGCAGAGGCCTGCGCGATGCATCTTCTTGTTGACCTTGTGAGCGAAGTTTTCTTCCGGCGAATTCGGGAAGATGCGACCACCGCCACGCCACAGCGGGCTCGACGACATACCGGCACGAGCGCGGCCCGTACCCTTCTGACGCCACGGCTTCTTGGTGGTGTGCTTGACCTGCTCACGGTCCTTCTGCGCGCGGTTACCGCTGCGCGCGTTCGCCTGATAGGCGACAACGATCTGATGGATCAGCGCTTCGTTGTAGTCACGGCCGAACACGACGTCCGACGCGTTAACTGCTGCGCCTTCCTGACCATTAGCGTTCAGGAGCTTCAGTTCCATTATTGCGCTCCTTTCTTGACGCGTGCCTTGACAGCCGGCGTCACGAAAACCTTGCCGCCCTTTGCACCAGGAACGGCACCCTTGACCAACAGCAGGCTGCGCTCTGCGTCGATACGGGCGATTTCGAGGTTTTGCACCGTCACGGTTTCGTCACCCATGTGACCGGTCATGCGCTTACCCGGGAAAACACGACCCGGATCCTGCGCCATACCGATCGAGCCCGGCACATTGTGCGAGCGCGAGTTACCGTGCGAAGCACGACCCGAAGCAAAGTTGTAACGCTTGATGGTACCGGCGTAGCCCTTACCGATCGAGGTGCCTTGCACGTCGACCTTCTGGCCTTCCGAGAAGAGATCCACACCGATCACGGCGCCATTCGACAGCTCGGCAGCCTTGGCGGCGTCGATCTGGAATTCCTTGAGGATTTCACCGGCTTGAACACCGGCTTTGGCGAGATGACCTGCGATCGGCTTCGTCACGCGCGAAGCGCGGCGCGTACCGAACGCAACCTGCACGGCCGTGTAGCCGTCGGTTTCAACAGTCTTGATCTGCGTCACGCGGTTGTCGGACACGTCCAGCACGGTCACGGGAATCGAATCCCCTTCGGCCGTGAAGATACGGGTCATGCCAACCTTGCGACCTACGAGTCCAAGGCTCATCGTTTTCTCCATTCCCGACTGCGATTGGTCGGGGCTAATTTACAAAGTACCGGCACGTTTCCGGGGTAAAGGCCCGCAAGACACACCGATTTTTTTGCGCGAATGCGCGAAAAGACGTCAAGTATAACGTCCTCCCACGATTTCCGCAAGCAATCAAAGACTTAGCGCGATCAGGTCATCCTGGCCGCGCTCGAGACTCTTACTGCAGCTTGATTTCGACGTCCACACCAGCCGGGAGGTCCAGCTTCATCAGCGCGTCGACGGTCTTGTCCGTCGGGTCGACGATGTCCATCAGGCGCAGGTGGGTACGGATTTCGAGCTGGTCGCGCGACGTCTTGTTGACGTGCGGCGAACGCAGGATGTCGAAACGCTGGATACGCGTCGGCAGCGGCACCGGACCGCGGACGATTGCGCCCGTGCGCTTCGCCGTATCGACGATTTCAGCAGCCGACTGGTCGATCAGGCGGTAGTCGAATGCTTTCAGGCGGATACGGATTTTTTGGTTCTGCATGACAATTCCTTAAAAAGAGCGAGGCGGACTTGCGCCGCCAGACAATATAAAGAGCGTAGGTCCGCCCCGCGACAAGACGCCGCGGGGCGGACCCAGGGTACATCAACTACTCAAGCAAGCCGAGTATTGTACTCGAATTACTCGATGATCTTCGCGACGACGCCGGCGCCGACGGTACGGCCACCTTCGCGGATTGCGAAGCGCAGACCTTCTTCCATCGCGATCGGAGCGATCAGCTTCACCGTGATCGACACGTTGTCGCCCGGCATGACCATTTCCTTGTCCTTCGGCAGCTCGATCGAGCCCGTCACGTCCGTCGTACGGAAGTAGAACTGCGGACGGTAGTTGTTGAAGAACGGCGTGTGACGGCCGCCTTCGTCCTTGCTCAGCACGTACACTTCAGCCGTGAAGTGCGTGTGCGGCGTGATCGAACCCGGCTTGGCCAGAACCTGGCCGCGCTCGACGTCTTCACGCTTCGTGCCGCGCAGCAGGATACCGACGTTGTCGCCTGCCTGACCTTGATCGAGCAGCTTGCGGAACATTTCCACGCCCGTGCAGGTCGTCTTCACCGTCGGCTTGATACCGACGATTTCGATTTCTTCGCCGACCTTGACGATGCCGCGCTCAACGCGACCCGTCACCACCGTGCCACGACCCGAGATCGAGAACACGTCTTCCACCGGCATCAGGAAGGCGCCGTCAACTGCGCGCTCCGGCGTCGGGATGTACGTGTCCAGCGCGTCGGCCAGGCTCATGATCGCCACTTCACCCAGCTCGCCCGTGTCGCCTTCCAGCGCCAGCTTGGCCGAACCCTTGACGATCGGCGTGTCGTCGCCCGGGAAGTCGTACTTCGACAGAAGCTCGCGCACTTCCATTTCGACCAGCTCGAGCAGCTCGGCGTCGTCGACCATGTCGCACTTGTTCAGGAAGACGATGATGTACGGAACGCCAACCTGACGTGCCAGCAGGATGTGCTCACGCGTTTGCGGCATCGGGCCGTCAGCAGCCGAGCAAACCAGGATCGCGCCGTCCATCTGTGCCGCGCCCGTGATCATGTTCTTCACGTAGTCAGCGTGGCCCGGGCAGTCGACGTGTGCGTAGTGGCGGTTAGCCGTTTCGTACTCGACGTGCGCGGTGTTGATGGTAATACCACGTGCCTTTTCTTCCGGTGCCGCGTCGATCTGGTCGTACGCCTTGGCTTCGCCACCGAACTTCTTGGTCAGAACCGTCGTGATAGCTGCCGTCAGCGTGGTCTTGCCGTGGTCAACGTGACCGATCGTGCCCACGTTCACGTGCGGCTTGGTCCGTTCGAATTTACCTTTTGCCATGTTTCTCTTCTTTCAAAAAAGTGGTGAATCGGTGACTGCGCGATGCGAACCGGACCCATGTCCGGTTCGCCGCATGGTCAACTGAATGCCGATGCTTACTTCGCCTTCGCGCTGATGATCGCGTCGGCCACGTTACGCGGTGCTTCTGCGTAGTGCTTGAATTCCATCGTGTACGTTGCGCGACCTTGCGACAGCGAGCGCAGCGACGTCGAATAGCCGAACATTTCCGACAGCGGCACTTCGGCGCGAACGATCTTGCCGCCGCCAACCATGTCTTCCATGCCCTGGACGATACCGCGACGGCCCGACAGGTCGCCCATCACGTTGCCCATGTAGTCTTCCGGCGTTTCGACTTCGACAGCCATCATCGGTTCGAGGATGACCGGCTGAGCCTTGCGCATTGCTTCCTTGAACGCCATCGAACCGGCCATGCGGAATGCATTTTCGTTCGAGTCAACGTCGTGGTACGAACCGAACGTCAGGTGAACCTTGACGTCGACGACCGGGAAGCCCGCCAGCACGCCGGCCTTGAGCGTTTCCTGGATACCCTTGTCGACCGCGGGGATGAATTCACGCGGAATCACACCACCCTTGATCTCGTCCAGGAACTCGTAGCCCTTGCCCTGCTCGTTCGGCTCAAGCGTAATGACAGCGTGACCGAACTGGCCGCGACCGCCCGACTGCTTGACGAACTTGCCTTCGACGTCCTTCGCCGTTGCGCGGATCGTTTCGCGGTATGCAACCTGCGGCTTGCCGACGGTCGCTTCCACGTTGAATTCACGCTTCATACGGTCGACCAGAATTTCGAGGTGGAGCTCGCCCATACCCGAAATGATGGTCTGGCCCGATTCCTCGTCCGTCTGGACGCGGAACGACGGGTCTTCCTGTGCCAGGCGGTTCAGGGCGAGGCCCATCTTTTCCTGGTCAGCCTTGGTCTTCGGCTCGACGGCCTGCGAAATCACCGGTTCCGGGAAAATCATGCGTTCCAGGATGATCGGGTTCGCCGGGTCGCACAGCGTGTCGCCCGTCGTTGCTTCCTTCAGGCCCACGGCTGCGGCGATGTCGCCTGCACGAACTTCCTTGATTTCTTCGCGGTTGTTCGCGTGCATCTGCAGAATACGGCCGAGGCGTTCCTTCTTGCCCTTGGTCGAGTTCAGCACCGTGTCGCCCGAGTTGACGACACCCGAGTACGCGCGGAAGAAGATCAACTGGCCGACGAACGGGTCGGTCATGATCTTGAACGCGAGTGCCGAAAACTTTTCGTCGTCGGCTGCACGGCGCTCTGCCTTCTCACCGTTTTCGAGTTCGCCCGTGACCGGGGGAATGTCCACCGGCGACGGCAGGAAGTCGATCACGGCGTCGAGCATACGCTGCACGCCCTTGTTCTTGAACGCGGTGCCGCACAGCATCGGCTGGATTTCGCAAGCGATGGTACGGTCGCGGATGGCCTTGACGACTTCCGCTTCGGTCAGCTCTTCGCCGCCGAGGTACTTTTCCATCAGCTCTTCGCTGGCTTCAGCAGCCGACTCGATCATCTTTTCGCGCCATTCGTTGCACGAGTCAACGAGTTCAGCGGGGATGTCGACGTAGTCGAACTTCGTGCCTTGCGACGCTTCGTCCCAAATGATCGCCTTCATCTTGATCAGGTCGACCACGCCCTGGAACGTGTCTTCTGCGCCGATCGGCACCACGACCGGAACCGGGTTCGCCTTCAGACGCGTCTTCAGCTGGTCGTAGACCTTGAAGAAGTTCGCGCCCGTACGGTCCATCTTGTTGACGAACGCGAGACGGGGAACCTTGTACTTGTTCGCCTGGCGCCACACGGTTTCCGACTGGGGCTGAACGCCGCCCACTGCGCAGTAAACCATGCATGCACCGTCGAGCACGCGCATCGAGCGTTCAACTTCAATCGTGAAGTCGACGTGGCCCGGGGTGTCGATGATGTTGATGCGGTGCTCGGGGTAGTTACCGCCCATGCCCTTCCAGAACGCGGTCGTAGCAGCGGAGGTAATCGTGATGCCACGCTCCTGCTCCTGCTCCATCCAGTCCATGGTGGCAGCGCCGTCGTGAACTTCACCAATCTTGTGGTTCACGCCGGTGTAGAACAGAATGCGCTCGGTCGTCGTCGTCTTGCCGGCGTCGATGTGAGCGCTAATACCGATGTTGCGGTAGCGCTCGATAGGAGTCTTGCGAGCCACTTTGATCCTCTATAAGGAGGTGCGCGCCGAATTCGATCCCGACCGGGTCGATCCCAACGCGCCTGAACACAAACGGGCGAGGCGCTAGATAAGCGCACCCGCCCGGAATTTTTTTCCGCTCTTTGAGCAAACCCCGGTAGGGGCTTTCTCTTAGAAGCGGAAGTGCGAGAACGCCTTGTTCGCTTCTGCCATCCGGTGAACTTCGTCGCGCTTCTTCATCGCGCCGCCACGGCCTTCGGCCGCTTCGGAGAGTTCACCTGCCAGACGCAGGGCCATCGACTTCTCGCTGCGCTTCTTCGCGGCTTCACGCAGCCAACGCATCGCCAATGCCATACGACGCGAGGGGCGCACTTCGACCGGAACCTGATAGTTCGCACCACCAACGCGGCGGCTCTTCACTTCCACCACCGGCTTCACGTTGTTGAGCGCGACAGTGAACACTTCCAGCGGGTCCTTGCCACCCTTGGTCTGGATCTGTTCGAAAGCGCCGTACACGATACGCTCGGCAACCGACTTCTTGCCGGAGAGCATCAGCACGTTCATGAACTTGGCTACATCAACGTTGCCGAACTTCGGATCCGGCAACACTTCCCGCTTGGGGACTTCGCGACGACGCGGCATGTTTCTTCCTTTAACTTTTCAGTTGAAGCGTGGATGGAACCCTACGCTCCGCGGCCACCAACTAACCCGATTCATCTCACGACTTACCAGCCTGGTCGGGTGACCACTTACTCGACAGCACCGGCCAATCCGGCACCTGTCGCTTTTATCGCCAGCGCTCTGGAGCGCAGACGACACTTGACTCTTACTTCGCAGCCTTCGCGCGCTTCGCGCCGTACTTCGAGCGAGCCTGCTTACGATCCTTGACGCCCTGGGTATCCAGCGAGCCGCGAACCATGTGGTAACGCACACCCGGCAAGTCCTTCACACGGCCGCCGCGGATCAGCACAACCGAGTGTTCCTGCAGGTTGTGGCCTTCACCACCGATGTACGAAATGACTTCGAAGCCGTTCGTCAGACGAACCTTGGCAACTTTACGAAGTGCCGAGTTCGGCTTCTTCGGCGTCGTCGTGTACACACGCGTGCACACGCCGCGACGCTGAGGGCAGTCCTGCAGGGCCGGCGACTTGCTCTTCGTGACTTCCGAAGTGCGGCCTTTGCGAACCAGTTGATTGATGGTTGGCATTGTTTATTCCTGAAATTGAACAAAATCGATGCGTTTATTTCCGGGCAAAGCGGAAAACCACGCATCTAAACTCCTACGAGAATTCCGGCCCTGAAAACCGCCGCCTGCGACGCATGCACCTGGAGCGCACTCCACCGTGCTTCCACGCCGAATTAGTCAACGAATTAGTCAAACTAACTGACGTGCGCAGACAACCCAAGAACCGGAACCCAGCATGATATTCCGAAAACACCAAGCAAGTCAACGGCTTGCGGTATTTCGGAGCACGGAAGAAGTGTGTGGCGTGTTGCGGTGCGACGAGGATAAAACGCGTGCTCACCGGTAAATTGCAGCGCTGGAGGAAGCGGAAAAGGCGCATGGCCAATTACGGCGCGGCTCGGACGGACCAGGACGCAAATACGACCGGTGCGCTCACAGTGCAAAGGCTTCGCACCAGTCGTGAGCCCGGCGCCAGCGAGCCGCTTACTCGTCGCCGACGACCTCGACGAGTTCCTCGCCAAAGCGCTCGAGTTTGCGCGCGCCGATGCCCGGAATATCGCGCAGATCGTCGACCGATTCGGGACCGTTGCGGGCGATTTCCGCCAGCGTGGCGTCGTGGAAGATCACGTAGGCGGGCACGCCCTCGCTCTTGGCCGTATCGGTGCGCCACAGGCGCAAGCGCTCCCAGCGCGCGCGCTGACGCGGGCTCATGCCCACGGTCGGATCGGCGCGCTCGCTGGTGCGGCTCGACGACATACGTGTGCGCGTGGGCTTCACATAGCGGCGCATCGTGACGTGCTGCTCGCCCTTGAGCACCGCCTTGCTCGCCTCCGTCAGCACGAGCGCGCCGAAGCCCTCGTGATCGACGGTCAGATAGCCGAACGCCACCAGCTGACGGAAGATGCCGCGCCACTCGGCCTCGGACAGCGCCGCGCCAATGCCGAAGGTCGAGATCTTCTCGTGGCCGCGCTGCATGATCTTCTCGTTGCGGTTGCCGCGCAGAATGTCGATCAGGTGACCCGCGCCGAAATTGAAGCCGCTCGCGCGCTGGGCGCGGAACACACACGAAAGCGCCATTTGCGCCTCGCGCGTGGCGTCCCAGGTGGCGGGCGGCTCGATGCAGGTGTCACAGTTGCCGCAGGGCTTGCTCTCCTCACCGAAGTACGCAAGCAGACGCACGCGGCGACAGGTGGCCGTTTCGCACAGGCCGAGCAGCGCGTCGAGCTTGCCCGTCTGCACGCGCTTGTGCTGCTCGTCGGCGTCGGACTCGTCGATCATCTTGCGCTGCTGCACGACGTCGCCAAGGCCATAAGCCATCCAGGCATTGGCCGCCAGCCCGTCGCGGCCCGCGCGGCCGGTTTCCTGGTAATAGCCTTCCACGCTCTTGGGCAAGTCCAGATGCGCGACAAAGCGCACGTCCGGCTTGTCGATACCCATGCCGAACGCGATGGTCGCGCACATCACCACACCCTCTTCGCGCTGGAACAGCTCCTGATGCTTCTGGCGCACCTCGAATTCCATGCCGGCGTGATACGGCAGCGCGCGCACGCCCTGCCCCTTCAGCCACTCCGCGGTTTCCTCGACCTTGCGGCGCGACAGGCAATAGACCACGCCCGCGTCGGTCGTGCCGTCGGCGCGCGTGTGCTCCGCGCGGATGAAATCGAGCAGTTGCGTGCGCGCGTTGTCCTTTTCGACGATGCGGTAGCGGATGTTCGGCCGGTCGAAGCTCGACACGAACACGCGCGCGTCGTCGAGCGCGAGGCGGTGCATGATCTCGTCGCGCGTGATCGCGTCGGCGGTGGCCGTGAGCGCGATGCGCGGCACGTTCGGGAAGCGCTCGTGCAGGACCGAAAGCTGGATGTACTCGGGGCGGAAATCGTGCCCCCATTGCGACACGCAGTGCGCCTCGTCGATCGCGAACAGGCCGATGCGCGTGCGTTCGAGCAGCTCGAGAAAGCGCGACGTCATCAGACGCTCGGGCGCCACGTAGAGCAGATCGAGGTCGCCTTCGCGCAGCGCGCGCTCGGTGGCGGCCGCCTCGGCGCCGGTGAGCGTCGAATTCAGATACGCCGCGCGCACGCCGACTTCGGTCAGCGCGGCCACCTGGTCCTGCATCAGCGCGATCAGCGGCGAGACCACGATGCCGGCGCCGAGCCCGGCCTCGTGGCGCACCAGCGCCGGAATCTGATAGCAGAGCGACTTGCCGCCGCCCGTGGGCATGAGCACCAGCGAATCGCCGCCGCCCGCGACATGCTCGACGATCTCGGCTTGTTGCCCTCTAAAGACGGGATAACCGAAGACTTCGTTGAGAATTTCGAGCGAACGGGACATGAAGGCGGCGACGTAAGGAGGAGGCGTGAAGCGGAGGCGGTGGACCGGATTTTACCAACCCGGACGCGCCTTGACCGCCGCAACCGTGAAGATTGGCCATCAGGCCAGGAATCCGTCACGAATCCAGCGGCAAAAAGCGAAGGGAAAACGGGGAAGAACTGCGCAGAACCGCGCGAAGACAACGCGAGCAATAGACGACAAATACGCGACTGAAACGCGCGTGCGCGCGGTGCGCACGCTGTCTGCGAATCAGCGAACCAGCGAATCAATGAATCAGCGACGCGGCGAGCGCGGAGAACCCGCGCCCGCGGCAAGCGAAGCGCGCGGACTCAGGCGCGCTTCTGCGCGACGCGCAGCGCGCCGACGATCGTCACGATGGCCGCGACCACCGACAGCATCACGAGCGCGCCAAAGGGCAGTTGCACGAAACTGCCGACCACGAGCAGCAGCGAGCCGAGCACGAGCAGCACCGCGCCCATTTTCACCTTGCGCGCCAGCTGCATGATGTAACCGATGATCAGGAATGCCCACATCACGAGGAAAGTCGCGAAGAACATGGCGGCCTCCTGGTTTCCGACGTGATGCAGCAGATGCGAAAAGTCGGCGATGCACGCCACCAGATTCAGGATGAGACCGACACCAACGACCCACATGATTACCGCCTCCAGATTCAGAAAATTGCTGCCGGCGCGCCGCGAAAGTTCGTACGCCGACAGACTTGGCGCGCTACGTTAGCACGCGCCGCAGACACGCGCAGCGACCGCGCCAGCGGTGCGGCGCGGGGTCGCACATGCGGCGGCCCGGCAATGCCTCGCCGCGTCGCGCGCAAGCCGTGCGCGCAACCCGCGCATGCAATACCAGGCACTACGAACCGCTTCGCCCGCCAGCCCGAGAAAAACCCATAAAAAAAGCCGTCTGGCGTGAACCAGACGGCTTTTTGGGGTGCGCATGGCGCACGAGCGGAGCATCGGGCGGCTTGCGCCGCCCTTCTGCTTACTCGTCCGTCGTATGCGGCTGTTCCGGCACTTCGGCAGCCGGGGTTTCCGGTGCGCCGAAGTCGAACGCTTCTTCCGCTGCGATCTGGTCGAAACGCTCGCGATCCGACGATTCCTTCGCACGGCGCGCCTTGTGGAACGCGAGACCCGTACCGGCCGGAATCAGACGGCCGACGATCACGTTCTCCTTCAGGCCACGCAGATCGTCGCGCTTGCCCATGATCGCCGCTTCGGTCAGCACGCGGGTCGTTTCCTGGAACGATGCCGCCGAGATGAACGAGTCGGTCGAGAGCGATGCCTTCGTGATACCGAGCAGCACGTTCTCGTACGTCGCCGGACGCTTGTCTTCCGCGATCATCTTGTCGTTCTCGTCGAGCATGTCCGAACGCTCGACTTGTTCGCCAGGGATGAAACGCGTATCGCCGTTGTCGGTGATCTGAACACGACGGAGCATCTGACGCACGATCACTTCGATGTGCTTGTCGTTGATCTTCACGCCCTGCAGACGGTACACGTCCTGCACTTCGTCCACGATGTAACGCGACAGCGCTTCGATACCCTGCAGACGCAGGATGTCGTGCGGATCGGCCGGGCCGTCCACGATCATTTCGCCCTTGTTGACGACCTGTGCATCGTGAACCAGAACCTGCTTTTCCTTCGCGATCAGGAACTCGTGCTGATTGCCTTCGAGGTCCGTGATAACGAGACGCTGCTTGCCCTTCGTGTCCTTACCGAACGACGTCGTACCCGTGACTTCCGCCAGGATACCTGCGTCCTTCGGCGAACGTGCTTCGAACAGTTCCGCCACACGCGGCAGACCACCGGTAATGTCACGCGTCTTCTGCGCTTCAGTCGGGATACGTGCGAGCACTTCACCGACCTGCACTTGCTGACCGTCCTTCACCGTGATCAGAGCGCCGACCTGGAAGCCGATCTGCACCGAATGCTCGGTGTTCGGGATCTTGACTTCGTCGCCGTTCGCGTCGAGCAGCTTGACCTGCGGACGCACGCTCTTCGAAGCCTGCGAACCGCGGCGCTTCACGTCGATCACGACGAGGGTCGACAGACCCGTCACATCGTCGATCTGCTTCGCAACCGTCACGCCTTCTTCGACGTTTTCGAACTTCACCGTACCACCGTACTCGGTGATGATCGGGCGCGTCAGCGGATCCCACGTTGCGAGCTGCGTGCCGGCCTTGATCGCGTCGCCGTCGAGTTGCAGCAGCGTCGCGCCGTACGGCACCTTGTGACGCTCGCGCTCGCGGCCGTGATCGTCGGCGATGATGGCTTCGCCCGAGCGCGAAATGACGATCTGCTCGCCCTTCGCGTTCGTGACGTAACGCATCGTCGCCGTGAAGCGGACCGTACCGTTCGACTTGGCTTCAACCGACGAGGCCACTGCTGCACGCGATGCCGCACCACCGATGTGGAACGTACGCATCGTGAGCTGCGTGCCCGGTTCGCCGATCGACTGTGCTGCGATCACGCCGACGGCTTCGCCGACGTTCACGCGCGAGCCACGACCCAGGTCGCGGCCGTAGCACGAAGCGCACAGACCGTAACGCGTTTCGCAGGTCAGCGGGGTGCGTACGCGCACTTCGTCGATGCCGAGGCTTTCGATCGTTTCGACTGCGTCTTCGTCGAGCAGGTCGCCCGAAGCGTAGATCGTTTCCTGGGTTTCAGGATTGACGACGTCCGCCACCGCAACGCGGCCGAGAATACGGTCGCGCAGCGCTTCGACGACTTCACCGCCTTCCACGAGTGCCTTCATCGCCACGCCGTTCGACGTGCCGCAATCTTCCTCGACGACCACGAGATCCTGCGTCACGTCGACGAGACGACGCGTCAGGTAACCCGAGTTCGCGGTCTTCAGTGCCGTATCAGCCAGACCCTTACGTGCACCGTGGGTCGAGATGAAGTACTGCAACACGTTCAGACCTTCGCGGAAGTTCGCGGTAATCGGCGTTTCGATAATCGAGCCGTCCGGCTTCGCCATCAGGCCGCGCATACCCGCCAGCTGGCGAATCTGGGTTGCGGAACCCCGCGCGCCCGAGTCGGCCATCATGTAGATCGAGTTGAACGATTCCTGACGCGTTTCCTTGCCGTCACGGTCGACCACCGGTTCCGTCGCGAGCTGCTCCATCATCGCCTTGCCGACCGCTTCCGACGTGTTCGACCAGATGTCGACCACGTTGTTGTAGCGTTCCTGCGCGGTGACGAGACCCGACATGTACTGACGGTCGTATTCCTTCACCTTCTTCGCGGCTTCGCCGACGATGGTTTCCTTCTGCGGCGGCACGAGCATGTCGTCCACGCAGATCGAAATACCGGCGCGCGTTGCCAGGCGGAAACCCGACTGCATCAGCTGGTCGGCGAAGATCACCGTTTCACGCAGACCGCACTTGCGGAACGCGGTGTTGATCAGACGCGAGATTTCCTTCTTCTTCAGCGGCTTGTTCAGCACCGAGAACGGCAGACCCGGCGGCAGGATTTCCGACAGGATCGAACGGCCAACCGTCGTCGCGTACAGCGAGATCTTCGGCACGAATGCCGGTGCGCCTTCCGACTTGTCCTCGTTGTGGACCATTTCGGTAATACGCACGTTCACGCGCGACGCCAGCTCGACTTCCTTGTTCTCGTACGCGCGGAGGACTTCCGACACGCCCGTGAACGTCATGCCTTCGCCCTTGCCGTTGATCGCTTCACGCGTGGCGTAGTACAGGCCCAGCACGATATCCTGCGACGGCACGATCGACGGATCGCCGTTGGCCGGGAACAGGACGTTGTTCGACGCCAGCATCAGCGTGCGCGCTTCCATCTGCGCTTCGAGCGACAGCGGCACGTGAACAGCCATCTGGTCACCGTCGAAGTCGGCGTTGAACGCCGCGCAAACGAGCGGGTGGAGCTGGATTGCCTTACCTTCGATCAGCACCGGCTCGAAAGCCTGAATGCCAAGACGGTGAAGCGTCGGTGCACGGTTCAGCATGACCGGATGTTCGCGGATCACCTCTTCGAGGATGTCCCACACCACCGGCGTCTGGTTCTCGACTTCCTTCTTCGCAGCCTTGATGGTCGTCGCGACGCCCATCGTTTCCAGCTTGTTGAAGATGAACGGCTTGAACAGTTCGAGCGCCATCAGCTTCGGCAGACCGCACTGGTGAAGCTTGAGCGTCGGACCCACCACGATGACCGAACGGCCCGAGTAGTCGACGCGCTTACCCAGCAGGTTCTGACGGAAGCGACCGCCCTTACCCTTGATCATGTCGGCGAGCGACTTCAGCGGACGCTTGTTCGCGCCCGTCATCGCCTTGCCGCGACGGCCGTTATCGAGCAGCGAGTCAACCGCTTCCTGGAGCATCCGCTTTTCGTTGCGGACGATGATCTCCGGCGCCTTCAGCTCGAGCAGACGCTTCAGACGGTTGTTACGGTTGATGACGCGGCGATACAGGTCGTTCAGGTCCGAAGTGGCGAAGCGGCCACCGTCCAGCGGCACCAGCGGACGCAGTTCGGGCGGCAGCACCGGCAGCACTTCGAGCACCATCCATTCGGGCTTGATGCCCGAACGCTGGAAAGCCTCGAGCACCTTCAGGCGCTTCGCGTACTTCTTGATCTTCGCTTCCGAGCCGGTGTTCTTCAGCTCGGTGCGCAGCGTTTCGACCTGTTCGTCGATGTTGATCGCACGCAGCAGTTCGCGCACGCCTTCCGCACCCATCTCGGCGCGGAATTCGTCACCGTACTCTTCGACCTTATTGTAGTAATCCTCTTCGGTCATGATCTGACGCGCCTTCAGCGGCGTCATGCCCGGTTCGATCACCACATAGGCTTCGAAGTACAGCACGCGTTCGATGTCGCGCAGCGTCATGTCGAGCACCATGCCCAGACGCGACGGCAGCGACTTCAGGAACCAGATGTGCGCGACCGGCGAGGCCAGTTCGATATGGCCCATGCGTTCGCGACGCACCTTCGCCAGCGTGACTTCAACGCCGCACTTCTCGCAGATCACGCCACGGTGCTTCAGGCGCTTGTACTTGCCGCACAGGCACTCGTAGTCCTTGATCGGCCCGAAGATCTTCGCGCAGAACAGACCATCGCGTTCCGGCTTGAACGTACGGTAATTGATGGTCTCCGGCTTCTTCACTTCACCGAACGACCACGAGCGGATCTTGTCCGGCGAGGCCAGACCGATCTTGATCGCGTCAAAAACTTCTTCTTGTTGGACTTGCTTGAATAGATCGAGCAGAGCTTTCATTGCCTTCTCTCCGTAGTCCGATTAGTTGCGGTCGAGGTCGATGTCGATACCGAGCGAACGGATTTCCTTCACCAGCACATTGAAGGATTCCGGCATGCCTGCATCGATCACGTGGTCGCCCTTGACGAGGTTTTCGTACACCTTCGTCCGGCCGTTCACGTCGTCCGACTTCACCGTCAACATTTCTTGCAGCACGTACGAAGCGCCATACGCTTCGAGCGCCCACACTTCCATTTCACCGAAGCGCTGGCCACCGAACTGCGCCTTACCACCCAGCGGCTGCTGCGTGACGAGCGAGTACGGCCCCGTCGAACGCGCGTGCATCTTGTCGTCGACAAGGTGGTGCAGCTTCAGGTAGTGCATGTAACCCACGGTCACGGTGCGCTCGAACATCTCGCCCGTGCGGCCGTCGTACAGACGCACCTGGTTCTTCGACGGCGTCATGCCGAGGTTCGCGGCGATGTCGTCCGGGTAAGCCAGATCGAGCATCTTGCCCATTTCCTCTTCGGTCGCACCGTCGAACACCGGCGTTGCGAACGGCACGCCTTCGCGCAGGTTCTTCGCGAGTTCGAAGATTTCGTCGTCGCTGAAGCTGTCGAGGTCTTCCTTGTGGCCCGATTCGTTGTAGATCTTCGTGAGGAACTCACGCAGCTCTGCAATCTTGGTCTGACGCGCAAGCATTTCGCCAATACGCCAGCCCAGACCCTTCGCGGCCCAACCGAGGTGCACTTCGAGAACCTGACCCACGTTCATCCGCGACGGAACGCCCAGCGGGTTCAGCACGACGTCGGCCGGACGGCCATCGGCCATGTACGGCATGTCTTCGATCGGCACGATCTTCGACACGACACCCTTGTTACCGTGGCGGCCTGCCATCTTGTCGCCAGGCTGCAGACGACGCTTGACGGCGAGGTACACCTTGACCATCTTCAGCACGCCCGGCGGCAGTTCGTCGCCTTGCGTGAGCTTCTTGCGCTTCTCTTCGAACGCCAGATCGAACTGGTGACGCTTTTCTTCGATCGAGTTCTTGATCGCTTCGAGCTGCGCCGCTGCTTCTTCGTCCGCGAGGCGGATGTCGAACCAGTGGTAGTGGTCGAGGTCGCTCAGGTAAGCCTGATCGATCTTCGTACCCTTCGCGAGCTTCTTCGGACCGCCGTTCGCGACCTTGCCCTCGAGCATGCGCGCGAGACGCTGGAACGCGTCGCCTTCCACGATACGCAGCTGGTCGTTCAGGTCGAGGCGATAACGCTTCAGTTCATCGTCGATGATCTGTTGCGCGCGCTTGTCGCGCGTGATGCCTTCGCGCGTGAACACCTGCACGTCGATGACCGTGCCGCTCATGCCCGACGGCACGCGCAGCGACGTGTCCTTTACGTCCGAAGCCTTCTCGCCGAAGATCGCGCGCAGCAGCTTTTCTTCCGGCGTGAGCTGGGTTTCGCCCTTCGGCGTGACCTTGCCCACGAGCACGTCGCCCGCTTCGACTTCCGCGCCGATGTACACGATGCCCGACTCGTCGAGACGGCCAAGCTGCACTTCCGCGAGGTTCGAAATGTCGCGCGTGATTTCTTCCGGTCCGAGCTTCGTGTCGCGTGCAACGACATTCAGTTCTTCGATGTGGATCGACGTGTAACGGTCGTCCGCAACCACCTTCTCCGAGATCAGAATCGAGTCTTCGAAGTTGTAGCCGTTCCACGGCATGAACGCGATCAGCATGTTCTGACCGAGCGCGAGCTCGCCCAGATCGGTCGACGCGCCGTCAGCCAGCACGTCGCCACGCGACACCCAGTCGCCCATCTTCACGATCGGACGCTGGTTGATGTTCGTGTTCTGGTTCGAACGCGTGTACTTGATCAGGTTGTAAATGTCCACGCCGACTTCACCGGCGACGGCTTCATCGTCGTTCACGCGAATCACGATACGGCCCGCGTCGACGTAATCCACCACGCCGCCACGCAGCGCCTGAACCGTCGTACCCGAGTCGACCGCAACCGTACGCTCGATACCCGTACCGACGACCGGCTTTTCCGGACGCAGGCAAGGCACGGCCTGACGCTGCATGTTCGAACCCATCAGTGCGCGGTTCGCGTCGTCGTGCTCGAGGAACGGAATCAGCGAAGCAGCCACCGAGACGATCTGCGACGGCGCCACGTCCATGTACTGGATGCGGTCCGGCGTGACCATCAGCGTTTCGCCCGCTTCACGCGACGAGACGAGTTCGTCGGTCAGCGTGCCGTCGTCGGCCACTGCCGCGTTCGCCTGAGCGATCACGTAACGGCCTTCTTCGATTGCCGACAGGTAGTCGATCTGGTCGGTCACCTTGCTGTCCACGACCTTGCGATACGGCGTTTCGAGGAAGCCGTATTCGTTCAGGTGCGCGTACAGAGCGAGCGAGTTGATCAGACCAATGTTCGGACCTTCCGGCGTCTCAATCGGACACACGCGGCCGTAGTGGGTCGGGTGCACGTCGCGGACTTCAAAGCCAGCGCGCTCGCGCGTCAGACCGCCCGGGCCAAGTGCCGACACGCGGCGCTTGTGGGTGATTTCCGACAGTGGGTTGGTCTGGTCCATGAACTGCGACAGCTGCGACGAACCGAAGAACTCGCGAATCGCCGACGAAATCGGCTTCGAGTTGATCAGGTCGTGCGGCATCAGGTTTTCGCTTTCGGCCTGGCCGAGGCGTTCCTTGACTGCACGTTCGACACGCACGAGACCGGCGCGGAACTGGTTTTCCGCCAGTTCGCCGACGCAACGCACGCGACGGTTGCCCAAGTGGTCGATGTCGTCCACTTCGCCCTTGCCGTTGCGCAGCTCGACGAGGATCTTGATCGTCGCGAGGATGTCGTCGTCCTGCAGCGTCATCGGGCCGACGATTTCGTCACGGCCCACGCGGCGGTTGAACTTCATACGACCCACCTTCGAGAGGTCGTACGCTTCTTCGCTGTAGAACAGGCGGTTGAACAGGGCCTCGACCGCTTCTTCGGTCGGCGGCTCGCCCGGACGCATCATGCGGTAGATCGCGATGCGCGCGGCCGTCTTGTCGGCGGTTTCGTCGATACGCAGCGTCGACGAGATGTACGGACCCTGATCCAGATCGTTCGTGTAGAGCGTCTGGATGTCCTTGATCTTCGCTTCGCGCAGCTTGTCGAGCACACCTTCGGTGATTTCGTCGTTCGCGTTCGCGATCACTTCGCCCGTGTCGCCGTCGACGACGTTCTTCGCCAGAACGCGGCCGAGCAGATAGTCTTCGGGGACCGAAATGTAGGTGGTCTTGGCGCTTTCGAGGTCGCGAATGTGCTTCGCGTTGATGCGCTTGTCCTTCTGGACGATGACCTTGCCTTCGCGATCCGAAATGTCGAAGCGCGCGACTTCACCACGCAGACGCTCCGGCACGAACTCCATCTGCGCGCCTTCCGGCATCAGCGTGAAGTTGTCGAACACGAAGAAGTTCGCGAGGATCTGTTCCGGCGTGAGGCCGATGGCCTTCAGCAGGATCGTGACCGGCATCTTGCGGCGGCGGTCGACACGGAAGTACAGCACGTCCTTCGGGTCGAACTCGAAATCGAGCCACGAACCACGGTAAGGAATGATACGAGCGGAGAACAGCAGTTTGCCCGAGCTGTGCGTCTTGCCCTTGTCGTGTTCGAAGAACACGCCAGGCGAACGGTGCAGCTGCGAGACGATCACACGCTCGGTGCCGTTGATGACGAACGAACCGGTCGGCGTCATGAGCGGAATTTCGCCCATGTACACTTCCTGCTCCTTCACTTCCTTGACGACCGGCTTGCTCGGCGATTCCTTGTCGAGCAGAACGAGACGTACCTTGGCGCGCAGCGCCGAGCAGTACGTCAGACCGCGCTGCTGGCATTCCTTGATGTTGAATGCCGGCGGCGACAGCATGTAGCTGACGAACTCTAGACGAGCAAAGCCGTTATGGGAAACAATAGGAAAAACAGACGAAAACGCTGCTTGCAGACCTTCCGACTTGCGCTGTGCGCTCGCCGTTTCTGCTTGCAGGAACGTGCTGAATGATTCAAGCTGGGTAGCCAGCAGGAAAGGAACTTGGTGAACGATGGGGCGTTTCGCGAAACTCTTGCGAATACGCTTCTTCTCGGTGAAGGAATATTGCATACGATCTCCGAATCACGGCGGGTAGGACGACCCGAGTGTTCACCGACTGAGACCCGATGGCTTCGCGAGCCTTGGAAGCTTGGTGGTTGGCCTCTACCAACCGCTGGCTGACGGCAGCGGATTTGGGCTTGTCATAACTTACCCGCTGCCCGACCAAACTTGCCTTCTGCAGTCGCTTCAGAAGACAAAGAGAAGCGTCGTGCGTCTGGATGTCCTTCATGCCGTTCTGGCACTCACCCTGAACAAGACGTTTTTCTTTGGCTTCTGGGTCCCGCATCCTGCCTCCGACTCCTGAAAATCGAACACAAAAACGCAGTCCCCACAAAGCACAAAAAGGCCGGCGGTGTAAAAACCGCCAGCCTTCGCACAGCGCGCTGAAACTTACTTGATTTCAGCCTTCGCGCCGGCTTCTTCCAGCTTCTTCTTCGCTTCTTCAGCAGCAGCCTTGGGCACCGCTTCCTTCACGGGCTTCGGTGCACCGTCGACCAGGTCCTTCGCTTCCTTCAGGCCGAGACCCGTCAGTTCACGAACGGCCTTAATGACCGAAACCTTGTTCGCGCCTGCTTCGAGCAGGTTGACCGTGAATTCGGTCTGCTCTTCAGCAGCAGCAGCTGCGCCGCCGCCTGCCGGGCCAGCGACTGCCACAGCAGCTGCCGACACGCCAAACTTCTCTTCGAATGCCTTGACCAGTTCGTTCAGTTCGAGAACCGACATCGAGCCAACGGCTTCGAGGATGTCTTCTTTTGCGATTGCCATTTGAAATTACTCCAGATTTGAATTCGGAAACAGCTAGCGATCTTCGCTCGCTCTTGCTTGTTCGTCTGCTGCTTGAACTTAAGCAGCTTCTGCTTGCTTCTTCTCTGCCAGCGCGGCGAGTGCACGCGCGAAGCCGGAGACAGGAGCTTGCATAACGAACAGCAGCTTCGAGAGCAGTTCTTCGCGGCTCGGGATGTTGGCCAGCGCTTGCACGCCTGCCACGTCCATCACCTTGCCTTCGTAGGAACCAGCCTTGATGACCAACTTGTCATTGCTCTTTGCGAAGTCGTTCACGACCTTCGCTGCAGCAATGGCATCTTCCGAGATGCCGTAGATCAGGGGGCCAGTCATCTGCTCTGCCAGCGGAGCAAACGGGGTACCTTCGACAGCGCGACGCGCCAGCGTGTTCTTCAACACGCGCAGGTACACCTGCTGCTCACGCGCTTTCGCGCGCAGCTTGGTCAGATCGCCAACCGCGATTCCACGATACTCGGCCAACACCATGGTCTGAGCCTTCGCGACTTGCGCGGAGACTTCAGCCACGACGGCCTGCTTACCTTCTTTGTTCAGTGGCACGGTTAACCTCCAGATTCGACACCCAACGCGATTGCGCCAGATGCCGCGTTCAACAACGGCGACCGACCAGTCCGGAGTAAATCAGTTTGCATCTTCAGGCGTTTCCACCTGGTTCAGCTCACATCAGCACTTCAAAACTTTTTCGGGTTCGCCATCTGCGTTGGCTTTGCATTAAGGAAGCACCCAACGACTGCACTTCCGCCAACGGTCTTTGACAACCGGTTGTGCCGCGCGGACTGCCGCTGCACAACCGCCCAAAGCCCTTTAAATCCGCACTGCGATCTGGGTAGCAAGCTACGTTCCAGACTTCAGCGCGGCAAAACTTGTTGCGACGCTTACCGCGGCGATCAGGCTGCCAGCGACGACTGGTCGACGCGAACGCCAACACCCATCGTGCTCGAAACAGCGATCTTGCGCAGGTACACGCCCTTGCTCGTTGCCGGCTTGGCCTTCGTCAGCGCTTCGAGGAGCGCGTCGAGGTTGCTGCGCAGCGCGGTCGGCTCGAACGAAGCACGGCCGATGGTCGCGTGGATGATACCGGCCTTGTCGACACGGAATTGCACCTGACCAGCCTTCGCGTTCTTGACCGCGGTGGCGACGTCCGGCGTAACCGTACCGACCTTCGGGTTCGGCATCAGGCCGCGCGGGCCGAGGATCTGACCCAGCGTACCGACGATACGCATCGTGTCCGGCGAAGCGATCACGATGTCGAAGTTCAGGTTGCCGCCCTTGATCTGCTCGGCGAGGTCTTCCATGCCGACGATTTCCGCGCCAGCTGCCTTAGCCTGCTCAGCCTTCTCACCTTGCGCGAACACAGCAACGCGAACCGACTTGCCGGTACCTGCGGGCAGAACGACCGAACCACGAACGACCTGGTCCGACTTCTTCGCATCGATGCCGAGCTGGACTGCGACGTCGATCGACTCGTCGAACTTCGCCGTTGCGCATTCCTTCACGAGCGACAGTGCGTCGACGATTGCGTATTGCTTCTGGCGATCGATCTTGGCGGCCAGAGCCTTTTGACGCTTCGAAATCTTAGCCATTTACACGCCCTCCACGACGATGCCCATCGAGCGGGCGCTACCAGCGATCGTGCGGACCGCTGCATCCATATCGGCTGCCGTGAGGTCCGGCATCTTGGTCTTGGCGATTTCTTCGGCTTGTGCGCGCGTGATCGTAGCGACCTTGTCGGTGTGCGGCTTGGCCGAACCCTTGTCGACCTTCGCTGCCTTCTTGATCAGAACCGTAGCCGGCGGCGTCTTCAGGACGAACGTAAAGCTCTTGTCCGCGAACGCGGTGATCACGACCGGAATCGGCAGACCCGGTTCCAGAGCTTGAGTCTGCGCGTTGAACGCCTTGCAGAACTCCATGATGTTCAGGCCGCGCTGGCCCAGTGCCGGACCGACCGGCGGCGACGGGTTGGCTTTACCTGCAGGAATCTGCAGCTTGATAAAGCCGATGATTTTCTTTGCCATGTTGAAAACCTCTTTGGAACGCGTGAGCGTTCGGGTGAGTGGTAGCGCGCTGTCACCCAATCTTCGCTGTACCAAACATCTTCCACAGCCGACTGGACTACTGGCGCTCCTCTACGGCCATGACGCGGACCGTAAGCGCGGAAAAACGGACCGCACCAAAGATGCGATCCGTCGTATTCGATTTACAGCTTTTCGACCTGGCCGAATTCGAGTTCGACTGGTGTGGCGCGGCCAAAAATGGTGACGGAGACCCGGACGCGCGATTTTTCGTAGTTGACTTCTTCGACGCTGCCGTTGAAGTCCGTGAACGGACCTTCCTTCACGCGGACCATCTCGCCGACTTCGAACAGGGTCTTGGGGCGCGGCTTCTCAACGCCTTCCTGCATCTGCGACATGATCTTTTCGACTTCGCGCGGCGAAATCGGACTCGGGCGATTACGCGCCCCGCCGACAAAACCCGTCACCTTTGCCGTGTTCTTCACGAGGTGCCACGTTTCGTCCGTCATTTCCATTTCGACCAGGACGTAGCCCGGGAAGAAACGACGTTCGGTCACTGATTTGTGACCACCCTTCACCTCGACGACTTCTTCAGTCGGGACGAGGATCTGGCCAAACTTGTCTTGCATGCCGGCACGATCGATGCGCTCTTGAAGCGCACGTTGCACGCTCTTCTCCATGCCGGAGTAGGCGTGCACCACATACCAACGTTTTCCGCTCGGGGATGCCGGTGTATCGCTCATATCATTTCCAACCCAGAATCGCCGAGAAAATCACCCATTCGATGGATTTGTCGCAAACCCACAGAAAGATGGCCATTACCAGCACAAAACCGAAGACCACCAACGTCGTTTGCGTGGCCTCTTTACGAGTCGGCCAGACGACCTTGCGAACTTCTTTGTACGAGTCTTTGGCAAACGCGATGAAGCTCTTGCCGGGCGCCGAGAGAAGACCGACTACCACCCCCGCGATCACGCCAACTGCAAGCGCTGCACCGCGGACATACCACTCCTGGCTACCGAGCCAGTAGAACCCTACGAACCCGGCCACAACCAACAATACACCTGCTGCAAGCATCAGCTTGTCGCTGGAAGTATTTACAGTTTCGACGGAAGGATTCGCCATAACACCTTAAAGAACAACGCGCCGTAGCGCGTAAAGTTGGCAGGGGCAGAGGGAATCGAACCCCCAACCTTCGGTTTTGGAGACCGACGCTCTGCCAGTTGAGCTATACCCCTAAACCATTTGGGGTGATGGTAACCACCACCCCGAAACCACCTAGTCGATCAACGAGACTGGCAAAAACTTACTCGATGATCTTCGCGACGACGCCGGCGCCGACGGTACGGCCACCTTCGCGGATTGCGAAGCGCAGACCTTCTTCCATCGCGATCGGAGCGATCAGCTTCACCGTGATCGACACGTTGTCGCCCGGCATGACCATTTCCTTGTCCTTCGGCAGCTCGATCGAGCCCGTCACGTCCGTCGTACGGAAGTAGAACTGCGGACGGTAGTTGTTGAAGAACGGCGTGTGACGGCCGCCTTCGTCCTTGCTCAGCACGTACACTTCAGCCGTGAAGTGCGTGTGCGGCGTGATCGAACCCGGCTTGGCCAGAACCTGGCCGCGCTCGACGTCTTCACGCTTCGTGCCGCGCAGCAGGATACCGACGTTGTCGCCTGCCTGACCTTGATCGAGCAGCTTGCGGAACATTTCCACGCCCGTGCAGGTCGTCTTCACCGTCGGCTTGATACCGACGATTTCGATTTCTTCGCCGACCTTGACGATGCCGCGCTCAACGCGACCCGTCACCACCGTGCCACGACCCGAGATCGAGAACACGTCTTCCACCGGCATCAGGAAGGCGCCGTCAACTGCGCGCTCCGGCGTCGGGATGTACGTGTCCAGCGCGTCGGCCAGGCTCATGATCGCCACTTCACCCAGCTCGCCCGTGTCGCCTTCCAGCGCCAGCTTGGCCGAACCCTTGACGATCGGCGTGTCGTCGCCCGGGAAGTCGTACTTCGACAGAAGCTCGCGCACTTCCATTTCGACCAGCTCGAGCAGCTCGGCGTCGTCGACCATGTCGCACTTGTTCAGGAAGACGATGATGTACGGAACGCCAACCTGACGTGCCAGCAGGATGTGCTCACGCGTTTGCGGCATCGGGCCGTCAGCAGCCGAGCAAACCAGGATCGCGCCGTCCATCTGTGCCGCGCCCGTGATCATGTTCTTCACGTAGTCAGCGTGGCCCGGGCAGTCGACGTGTGCGTAGTGGCGGTTAGCCGTTTCGTACTCGACGTGCGCGGTGTTGATGGTAATACCACGTGCCTTTTCTTCCGGTGCCGCGTCGATCTGGTCGTACGCCTTGGCTTCGCCACCGAACTTCTTGGTCAGAACCGTCGTGATAGCTGCCGTCAGCGTGGTCTTGCCGTGGTCAACGTGACCGATCGTGCCCACGTTCACGTGCGGCTTGGTCCGCTCAAACTTACCCTTGGCCATTTTCGACTCCTAAGAGGATTTTTCCGTACGTTGCGCGGGGCGCGCAAACAATCACTGGGTTGCTGCTGCCTGCTCGATGCGAGGCCTCTGGAGGCCTGCTAGATACCGGCTGGTGCCCATGGGCAGGATCGAACTGCCGACCTCTCCCTTACCAAGGGAGTGCTCTACCACTGAGCCACATGGGCAAAAACTGCTCTAAACTGCTTTATTGCGTCGCTGGAGCGGGTGAAGGGAATCGAACCCTCGTCGTAAGCTTGGAAGGCTTCTGCTCTACCATTGAGCTACACCCGCGAAGTTTTTCCGACTACTGCCGATTCCCGACACTTAACTTCAGCTGAATTCTGGTGGAGGAGGTTGGATTCGAACCAACGTAGGCGTAAGCCAACAGATTTACAGTCTGCCCCCTTTAGCCACTCGGGCACCCCTCCGTAGAGAACTGATGATTATGGGGTAAGTTCCGAATCGTGTCAAGCACTTTGTTCGGCGCCGAACCCACAACGCTCTCACTTATAGGGAGAGCGGAAAAGCAAAAACCCCGGCTTTTTAGGGCCGGGGTTTCGCAATAAGAAGCCTGACGATTACCTACTTTCACACGGGCAATCCGCACTATCATCGGCGTAGAGTCGTTTCACGGTCCTG